>NZ_JAGRQM010000024.1:0-80916 GCF_018132775.1 Gordonia sp. SCSIO 19800 | reverse complement strand
AGGCCCTCGGGCAACTAGCCCTGGCCTACCCCGACCGCATCGAACCCCACCTCAACTAGACCCAACCAGCAACCACAGGAAACCCAGGAGTCACGTTCTTACACAGACATCTTGACAAGCTCGGACCGATCGGACTTCTCGCGGGGGTCTGCGTCTTGAGGTGCATCGTCATCGACGGGTTTGGATTCTGAGGATCCGCGTTGCACAAGGAACGCGGTAAGCACCACGTACATCGCCATCTGAAGGAACTCAGATTCCCAGTTCTCGAACGTGGCTTCGATGAAGTCACCGGTCAAGAAGTACCCGAGGAACGACACCTGCCCCGAGCCGCCGTGCGTGATCTGCTCGTCGTTGTAGACCTGCCACCCGGACACGGCCATGCCCACGAAGAACACTGCGAACAGGGCCATACACGCCAGGAACAGCCCATTGTCTCGTATCCGACGAGCAGGCCGGTCACCGAGCAGCGACAGCGAGTCACGAGAGGTCATGCTGTAGCAGCCTAGCTGAGGCGAGGAACGCTCATATGCTGCGACGACGCGACCTGCGCGCCATCGGCGGGCCGGAATTACGGGGGGGCGCACCAACGTCGGAGCATTCCGAGTGTGTGAGTCTGCCGTTTCGAAGGTCGTATGGACCCCGGCTCCTGGTCGCTACGATCGATGGACGTGGCACACCGAACGTCATTCCTCTCGGCTCGGCATGGAGACTGACTGTGACCTCGATACAAGGGCGCCTGATGATTGCCAGTCTTTGGTTGCGGCGCAACAAGAAGTTCTATGCCGACCCAAAGTCGATGCGCGACCACCTCTCTGTCCACCAAGATCCGCGGCGTGCGCGTCCGCCCAGTTGGCTGACCCGACGGTTTGGTGTCGAGCGAGTCGACATCGATGGTCACCCGACGTTCACCATCACGCCCCGGTCGGCGGTGCCCGGCGCTCTGCACGTGTTCCACATGCATGGCGGCGGGTTCGTCGAATCGTCGAATCGCCCGAGCCGCATCACTGGCGGTTGCTGCCCGGATCGCCGAGCGCCTTGGATGCCGGTACACCATGCCGATGTATCCGCTGGCTCCCCAACACGCCCACCCCGAGATCACCAGGATGGTCGAAAGCGCTTACACCCGCGTCATGACCACAACCCCGCCCAACCGCCGGCTCGTTTTCGGTGATTCCGCGGGCGGAACGCTGGCACTGACGCTCACCAGACACCTCCGCGAACGGGGGCAGGACCAGCCCGCGGCGATCGCCCTCTTCTCGCCCTGGATCGATCTGGCAACCGACGACCCAGATTCGCTGCGGATCGATCCAGTCGACCCGGAACTCGGCGTGACCGGATTGCGACAAGCCGGTCACTGGTATGCGGCCGGACGTGCCCTCGACGATCCGGACATCAGTCCTGCCTTCGCCGACATCGCAGGCAGCCCACCGATTTCGGTGTTCATCGGCCACCGCGACATCCTGCTCCCTGACGCCCGCCGTATCGCCGAGCTCGGTCAGCGCGCCGGGGTGCGTGTAGACCTCCACGAGTATCGGGGCATGTTCCACAACTGGATCATGAAAAACATCCCCGAGGCCTCCGACGCCATCGAACAACTCCTCGCGTTCGTGCACGACGCCACCCACGGAACGGGCTCATGAGCTGAGCACGACCAATGGTCAACCCACCCCGCCAGCAGTCGGCGCCGACGCGGCCACTTCCACAATCGGCGGTGCCCGAGTCAGTGGCACACAGCCAAGCGTGCCCCACATCGACACAAGTAGGTGTGTAATGACTGCGCCACACCCGATCGAGAGGAACCCCGATGTCCGCGAAATTCGAACTGTTCACCGACAAGGCCGGCAAATTCCGATTCCGACTCAAAGCCGCCAACGGCGAGATCATCGCCGCCAGCGAAGCATACGAGTCGAAGGCATCGGCGAAGAACGGGATCGAGTCTGTCAAACGCAACGCCGCCGAGGCCGCCATCGACGATCAGACCAACTAGGCACATCCCTGCGGCGCGGTTTGCGCTTACGAACTTCCCCTGGTCTCTCGATAGCCTCGGCGCGGCGGCAGGCGCCCCATCTGGACGGCGATCGCATCGTTGTCTGGCAGCCGACCCATGACAGAATTAGGTAGGCCGGTGCAGAAGGTTGCCGTCGTCATGTCGTTGGTCGGGACCGGGTCACAGCAGGTGGGTGGCCCCTGCGCGAAAGCGAGAGTCACCAGTGCAGGCAGACAACCCCAATGCTGTGTTCGTTGAGGGCAACGGAGACAACGCCGGGCGGGCGTTGATGACTATCGTCTCCGCCCAGCACGAGGAACTGGTGATCCTCACTGTCGACGGCAGCATCGATGTTCTCACCGCACCACAGTTGTCTGAGGCAGTGTCGAACGCGCTGAACGGCCAACCGCGCGGCCTGATCATTGATCTGACCACCACGGACTTTTTGGCGTCGGCGGGCATGGCTGCGCTCGTCGCCGCGCACGAGGCGATCGCACCGACCGGGCTGTTCGGGGTGGTGGCCGCCGCACCCGCAACGTCTCGGCCGCTGACACTGATGGGCCTGGATCAGACGATCGTCCTCTACCCTTCCCTGGACCACGCAGTCACGTCCATGACCGACCCCACCGGAATGGGCGGAACCCCGACTGGGTAAACACGACGGCGTGGACTCATCACACCACCTCGATGGCGACTCCACCGATGACTTCGTACGCACTGTCGAGGCCACCGCCGAGGCCGCCCATCAACTCCGGCAAGTGTTCACCCTATGGATGACAGCACGCATCGATGCCGGCCCCGAACGCCGCGCCGACATCGTCCTGGCCGTCTACGAAGCGGTCGCCAACGCCACCGAACACGCCTACAATCACCGTGCCGAGCCTGGTGCCGTCACCGTGCACGGCCGAACAACTAATGGCGCCCTCGAGATCACCGTTACCGATACCGGCACCTGGGACCCCAGCCCGTCACAGCGCTTCCGCGGCCGCGGACTGGCCCTCATCACCGCCCTCAGCGACACCCACGCACTCACCTCTGGACCCCACGGCACCACCGTCACCATGAGCTGGCAACTCTCGGTCGAGGTCAGTGGGGCAACTGGACGCGGCGCACCCGATCCCAGGTCACCTGGAAGGGCCGGGCCATCCAAGCCTCACCACCGTCTCGGCTGTCCTGGTAGTCCGATGAATGACACATAAGATACTTAGCGCTAATTGGACTGTGCGACTTTGTATTTTGTCTCCAGTGACGGAAGTGTACGGAAATCACTGGGTCGAACGTATCGACGTGGTGCAACTGGTCGCGGCATGACCAGCACATCGAGCACCCATTGTCCATGAGCGTGATTCACGAATCCCAGCTCGGTCAAGGTGGGCGTAGTCGCAGTGGTGACAATCTTGTAGGGCCGGCATCGGCGGCATCGTAAATTGCCCCCAAGGCGGCTCGCCGGATGCTGTACTCGGGCACTCCGGCAGAGTCGGTCCAGAAATCGAACGACCTCATCGGCTACCGGCCAACCAATCCTCGACCAGCCACTCCCCTCATGCCCCGTCCACCAGTTGCGCAGGCAGGGCAACCTCGACGGTGCGGTCACCCAGTCGGGCTGTGATGGTGACGTCGGTGGCGCCGGCGGCGGCCAGGTAGTTGGCCAGCGTCGACAGCAACAGGTCCTCCCGCGCCTCCAACCCCGACACCGCAGCCTGTTTGATACCCATGCGCTGGGCCAGCTCGGTCTGGGTCAGCTGCGCAGCGCGGCGGATCGCCGCCAACCCCATCGCGTGCGCCCTGTCGGCCTGGGCCATCTCCGCTTGGATCGTCTCGACCCGCGCCGCGGTATCGGGATCGCCCAACAGCTCCGCGATCCGCTCGTTGCCGCGCCGGAACGTGGCCCGCTTCTCCTCACTCATCAGCCCTCACCTCTCTCAGTCTCGGTTTGCCGTTTCCACGCCTCGATCGCGACATCCGCGCGAGGGCCGACGCTGTCGTAGAACACATCACCCATGCGCGCCTTGTCCCCGGAGAACAGAGCCACCACCACATGCTCCTCGTCGGGGAACCACACGATCAGCCGCACCGCCACGCCCTCGCGGTACGGGTGCGACACCCGCCACACCACATACCGCTTCGACTGCCGCACCCGCTTGAGCGTCGCCGATTCCACCACCGGCGCCTCCTCGAGATCGGCGAGCACCTGCAACTCGGCCAGCAGCAGATCCAGCCGCAACCGATCCACGGCGTTACCCGCCGCAGCCGACTCCTCCAACCGGGTCAGGTAGTCGTCGAACTCGCTCGACCAGTCGATCAACACCCATTGATATTACCTTGGAGCAATATCACTCGCAAGCAATACTGCGGGTGTGGCTCACGCGCGACCGGTTCGACCCCGCCTGGGTTGGCCTCGCGGGGGCGATTCCGCGGCTGCCCCGCGGCGGCACCCGCGCCTTCCAGCGTTCTTAGGCTTTCGCCGCAGGTGAATTCGGCGTCGCGCAGGAGCTCAGGGGTGATTGCGAGGCCGGTGTGGTTGGCAGCCATCGCCGAGCCCCGTCGATGATGTGATGCCGGCCGTCGTTGCCGGTGCCGTCTGCAAAGGGATCGGGCTCGAGCGCATGCCGAAGGAAGTAGGTATGGCGAAAGCCCGTCGCACACGCGCTGCATTCGAAGCTGAACCGGCAAACCCCTGGGTCACTACCTGTCCCAAACTGGGACACTCAACATGTGGTCTACACCACTAGAACGAAGAGGCCACGTGTTCAGTAGGAAGAAGGCAGTCATGAGTGCGCCAGATTGATGCGCTTGTCATCGGAACGTCCACAAGTCCTAGCGTGTGACCTGATCGCTAATTTGTCGTCCAGATTTGAGAACAGCCTCTGGTGCCTCCGGGCTTTGCCGGAGTCAATTAAACGACAGTAAATTGCACATGTCTCGCCGCCTTGGCGAGTCGCGACGCTCGTCATAATACCAATTGGCAGCGATCCGAAGCTGCTAGCCTGAGCCGTAACGAGAGTGATGAGAGCGAATTCATTACCGGTGCTACACGATTCGCCAGCGGCGATATGTCGGTCGCTTTGAGTCGAAACGAAATCCAGTCGTAGAACTGACGGGATCAACCTTACGCCTATCGCCCTGGCAGTCGTGGCATCCTCGTTCCCATCCCCACCCATCCACCCGATCCCGCTGGGATCTGGCCACTACGCTCCATGTTCGATCAGATCCAGAAGATAGCCAATCCACGAAGGGAAGTTTCATATGCGGTTGCAAGGAAAGTCAGCTGTCATTACCGGCGCTGCAGGAGGACTCGGCGCCGCGATATCAGCACGATTCGCAGAAGAGGGGGCTGCTGTCGCTTTGCTGGACCGTGACGGGGACCGCGCTGCAGCAATGGCGAAAGAGATAGGCCCCGCCGCGATCGCGTTTCACTGTGACGTCGCCGACGAACAGAGCGTCAAGAGTGCCCTTGCAAAGGTTGCGGAAAAGAATGGGCACATTGACACCATTGTGAACAATGCAGGGGTCGAGGGAGCGAACAAGCCGACCGACGAGTTGGAGCTTTCTGAATGGGAGCGAGTTATGGCAATAAACGCCACGGGCGTATTTCTCTGCACAAAGCACGCGATCCCGTATATCCGAAAGTCAGGTGCAGGGAGCATCATCAACGTCTCCTCGGTATACGGACTGGTCGGAGGTGGTGATATCCCGCCCTATCACGCATCCAAGGGTGCTGTCCGATTGATGAGCAAGAATGATGCGCTTTACTACGCCCCTGATCGGATACGCGTGAATTCGATTCATCCCGGATTCATCTTCACAAAAATGGTCGATCGATTCGTGGAGTCGACCGGCGCCGATCCTGCGGAGGCACGCCCAGCAATTGAAGCACTTCATCCACTCGGAACTGGAGATCCGAGCGACATCGCCTGGGGAGCCGTCTACCTCGCGTCCGATGAGGCACGGTGGGTCACTGGTAGTGAACTCGTAATCGACGGCGGTTTTACCGCACGCTGAGTTGGGTCTAGCGCGAACAAGGGTGACGACTGAGGCGATCAACTGATAGCCCCCATTTAATGCTCCCGTCGACGCCAACGAATCGGGCTCTTTGTCCGGATGCGTTCGTAGTGATCCTATAAGGTCGACGAGTTAATTCGGGGCCGTCCATGAGGCGGCGTTGATGCCGGTGTTCGACGACAGGACAGAGAGCTAGGCATTCGGCGATCATTGACGGGTGTCGGGTATCAAGTGGTCGAGTTCGGCAAAACCCCAGCCGACGATCGGCGCCGGCCATCGGCTGAGATCGTCGGCTGGGTACTCAAACCGCCACACTCTGCCAGCTACGGGATTACAGACCGCCGAGGACGTCGACGCTGGCGCTGGCCTCGCGCGCATGGGCCTGGGCTTCGGCGCACTGATCCATGCTCGTGTGAGGTCGCGGGGTTCTGGGATTGGTGTCATTCCACAACTGACTCCGAGACACCAGTTCGCAGTGTCCCATCATGGGACAGTCATCTGTGTTGTGCGTCACGAGACTGAGGTCACTGCGTTGCAGCGTAGAAAACCCCCCCGGCGGACTCAGGTCTTCAGAGGATCGAAGCAGCGAGCCACGTGTCTAATAAGTAGGAGAAGTTGTGTTTGTCCCGTTTAGTGTCAACGATTTCCTCGACCGCGCGGCGATCGTCTACGGGGACCGGGTCGGGGTGGTCGACGAACCCAACCAGCCCGCACCAAGCCAAGGTGCACTGACCTACACTGAGATCGCGGACTTAGCCCGCCGCCAAGCCGCCAAACTCGACGAACTCGGCATTCGGACTGGAGACCGAGTCGCGATCGTCAGCCACAACTCGGCCCGGCTGCTGACCTCGTTCTTTGGAGTCTGCGGGTCGGGACGAGTGCTGGTGCCGGTGAACTTCCGGCTGCGGCCAGATGAAGTGCGGTTCATCGTCGAAGACTGCGGGGCCCGCGTGCTCTACATCGACCCGGAGCTCGAGGATTCGCTCAAGGATATCGATTGTGAGTACAAATTCATTCTCGGTTCGGACACCGACCTCTACGCTGCCCCCGACACGGTCCCACGACCTTGGGAATCAGATGAATCGGCAACCGCCACCATCAATTACACCTCTGGGACCACCGCCCGCCCCAAGGGTGTGCAGATAACCCACCGCAACATCTGGGTCAATGCCGTCACGTTCGGGCTCCACGCCGGGATCAGCGACCGGGACGTGTACCTGCACACCCTGCCAACGTTTCACGCCAACGGTTGGGGTCAACCGTTCGCGATGACTGGGGTCGGTGCCCAGCACATCATCCTGAGGAAAATCGACGGCGCCGAGATCCTGCGCCGAATCCGCGATCACGGGGTGACAGTGCTCTGTGCGGCGCCGGCGGTTGCTGCTGCGGTCCTCGAGGCGGCACAGACCTGGGACGGAGAGATCCCGGGCCGGGACCGGGTCCGGATCATCATGGCCGGCGCGCCACCACCGACCAAGACCGTCGCTCGTGTTGAGCGGGAGCTGGGGTGGGAGTTCATCCAAATCTACGGCCTCACCGAAACGTCTCCGCTGTTGACCATCAATCGGATGCGTGCTGAGTGGGACGATCTCGATCCTGAGGCACGAGCCACCAAGCTGACCCGGGCAGGCGCCCCCGCACTCGGGGTTCGCCTGCGCACCGAAGAGTCCGAGGACGGCGAGGGTGCGGGAGAGGTGCTAGCCCGCTCCAACGTGGTGATGGAGGGGTATTGGGGGCAACCTGAGGAAACCGAGAAAGCTCTGGCTGGCGGCTGGTTCCATACCGGCGACGGTGGCGCGATCGGCGACGACGGGTATCTGACCATCGCCGATCGGAAGAAGGACGTGATCATCACCGGTGGCGAGAACGTGTCCTCAATCGAGGTCGAAGACTGCCTGTTCTCCCACCCCGCGGTAGCTGAGGTCGCAGTGATCGCAGTACCGAGCGAGAAGTGGGGCGAGACGATCAAGGCGCTGGTGGTGCTGCACCCGAATGCGCAAGCTGGCCAGGACACCGAAGCGGAGCTGATCGGTTGGTGCAAGCAACACTTGGCGGGATATAAGGCGCCAACCTCAGTGGAGTTCCGTCGCGACCTTGCCCGCACCGCCACCGGAAAGCTGCAGAAGTTCAAACTCCGCACCCCGTACTGGGACGGACACGCACGCCAGGTCAACTGATCTTTGAAACCTCCTGCGGGGCACACCGACCACACACGCCCGTGCGGCCGCAGGAGGACGGCCATCGTCGAGGTGCTGCGCCTGGGCGGTGGAGGACCTTGCCCGGCATAGGAGGATCGCTCCCTGTCGATACACGAACTGAGTTGTGTCGGTGCAATTCTCGCGAAGACCGTTTCTTTGGAGCGGCGGTCCCTGTGAGGTTGTCCAGCTGCTTGTTGTAAGTCACGCCCTCCGACGGTCGTCCGGGGTTCAAACATGTCACCGCCAGACTTGCCGCGTTCTCTCACACATTGCCCGGCGAAGCGGTTCTCGATTCGCAGATGGCCGGACACAGTAGTTGTAAACCGCGACGCCGCCATCCAGCACATCTCCCCTGTCTCGGCCCTTGCGAAGCTCGTAGTTCAGCGACTCAAAAACGGGTCCGTGGGTTACATGACTCTCTCTCCGGAGTTTGGGCGGTAAACGCCAGGAACAGGATGCGACTGCCACGACACATTTGGCCGGATCTGGTGCACGACTCTGATATTCGGCAAGTAGTCGGTCGCAGAAGGCACCACTCGCCCAGATGTTGGCTGCGTACAGCGGTGTGGATCGGTGCGGGACCAGCCGCCACGTCAGTTCTCAGCACATGGTCGAACCCGCTGCTTCGTGCAGTCGATGACTCAGCGTCCGGGTGGCCTTCGGGGAGGGTCCTCCCCACAGCACTCCCTTGCACGGAATCCGAAGTGTCCCATCGTGGGACAGTCGAATGTGGTGCAGATCATGAGACTGAGGTCACTGTGTTTCACGCAACAGGAAGATGATCATGAGTAACACCACACTCGACGCGGTCGTCATCGGCGCCGGCGTCGGCGGTATCTATCAGACCTATCAACTCAAGCAAGCCGGACTCAACGTCCGTGCCTACGACGCCGGTAGCGACGTCGGCGGGACGTGGCACTGGAATCGGTACCCCGGCGCCCGCTTCGACTCCGAGGGTTACATCTACCAGTACCTGTTCGACGAGGACCTGTACAAGGGCTGGAGCTGGAGTCAGAAGTTCCCAGGGCGGGATGAGATTGTCCAGTGGTTCGCGTACGCCATGGACAAGATGGGCGTTCGCGACGACTACAGCTTCAACACCACGATCGAAAGCGCCGAGTACAACGACGAGACCGGGCGCTGGACAGTGCGTACCGACCAGGGCGAGGTCATCGACACCCAGTTCCTGGTGTCCTGCGCCGGAATGCTCTCCGCACCACTGACCAATCTCTTTGACGGCCAGGACGACTTCACCGGTCAGATCTTTCACACCTCGCGGTGGCCCGCTGAGAAGGTCGAGCTGGCCGGCAAGCGCGTCGCGGTGATCGGAACCGGGGCCACGGGCATCCAGGTGATCCAGACGATCGCACCCGAGGTGGAACAGCTCAAAGTTTTCATCCGCTCCCCGCAATTCACGCTACCCATGAAGAATCCGGACTACACCGCCGAGGACGTGGCCGAGTACCACTCTCGGTACGAGCAGACCCGGGACACCGTGGGAACGACAGTCGCTGGTTTCGCGTATGACTTCACCAAAGACTTCGATGATCTCGCTCCCGAGGATCGCGAGGCGTACTTGGAAGAGTTGTATGCCGACGGCTCGCTCAAACTGTGGCTTGCCTCCTTCCTTTCAATGTTCTTCGACGAGGAAGTCAGCAAGTTCGTCTCGTCGTTCGTGCGCGCCAAGATCGAAGCGCGCCTGCAGCACGATCCTCGTCTGATCGAGCTGCTTGTTCCCGGACCCGACGACTTCGGATTCGGTACCCACCGGGTGCCACTCGAACGCGGCTATTACGAGGCATACCTTCGTCCCAACGTCGAGGCGATCGGAGTGGCCGACAACCCCATTCGGCGGATCGTGCCGGAGGGTATCCGACTCGCTGACGGCACAGTGCACGAAGTGGACGTGATCCTCATGGCCACCGGTTTCGACGCCGGCTCTGGTGCACTGTCACGACTCGACCCGAAGGGGCGGAACGGGCGGTCGTTGGCCGAGCAGTGGAACCGCGAGATCAGCACCACCTATGGCCTGGCGATTCACGGCTACCCGAATCTGCTGGCGACGGGCATCCCGCTCGCGCCCGCGGCTGCGTTGTGCAACATGCCCACCTGCTTGCAGCAGCAGACCGAATGGATCACCGGTCTGATCACTCACATGCGGGACGAGGGCCACCGAATCGTCGAACCGACCGCAGAGGGCGAGGCCGCATGGGTCGAGCAGCACGACGCCGTGACGCAAGCGACCCTGCTTGCCAAGACGAACTCGTGGTGGAACGGAGCGAACGTGCCGGGCAAGCCACACGGCCGGGTCCTGTCCTACCTCGGTGTCGGAGATTTCGCCGAGCGCACCGAAAAGGAAGCAGCCAACGGATACAGCAGCTTCCAGTTCAGCTGACGCCTGACCCAGGTGTCGACCTTTCCAACCACGTGCCTCACACCGAGGAGACCAGCATGATCGACAACCCCTTCTACAGCAATGAATTTCATGGCGACTACGACCTCGTCAGCATCGGCAAGCTCGCGCTCGAAAACGGTGGCGTGATACCCGACACCATCCTTGCCGTGGCGACCTTCGGCACCCTCAACGCGGCCAAGGACAACGCGATCCTGATCCCGACGTGGTATTCGGGTACGCACCAGACCTGGCGGGACATGTACATCGGCCCCGACCACGCGCTGAACCCGGAAAAATACTTCATCGTCGCCGTCAATCAGATCGGCAGCGGACTGTCGGTCTCGCCCCACAACGCGGACGGCGCAAACGCAGGCATCGCGATGTCAAAGTTCCCGAACGTGAGCATCGGTGACAACGTCGTCGCACAAGAGCGCCTGCTGCGCGAGCACTTCGGCATCGAGAAGCTAGCCCTCGTGGTCGGTGGCTCCATGGGCGGGCAGCAGACGTACGAGTGGGCAGTGAGGTACCCGGACAAGGTACTTCGGGCAGCTCCTATAGCGGCGACCGCCCAGAACACACCCGGCGACTTTCTCATCGCACAGCTGATGCAGGAAGCCAAACAGTCCGACCCAGCATGGAACGGCGGGGAGTACTCATCCAACGCCGACGTGGTCGACGGCCTCACCCGTGAAGCTCACATCTGGGGCGTCGTGGGTCTGTCCACAGAGTTCTGGAAGCAAGAGGTCTGGCGCGCCTTCGATTTCGAGAGCCAGGCAGAGTTCCTCGCCGGGTTCTTGGTACCGGCCTTCACCGCGCACGATCCCAACAATCTGCTCACGCAATCATGGGCGTGGCAGCGCGGTGACGTCGCGCGACACACAGACGGCGACCTAGCGGCCGCGCTCGGACGCATCACAGCAAAGGTGTATGTCCTACCGATCGACGAGGATCAGCTGTTCCCGCCGCGCGACTGCGCGCCCGAGCAAGAACTGATCAAGAACAGCGAGCTCCGGGTGATCAACGACGTCTTGGGCCACCTGGCCCTGTTCGCCGTATCTCCCACCTACATGCCGCAGATCGACCAAGCGCTCGGTGATCTGCTCGCAGAAGAGGTCTGACGACCACCCGGCGCTCAGACGCGCAGCGCCGCCCTCTATCCGCCCGTTGCCCACTATCCGCAAATTACAAAAAGGAGACATCATGAAGACCAAGGCAGCTGTACTGCTCGAGCCCGGCAAGCCCTTCGAGATCATGGAACTCGACCTCGCCAAGCCCGGCCCCGGCGAGGTGCTCATCAAGTACACCGCGGCCGGCCTGTGCCACTCGGACCTGCATCTGACCGACGGCGACCTTCCCCCCCGCTACCCCATCGTCGGTGGCCACGAAGGCTCCGGCGTCATCGAAGAGGTGGGCGCCGGTGTGACCAAGGTCAAGCCCGGTGATCATGTCGTGTGCAGCTTCATCCCGAACTGCGGCACCTGCCGCTACTGTGCCACCGGTCGCTCCAACCTGTGCGACCTCGGCGCGACGATCATCGAAGGCCGCTTCCCCGACGGCGGATTCCGATTCTCGGCCAATGGCGAAGATTTCGGCTCGATGTGCATGCTCGGCACCTTCGCGGAACGCGCCACAATCAGCCAGCACTCGGTGGTCAAGGTCGACGAGTGGCTTCCGCTCGAAACCGCTGTGCTAGTCGGGTGTGGAGTCCCGTCGGGTTGGGGCACCGCCGCCCACGCGGGCAACGTGCGCGCCGGCGACATCACCGTGATCTACGGCATCGGCGGGCTGGGGATCAACGCTGTGCAGGGAGCCGTGAAGTCCGGCGCCAAGTACGTGGTGGTGGTGGACCCGATCGCCCTCAAGCGCGACACGGCGATGAAGTTCGGTGCCACCCATGCCTTCGCCACGGCGGAGGAGGCCGCGAAGGCTGTCAACGAGCTCAGTTGGGGCCAGGGGGCCGATCAGGCGTTGATTCTGGTGGGCACCGTGGATGAGCAGGTCGTCACGGACGCCTTCAATGTGGTTGGTAAGGGCGGCACCGTCGTCGTCACCGGCCTCGCCGATCCCGCCAAGCTGACCGTCCATGTCTCCGGCTCGGAATTGACCCTGATGGAGAAGACCATCAAGGGCACACTGTTCGGGTCGTCCAACCCGCAGTACGACATTGTCAAACTGCTCCGTATGTGGAACGCCGGCGAGCTCAAGCTCGATGAGCTGATCACCCAGCGCTACAGCCTGGAGGACGTGAACAAGGGCTACGAGGACCTGCGCGCGGGCAAGAACATCCGTGGCGTCGTCGTCCACGATCCGAATTCCTGATTGGTTCCGCGCCACACGAGTCGCCGACGCGACCCCGCGACTACCGCCCCGGGGTCGCGTCGGTACCCATTCCATTCCGAAGGACATCATGCCCCATCTCATCGTCTCCTACGGCCACCCGACCGACCCGGCCGCTTTCGATGCGCACTACGTGAACAACCACAAGCCCCTTGCTGATCGGATTCCCGGGGTCGTGCGCTGGCATGCGGGACGCTGCTCGACACTGGACGACACCCGACCCGAGCATTACGCCGTGGCGGTCCTGACTTTCGCCACGACCGAGGACCTCACCTCGGGGATGGCCTCCCCCGAGGGCCAAGCGGCGGTCGCCGACATCCCCAACTACGCCACGGGGGGCGCCACAGTGACGGTCATCGACGACCTGGTGTAGCCGAGGGTCTCTACGCGATGCCTGCTGGGGGAACACCTAGACTGTGACGTACGCCACCTGTCGCCCGTGCCGTGAGCGCGCGGCGACAGGTGGCCCAGAAGCGGAGACGATCATGAGCCATCGGATCAATGGTAAGAATTCGGCGGAGAAGCACGCCGTCCCGGCGCTGATCACGCAATCCTGGAATAGGTCGAAGGCCGCAGGCCTGACTCCCGAGGGCCGCGGTATGCGGAGCATCTACGTCGAGGACCTGGACTTGCAGCGCCGAATGGTGCAGTGCGCGGTGCCAGTGTTGAACAAGCTGCACGATGACCTGGCCGGGATGCCGCTCGGCATCGCCCTCACCGACGAACGTGCTCAGGTGATGCTGCGTCGTGACGTCGACCGGAGCCTCAAGAAGCACTTCGAGGCCGCCTGCTTTTCGCCGGGTTTTGATTACTCAGAGAGCATCGTTGGCACGAACGGGGTCGGCACCGCCATTGAGACCGGCATGGCCGTTTACGTGCACGGCGACGACCACTTCAAGTCGTCTATCCGGCACTTCACCTGCGCGGGCGCCCCGATCCACAATCCGCTCACCGGTCGTTTGGAAGGCCTCATTGACATCAGTAGCCTCGCCAAGGATGCCAACCCTCTCATGCGTCAGCTCGCGATTCGGGCCGCGCGGGACATCCAGGAGTCACTCAAGGTCACCGGGTCTGCGAAACAACAACTGATTCTCTCCGCATTCCTGGCCGCTTGCCGCCGACCACGAGTGGCAGTGTTCTCCCTCGGTTGCGGTGTGTTTATGTCCAACGAGATCGGCGCCAAGCTGCTCGACCCCGTCGACGAGGCGTATCTGCGCGAGGAAGCCAATTCGATGCTAGCGCCGATGTCGCGAGACCGGGTCAAGCTCGTCCTCCCGTCTGGTCTCACGGCGATGATCCGGAGGACTCTCGTCGAGGACGGAATCGAGGCCGCCGGTGTGATCCTCGAGGTGGAGCCGATCCACTACGAGCAGCCCGCCCCGGCCGCGCGGCGACTCGACCCGACCATGCCCGGTGTCGCCGGGCGATCAGAGGTCTGGCGTCGACACCGCACCGAGGTTGCCACCCTTGCCGCTACCAGCACCAATGCCTTGATCCTGGGTGAACCCGGCAGTGGCCGCGCCACAGTGGCCCGCGGCGCGCATTTGCAGAAGAATCCGCTTGCGCAGTTCGCGGCCGTCGACGCTACCGCCCCGTCCGTGCTCGACGACTTACGGACTGCCCTGGGTTCAGCGGCGACGAGCGTGGCCCTGCTCAACGTCGACACGATGTCGGCTGCCGACGACGCAGCAACGGCCGAAGCGATAGCCAAGGACCAGGTGGGCTACCCCGCCCGCTGGATCGTGGCCACCGGCCGCGCCAACTCCGACTGGACCACACGCAGCAAGATCGCCGAAAACCTTCATGGCGCCGTCGAGATCCCCGCGCTCCGCCACCACCCCGACGACATCCCGGACATCATCCAATTCCAGCTGACACAACTCGCACCGAGCCGCACCGTGGACGTCGACGCTGCAGCGATCCGAGCCCTCCGCAGGTACCACTGGCCGGCAAACGTAACCGAACTGGTGGCGGCCTTGCGGCACGCGCTTCGCGTGCGTCCCGTCGGCACGATCGGGATCTCGGATTTCCCGGCGTCGCTCCAGTCGACACCCCGTCGGTCCCTCACCACGATCGAGACCGTGGAGCGGGACGCGATCGTCACGGCGCTCAACGAGAATGGCGGCAATCGACTGCGCGCGGCGGAAAGTCTCGGCATATCGCGTTCGTCTCTTTACCGCAAGATCTCGACCTACGGTATCCACGCCTGATGTTGTGACAGACGAGACCCGCCCGGCGCTGCCGAGCGGGTCTCGTCGCGTACCGTCTGGGGTGTCCTTGGCGGCCCGGGAGATGCGAGCTAGGACTCGTTCGGGGTGCCGAGCACCAGGCCATAGGCCCGGTTCTCGACGCCGCCGGACAGATCGACGGTGATCGCCTTGTCCTGGGTGAACTCGTCGAGCGCATCAGGCCCCAGTTCACGGCCGGTGCCCGACTGCTTGTAACCGCCGAAAGGCATCACCTGGGAAATGTTGTGCCAGTCGTTGATCCACACCGACCCGGCTTCGAGTCGGCCGGCCACCTCCAGGGCCGTTGAGATGGACCGGCTCCACACGCCCGCGGACAGGCCGTATTCAGTGTCATTGGCGATCTTGACGGCCTCGTCAACTGAGTCGTAAGTGAGCACGGACAGCACCGGCCCGAAGATCTCCTCACAAGCGATCTTCATCGAGTTTTCGACGTCGACGAACACGGTCGGTGCAACCCAATAACCCTTCTCGAACTCGGGGCCTTCCGGCACGCCGCCGCCGGCAACGACAGTGCCGCCCTCAGCGCGTCCGGAGTCGATGTAGTTGAGCACGCGATCTTTCTGCGCCTGGCTCATCAGCGGCCCCACATCAGTTGTCGGATCGGTGGGATCGCCCTGCTTGAGCGTCGCGATCCGGGCGGTCAACCGCTCGACGATTTCATCCTTGCGTGCGCTGGGCACCAGCAGACGGGTACCCGACTCGCAGGCTTGACCGGCGTGCAACAGAAAGGCGTAGATCGAGCCGTCGATTGCGGTGTCGAGGTCGGCGTCATCGAGGATGATGTTTGGGCCCTTGCCGCCGAGCTCAAGCAACACTCGCTTGACGGTCTTGGATGCGGTCGCCATGACCCGGCGACCGGTCGCTGTCGAGCCGGTGAAGGAGACGAGGCGCACGTCAGGATGACCGACGAGGTGGTCACCGACGACGGGACCGTCGCCTACTACGACGTTGAAGACGCCGTCGGGCAGCCCTGCGTCGCTGAGGATCTGCGCCAGTTCGAGTGCGAACGTTGGAGTCTTCTCGTCGGTCTTGATCACCACGCTATTGCCGGCGGCGATTGCAGGGATCGACTTCCACACCGTGACAAGACCGGGAAAGTTCCACGGGACGATGCCGGCGCAGACGCCCACCGGCTCCTTCTGGATGAAGCCGGTGTGCAGGACAACACCGCCGATCGCTTGCGGCCGCGTCCACTCGTAGGTTCGGGTCAGCTCCGCGTAGTGCTGGATGTGCATGAGTGGGAAACCCACGGCGATACCGGCAGAGGCGCGGACGGGGATGCCGGTTTCGCGGCTGTTCAGCAGTGCGAGTTCGTCCATCCGGTCGGCGAGCTTCCCGGCGACGACGTCGAGCAGTGCGGCCCGTTCCACGGGCGGCCTGTCGCGCCATACGCCGGCATCGAAGGCGGCTTTCGCCGCAGCGACCGCTGCGTCGACGTGATCGGTGGTGGCCTTGGCGACGGTCGCGACCAGCGATTCGTCGGCGGGACTGATCACCTCGTAGTGGTCATCGGTGTCGACCCACTGGCCCCCGATGAACATGCGGTAGTGCGGGACGCCCTCGCGCTCGATCGAAGGGGAAGGCTGGTTCAGAGTGGCGGTCATATGATCTCCGACGTTGTGGAAGTTGCGGTGTGGCACCGGTATCCGATTTCAGTGACGTGGATCACGTTAGAAGGGCAATAGGAGTAGAACTGTCCCAGCTTGGGACAGAGTCAAGATCAGTCGCTGCGGCCCGCCCGCACTAGCACTGCTAGGGCTAGGAATGATCCCACCGCGCATATCTGCACCGCCCCTTTACGGGGAACACCCCTAAGTGCCTGCTGCACCTTCGGGCCTCCCGGACCCGCGGAGCTCCCGCACAATCACCACGCCTGCCACGTGCGGCCGGTGTGCCCACGCCCGCGAACGTGAGGTCGCCGGCCCCGACGGGTTGCGGTCTGTCTGCCGGCTGCGCCGTCACCTAATCGGAGCGGCTACGCCGCGCCCTGAGCCCTTCGGGCTGAGTTGGTTTGCGTTGCCCTGCCGCATTCTCTTACCTCCAGTCGCGGCCCGCAAGGGCGTGAAAAACTAACCCGCCCTACGGGTTTGCAGGGCTGCGCCCCGGATGACTTTTTCACTTCCTCCCTTGCAGTCCACTCCCTCCGGCAAAGAGATGGCCAGTGCAAACGCAAACCAGCACTCACAACGGGAGGGGTCACCAATGACCGTCAGCTACAGCACCAAAGAGACCGCCGCCATCATGCGCAAGACTCTGCGGGCGAGCTGGCCCGGCGTGAAGTTCTCCTTGCGCCAGGGTCGGGGTACCGGCTCGGCATGGATCGGCGTCTCCTGGACCGACGGCCCCCGCGAATCCGAAGTCAAAACGGTGGTCGACGGCTTCCGCTCCGCCTCGTTCAACGGCATGACCGACAGCTACGACACACTGCCCGACCAGCTCGTAGCCATCAACCCGACCGAGTTACCCGAGATGGTCCGCTACGGCTGCGACGGGGTCAACGTCGAACGCCACTACTCCCCCGACGCCGTCCGCACGGTCACCCGCGAACTCCTGGCCGACAACGAGCACCTGCGCGAACTGCTCGCCGCCGTCGACGTCGAGACCCTCGACTACAACCGCCTGCACAGCGGCCAGTTCTGCCTGCTGGCCCTGCCCGAGGATCGCGGCCTGATCCACCGAGGCGAACACATCTCCACCTACCGCATCAACGACGCCGGGACCGCTATCGCCGCCGCGCTGCGCCTGGCCGACCTCACCACCCACACCACCGCCTAAACCCTGCCCACACACTGAAGGAGAAACCACACCATGACCGAGATCACGATCACCCACACCGCCGCTGACGGCACCCTCGCCGACGGCATGATTCGCGGTGACGGCACCTACGAAATACTGCGGGCGAACGGTTTTCGCTGGTTCCGCTCGCTCGGATTGATGGGTATTCAGTCCAGCCGCGACCGCCAACCCAACGAGCACAAGATCACCCGCGCCGCCCGCGCCCTCGAGGAAGCCGGTCACACCGTCACCGTCGAAATCGACCGGGCACACCGCGACCCCGCCCAAGCAGAAGCCGACCGAGCCGCCCGCCAAGCCGACCGGGTCGCCGCACTCGAGAACAAAGCCGACCGCCGCGCCGCCGCCGCCGAGGCCGCGTGGACCGCCGAGCAACGCGCAACGGCCGCGCTGCCCCCGGGAGGCGAGCCGGTCAAGCTTGGGCATCACAGCGAAGGCCGGCACCGCCGTGCGATCGACCGCGCCCACAACGCGCTCGGTAAAGCCGTGGCCGCCGACCGTGACGCCAACCACGCCACCAACCGCGCCGAATCCGCCGCCCGCACCACCGAACTCCGGTACAAGCCGGTCACCGTCGCGAGCCGGATCCAGAAACTCGAAGCCGAGCAGCGCGCCGATCAACGCGCCCTCGACGGACACACCCGAACCCTGTTCACCGACGGCCGAGGCGTCAAGCACGTGGAGAAGACCACCGCCGCCAGCGGCGAGTACCGCGAACGCCTCATCGACCGCATGGCCGAACGCGCCGACCAGATCACCTACTGGCAGGGCATCCGCGCCCAGCAGATCGCCGACGGCCAGGCCGGCGACTACAACCCCGCCACCATCCACGCCGGTGACCTGGTCAAGATCCGCCACCACGGATGGACGCCCGTGCTGCGCACCAACAGAAAGACCGTCAGCGTCGAAACACCAGCACCCTTCGGCGGCCGCATGATTCGTCACACGGTGCCCTACCCCGAAATCCAGGGCCACCGCCGCGCCGACACCACCACCGACACCGCCGAAGCGGTCTAACCACCGAGCCCGGACCCACCCCGCGCAGGCGGGGCGGGTCGGGTGCTGCGGGCATCGAACCCGCAACACCGCAGGGCGCTACGCGCCCACCGCCACCCGTCAGCCGCCCGGACCCGAGCACCGCGTGTCACCCCGACACGCGCACCACCAACACAGACAGCAAACCCGGACTTTGCTATCGTGTTCGCGCATTCATTCTCAAGTTGCCACACAACCGAGATGAATCTCCCCCGAGGGGAGACGGCAGGACACCCCGTTTATCCGTAGCCGTCTCTCCTCACCCCTTTGCGCCACCCGAGCTGGCGTGCGCGACGATTCCGCGACGCAATAGCGAAATCCTCACGCGAGTGAATCCACACTTTGTTAGCGTGGCTAACGCGGTGTCCCTGGGTTGCCGCACCCAGAAGCCGCTCTCACAGGATGGGAGGGGAGACGGCAGAACCCCCTGCACGCAGCCGTCCCCCTCCCCCTGTCTGCGTGTATCCGCCAGACACCCATCACCGGAACACTTCTCGCAGCGCGGTAGTCGCGCACTTCCCTCGCCGTGCGGGGCTTTGCCTGACCTGCCGAATTGTCATGGCGCCCAACCGGACCGCGTCAAATCCGTTTCGGCAACAACTCGCCACGCACTCTGCCTCGCTGCGCTCGGCGCCGCTAATTTCGCGGCGACTTCTCCCCTGCACTCCATTGACACCCCCCGGCCGGGCGAATGGGCGGCAGATATCAGAAAAGGCACCACCACCAGACACCCTGAAAACCGGCTGTGGACAGGCCAAATAGGTTGCGCGACAACGCAATACGCGATACAATAGACACACAGACAAGCACTCGCGACCACACCAGAGAAGGGCCGACACCATGAGCGAGAACACCACGATCACCGTCTACACCAAGCCCGCGTGCGTGCAGTGCAACGCCACCTACAAAGCCCTCGACAAGCAGGGCCTGACCTATCAGGTGGTCGACATCAGCACCGACGACGCCGCGCGTGACTACGTGATGAGCCTGGGCTACCTGCAAGCCCCCGTCGTGGTGGCCGGCAGTGAACACTGGTCTGGATTCCGCCCCGGTCGGGTCAAGGCGCTCGCGGCCGCGGCGTGAAGAGAACAGGACTCCTCGTCATGATCAACACCAACACCGCCGACTACGCGCAGCGTGCCGTGGCCTATTGGGCCAAGTCCGAACGGGCCTACGCCGAGGGCGATCCCCGCTACGGCGACGAGCTCGCCGAACTGGCCGCCCAATGCGAACAGTGGGCACACGAAGACCTCACCGGCGTCGGCCGCGACGTCGCCTAACCCCGCCGATACGAACAAGGAGACAGCAGGTGATCGTCATGGCCGACAAACTCGAGGTCGCACCCTCTGATGTGCCGCAGCCGCCGGCCACCGCGATCACACCGCTACCTGAACTGGAAACCGTCACCGCCGGTGATGACCTCACCCTAACCGGTGCTGTCGGCGACGACACCGCCGAGGTCGACAACACCCTCGCCCTGGAGCTGGACATGCTCACCGCCCTGTTGTGGGCGCCACCGGCCCGGGCCCGCCAGGTCGTCGAGGCGCTGATCGGGTCCCGTGCCGACCGCGACGCCGGCACCGTCAGCACAGTGCTTCCGGCCGGCAGCGTGGTGTTCCTCAGTCCCGTGCACCAGGACGTGTTCGACACCGTCGTTGCGTTGCTCGACGAAGGCAGTCCCGCCACACCCGTTCTGGTCAATGCGCGGTTTGCCGATCGGGGACTCACCACCCGCACCCGTAGCGTCATGCTCGAGATCGCCTCCCCGCGGCACGGCCGCCCCGTCGCCGACAGCGCCGACCTGCCCCACCTCGCCGCCGCCCTCATCGACGGCTGGTACCGCCGCGGCTACCGCGCACTACTGGCCCGCATGACCCAAGCAACCGCCGAACGCCCCACCGCCGAACTCGCCGGCCACTGGACGGCCCTCACCGCACACCAGCAAGCCGCCGAAACCCGATGGCTGGCCATCCGCGACACCCTCGCCCGCATCTGACAGCGAAAGGCCTGGCACGCCCATGACTGACGACGACCCCGACGCCCAGGACCGCGAGATCCAGGACCTCGCCGCCGACATGCGCGAGCACGGCCGCAGCTGGGCCGACATCGCCCACGACCTCGCCCTACCCGAGGCCACCGTCAAACGCGCCGCCGACCAAGCCCACCAACGCGCCGCCGAACTCGCCGCCCGCGACCAAATCGCCCTGTTCTGATCACACACTCCCGAGGTCGAGAGAACCGTCCCCACTATGGGGAGGGTCGATGATCGGTAAACTGAGTACGACGCGACATCCAGGAAAGGCAGGTGCGGCAATGATCGAGTCACGATGGATCACCCGCTGGCCCGAGTTGTTCGCCGGCCTCACCGACACCCAGGTCCGGGGTGTCGTGCAGGCAATCGACAACAACGTCCTCGAGGGGTGGGACCCGCAACGCGCCGACATCGACCTGCTCACTCGCTCGGCGCGCGGCGAACTGACCGACGCCGAAGTCATCGCCGAAGCCGTCGCCATGGCGACAAGCTCGCGAGCGGCACACGCCCTCAGCTGACCGCGCACACACAAACCGTGTAGTTGTTCACCACGGCACCGCCTCGTTGAGGTGGTGCCGTCGTCGTGTCTGGAAGGTGAGGGTGAGGACCGCACAGGAGGACTGGGACGCCACGTTCATCCCTGGCACCACCGTGTTGGCCAACAAACTCGGCATCACCGATCCCGATGCGCTCGCCGCGGCCGAGTACACCATCACCGCGCACCGCGAAGCGATGATCGTCGACGGGCAGATCCCGATCGCCCGCACCTACGACGCCGAGCATCTACACGCCATCCACGCCGCGTTGTTCTCCCCGATCTACGAGTGGGCCGGCGTACCGCGCACCTATCCGTTGAGCAAAGACGGCCTGCCGTTCGCTGACCCGAACCAGATCGGCCGCTACCTCGACCACGCCCGCGACCACATCGCCGCCGTCGACTGGACCGGCCTGGACCACGGTGGGTTCGCCGTCGAGGCCGCCACCGTCTACGCCTCGATCAACATGGGCCACCCCTACCGCGAAGGCAACGGCCGCGCGGTCAAGGTGTTCATGTCCCAGCTCGCCGCCGATGCCGGCTACCGCCTCGACTACGGCCGCGTCACACCGCAACAGTGGGTCAACGCCGCCATGCTCTCCCACCCCGACCGCGGCACATTCGAGCCCGTCCCCGACACCATGGTCCCGGTGTTCGCGCGGATCGCCGAACCACTCACACCACCGCACCCCGCCTCGGCCGAGCGTGAGACCGACGCCCAGCGGGCGGCCCGGATCGCCAGCCGGGGTACGTCCCGGCAGGCCCCGGTAGCCGGCGCTACTCCTACGACCTACCGCCCATGGGTTCGGAGTCCAGGCACCTACGGACGGCGTCCCGGCGGCGGGTACGAGCGGTGAACCGCCGAGGCCGCCTCGCGGTCAGGTGGGTTAGATACGCACAGCACCTGGCTTAGATTCGTCGAGCCATAGTTCCTGCGGCATGACGGTCGCGACTCCCACCCCGACGTATGAGTCGGCGATTCGGTTGGCGCTGAGATGGAAGTAGGTCTGTGCGCCGGCGAGCGCGACTGGCAACGTCGGATCTCGCCTATCGTCGGGTACCTCGGTGGCCAGAGATTGCAGCGGGGCAAGCCGGGCGGGATCGTCGCTGAGCCGTTGAGCGACAGGTGCAATCCACTGGTCTTCTTCTGTGTTCATGTGCTCGCTTACGACGTACCAGTCTTCGACATTGGCGGGCGTCAGCAACTCCGCCCGGCCGGGGTCGTCTGGTCGGCAGAGTTGTTGTGCGAGATCGACAACGATGTCCCACGCGGTGGGCAGCTTTGCTCCCATCGACACACCCGCGCCGGCCAGTACCGCGTAGGCCCCGGTGTGGAGTACATCGAGAAAGCCAGCGGCAGATACAGATCGTCAGTCGAGGTAGTCGGCGCAACCATGCATGCACTTTACGGACCTCCTCCGACACCTCCTGGTGCCGGGCGCGCTGCGCAACCAGGACCCTAGGCCACCGCTGTCCCCCGCCGACGTTTCGCCACCAGCGTGCGTCGGGTGGGCCGCTGTCCCAGCGGCGTCCCACGCACCTCACCGGTCGCCGGTGTGCGACCAAGGCGGTCAGTCGCGGTAGCTACTCGTCATCGCAAGCATTGTGTCGGTCGGGGAGGCGGCGGCGAAACGTTGCTGGGCCACTTAGTGTCAGAGCTCCAACAGACACCGGTGAGCGTCGCGCTGCTGAGGTTCGCGCTGCTGAGGTCCGCTCTCGTGAGGTCCGCGGCGTTGAGGTTCGCTCCGGTGAGGTTTGCGCGCTCGAGGTTCGCGTCTGTGAGGTTCGCTCCTGTGAGGTTTGCGCGTTCGAGGTTCGCGTAGGCGAGATTCGCGCGTCCGAGGAATGTGGAGTGGAGGGTCGCGTAGCGGAGGTAAGCGCCGGTGAGGTTCGCGCCGGTGAGGTTCGCGCTGCTGAGGCTCGCGCTGTTCAGAACTGCCCAGCGAAGGTTCGCGTTCACGAGATCCACGTTGGTGAGCATCGCGCCGCGGAGAAGTGCCATCTGGAGGTCTGCGTTGGTCATGGTCAGGCCAGCCAGGTTCTGGCCCACAAGGTCGAGGTTGTTGAACGGGCGTGCTGTGGCCGGGTCCGGATTGGATCGTTCACGAACGAATCGAAGATTCTCTAAGCGTTCCGCCTTCGCGTTCTGTTGCGAGGCGATGGCGCGGTCCGTCTCTGCACGACGGTCATCAATGAGCGCAGTGGCGACGAGGACCACTGCGGATATCAGGCCAACGATGAGGATCTCTCTAATCAACCACGGAGGCTCCCAGCGCCACACGTGCAGCAACACGGTCTTGGAGCGGGCCTTGAAACGATCCCAGCGGGACGGAACGGGTGAGGGAGCCGACATAACGAACGATTGTGGCCCAACACTTTCGCGGTCGTTGAAAAGTGTCGGCGACTGACTGTTTATGAACTGCGTCGCTTGTGTCTCCGGTCCCGGGGCCGGCCGACGACATGACGCAGGCGCCGCTGGGCCCTGTCCAGGCCGAAGTTTCTTAACCCCTTCGATAATGACGCCGCCAACGTCGGCGGGGAGCGACCACGCTGCGCGTGGACTCGGTACCCCCGCGCGCACGCGCGCTTACACCGAAAAGCCCCCGTCTCGCGGGAGCAAGCTATGGTTTAGGTGCCCTAAACCCTTGCTCACCGTCCCTGTCGTCGGTACGGTGAGAAACGAACGGTCCCCACGGCGTGGGGTCGCTGCGCTGGGCGGACGGCCCCGTGGGGCCGGAAAGACGCAGAGAGGAGACGCCGATGAGTCGGAGTGAAGACTCGCCTGGTGCGTTCCTGCGGCGTCGGCGGCGCAACCATCCGGGCGGTCGAGATGATCGGATCATCATCAAGGTCACGGCTACTGAGAAGCAGGAGTTGCTCAATCGGGCCGAGGATGCGGGATTCGGTTCGGTGCAAGAGTTTCTGATGGCTCGCGCGGCCAATGCCGAGGCCGGCGTCGGCATCAATCACGCCGAGAAGTTGGCGGCGTGGAAGGAAGCGACCGGGATTCGCAACCTGCTGTCGGGCATCGCGGTCAACATGAACCAGATCGCGCGGCATGCCAACACCGACAAGGACATCCCGCCCGACTTCGAACCCGCGGTGAACGCGGTGCTGCGCACGGCGGACCGGGTCCGCGACGCATTCGGCGAAGTGTTCGCGGTGTCGTTTCCCGCGAGTCAGCACCACTCCCCGACCTCCAACGAGGAACGACCGAGCGGGCCGATTACTTCCGCCGAGGGCGAAGGCTGGACTGTCTGATGCCGATCATGCCGGCGATCTCGTCGGGTGCGCGGATGCAGGGTTTGGTCATGTACTTGGCAGGTCCGGGCAAGGCCAACGAGCACTTCAATCCGCATGTGGTGGCCGCATCCTCACGCAGCGTGTTCGCTGCTGGTGGTGCGGGCGCGGAGATGAACCGCGAACACGCCTACGAGCTCGGTCATGCTCTCGATGAGGCGCGGGTGGTGTTCGGTACCGAGGTCACCCGCCGCGACGCCGCCGCGTTGAAGGCCGCCCAGGAGCGTGGCGTCAAAGGCAGTGCTGCGATCGCTGAAGCGACTCGCGATGAGAACGTTTGGCATTGCTCGTTGTCGCTGCCTCCCGACGTCGACGCGCTCGACGATGCGACCTGGTCGGCGATCGTGCATGACTTCATGGAGGGCATGGGGTTTGACGATCCGAAGGCCGCTGACTCTCGCTGGGTGGCCATTCGTCACGGCCTGACGAAGAACAACGGCGACCACATTCACATCGCCGCATCCCGAGTTCGTGACGACGGCAGCGTGGTCGCCAAGTGGCGGCCGCATCCCACTCGCGGGGGTAACGAAGGTGACTTCGCCCGCGCGCAGCGGGTCGCCCGCGAACTCGAAGTGAAGTACGGCCTCGAAGTGCTGTCTAGCTACAACAACGACATGGCCAGTCGCGGCCGTGCACACGCCCAGGACGGTGCAACCAAGCCCCAGCTCGACGCCAAGGGCAACGTCGTGCGCGAACCGCGGATCGCTGAGTCGCCGTCGGTCACTCTGGCGCGACGGGTACGTGCTGCGGCGTCCGCCGCCGAGAGTGAAGCCGAGTTCGTGCGCCTAGTGCGCGCCGACGGACTGGTCATTCGAGCTGCACGCTACGACAAGACCGATCCTCGCGCCGTCACCGGATTCAGCGTCGGGTTGCCGGCCAGCGAGTACGCCAACAAGCACGGCCAGCCGGTCATGCACGGCGGCAAGAAACTCGCCGAAGACCTCTCACTCCCTCGCCTCCGCGAAGGATGGATCGACGACGCCAACTCCCGCGCCGACGCGCTCTCGGCCTGGGACCACGCAGACGAACGCGCCACGACACCGCGCGGACCGACGGCACCGCAGCAGTACGAGGCCGACGCCCAGCGCGACACTCCGAGCGCCGAGGTGGCGACGCAGCTGCGTGCGATCCTCACTCCGCTGGCCCAGTCTGCGGCCACCGAAGCGGACTACGCCCAGGCGCTGCGTAACCATCCCGACGTGCTCGCCCGACCCCGTTACGCCAAGGGCTCCACGACGGAGGTCACCGGGTACGTGGTCGCCTTGCACACCAGGATCGCGAGAGGCGCTGACGGAAAAGAGATCTGGCGCAACGCTAGCTACCTCGGTGGCGGCCTGGCCCTCAAAGACCTCCGTCAGCACTGGCCCACCAGCGACAATCACCGCTCCCTCGCGTCCGCCGCATGGTCACGCATCAATCGTGCATCGGCGGCACGCGCCGACGACAACCCGACTACGCGCAGGCTGCAAGACGACGCTCGCCGCTGGCAGCGCACTGTGACGTCGATCAGCGACCCGCATTCCCGCGCATGGCACGCGGCGGCCGCCGACACCGCCGGCGCTGTCGGCGCAGCCGCACGCGGTCTCTCGGGTGAACAGGCTCAAAGTCTGAACCAGCTCGCCGACGCGCTAGGTGCAGTGTCTGGCCACCGCCGCCCCACCCAACCTCAAGCGGTCCGGTCGTACACGTCGGCCCGCCGCGTCGCCGCAACCATGCTGGCCGCCAGCCGCGACGACACCACGCTGCTATGGCTTGCCGCGATGAAGCAGGTGCTGGCCGCCAGTAAGGCGATCAGCGAGGCGATGGCTGCTCAGGGGCATGCTCGCCAGGCTCGCCGGATCAACGAGTCGCTAGAGGCCACGGCACGACAGTTCGTGGGCGATGCCAGCGCGAGTGCGGTGCGGACACGTGATGCAGTGGCGGTCGTGCGCGGCCAAGCGCCTGCGGCCGCCACCCCCGTACCTGGCTATGGGCCTCGTCTGAGAAATGATCGCGGCCGATGAACCCAGCTAGCCTCTAGCAAGCTTGTCCGCAGGTCCCTGAACACTGCTCGATACCCCGGTACTTCCCCCGCCGCGGTGCATCATAGGCTTCTCATCTGACGTCACCCGCCGCCTCATGCACGCTGGAAGGGACGAGATGCCTGACGAGTCCAACGTCCTGGATCAACTCATTTCGCGTGTCGAGGACGAGACTCTACGTGCACGTCTCGCCCACGAGGTCGAGCTCTTGCGTGGCTCACGCAGGTTCGGACTCGTCTTCGATCGGCACCTGCCCGAGTCGGTCCGCCTTCCAGACCATCCCATCCGCAAAGGTATCCGCGTCGCGCTGCGCGATGAGTCCTCCATCGACGCCTGGATCGTCGAGTGCTTCACGGACCGCAGTCGTGAAGTAGCCGTGCTGAGCGGCGACGGCGGCGAACGCCCCGTATCAGAGTTGATCGTCGTCCGTGAGTTTGGCGAACCGATATACCCAGGTCTGAGATCGATCGAGCGCATCGCAAACGGTCCAGTCGACGCGCCGTGGCACGTCGTGATCAACGGTGAGAACTTCCACGCACTGCAAGCGCTGCGGTCCACCCACCGCGGCAAGGTTGATCTGATCTACATCGACCCGCCATATAACACCGGTAACGACGGCTGGATCTACAACGACCGCTACGTCGACAAGAGCGACCGAGCGAAGTCGTCGAAGTGGTTGTCGTTCATGGAGCGTCGACTCCTGATCGCTCGCGATCTGCTGAAGCCCACCGGAGTCATCATCGCCGCCATTGGGGACGATGAGCACCATCGGCTCCGAATGCTCATGGATCAGGTGTTTGGGGATCAGAACTTCATTATGAACGTTGCCTGGCAGGGAGGAGTGTCAGCGCTAAGTCGGCACCATGGAGGCGGGCTCGACTACATGCTGATCTACGGTCGAGACGCTAACCAAGTGGGACGGTTTCTTGACCCCAAGCCTTTGGCGCCAGAAATGCTACGCATAGCGCGTGAGGCGATCGATTCGGGCAAGACCCAAAAAGAAGCGGAGAGTTTGCTTCGTGAGTTCATCCGCACCGAAGGAAAAGATCTTCCGCCTGGTGTTCGTCGGTTCAATCACGTCGACGACGAAGGCGAAGTCTACCTCGAGGGCGACCTTGCAAACTCTCTATACAGGCAAAATCTGCGCTACGTCCTCACCGATCCTGCAACCGGGCGGAAATATGATCCGCCGAAGAATGGCTGGTCGGTTGGTCGCGAGAAGATGGATGAGCTCATAGCATCCGGTCGAATTATTTTTGATGGCGACCGCGTTCCGACTCGAAAACGTCTACTGCGCGAGCAAATGTACTCTCTTGCAAGCCCTTCCTTTTATCGCGATCGACGCACCGGGACCAATAGACTTGAAGCAGTGCTCGGGGATAAGCGATTTCCTTTTCCCAAGGACTATGAGGTGCTAATGCGGTGGTTCAGGATGGCAGCACCCAAAGATGCTGTAATTCTGGACTATTTTGGAGGGTCGGGGACCACCGTGGAAGCGGTCGTACGGCTCAACCAGGAAGACGGGGGCGCCCGTCAAGCGATTCTCGTAACCAATAACGAGGTTGGTGCAGCAGAAGCGAAGAAATTGCGCAAGTCTGGCCTCCACCCCGGTGACCCGCAGTGGGAGTCTCGTGGTGTGTTCGAGCACGTATGTCGCCCACGTATTTCGACAGTGGTCACAGGCGAACGCCCTGATGCTTCTGTCTACTCGGACGGACTGGATGCGAACGTTGAGATGTTCGAACTGAGCTACCTCGATCCCAGCTCGGTGCGCCGTGGTCACGAGTTCGAGTCGGTCGCGCCCTTGATGTGGCTCGAAGGCGGTGCGCGAGGCCCTCGCATCGACGAGATCCCTGCAGAGGGATGGGCTCTCACAACGGCTTACGGGGTGCTGTTCGACACCGACGTGCTGACCTCGTTCGCCGAGGCAGTCACCAAGTTTGCGACCGCTGGTGCATCTCCGGCTGTTGTGTTCATCATCACCGACTCGGAGGCCGAATACCAAGCAGCTGTAGAGAAGATCCCGGTCGGGATCGAGACCGTGCAGCTGTATGGGGATTACCTCTCGAACTACACCATCAACATCACGGGTGGTGCACGGTGAAGTTCACACTCGAGTCGTACCAGAGCAAAGCAGTGGAGGACGTGCTCACCAGCTTGGACAGAGCCCGGGCAGCATGGCGTGACTACCGAGAGCGCACGGCTGTGGGGCTGACAGCGCCCACCGGCGCCGGCAAGACCGTGGTCGCCACAGCGGTGCTGGAAGGCATCTTCGCGGGCACTCCGACCCGAGAACCGATACCGAACATGACCGTCCTCTGGATCACCGACGACCCTTCTCTCAACGCGCAGACCATCAGCAAGATCACCCAGGCCTCTGGCGGAACCATCGACATCAACCGCATCCGCCGGCTGTCGGAACTCGACGAACGCACGCTCGAAGCGGGCTACATCTACTTCGTCCACATCCAGGCGATGCAGAAGAACTCGACGCTGCACGCCGTCCGAGCCGACGGAACGCAGAACGAGAAGAGGACCTTCGGCGCCTGGGACATGATCGCCAACACAGTACGTGAACGCGGTGAATACTTCCTCGTCATCTGGGACGAGGCGCACCGGGGCTCGGGGACTAAGAACACCGACCGCAAGTCAATCGCAGGGACAATCGTCAGCGGTGGCCCCACGAACATCGGCGGCGTGCAGCCGCCCGCTCCGATCGTCCTGGGTATCTCGGCCACCCCGGATCGGTTCAGAGCTGCGATGGAGGCCACTGATCGCATCATGCGCCGAGTCGATGTCGCTGCCGGCGACGTCCGAGAGTCCGGGCTACTCAAGGATCGCATCCTGCTGCGCAGCCTGGGAGAGTCGCAGGCCGCGGACAACACGATGCTGGCCATGGCAGTGGAGGACTTGAAAGCGGCGGATGCTGCGTGGCACAAGCACCACGAGATTACCGGCGACCGCCTGGTCGAGCCCTTGCTCGTAGTCCAGGTCGAGCAGGGCCTATCTGCGGCGAAGGAAGAAGCGCGTCTCGCCGAGATTCTCGCGGTCCTGGAATCTACGTGGCCGGCGCTCTCGGATTACGCGATCGCCCACGCTTTCGGCGATCACGGCCCCTACCGGGTGGGAGACAAGACCATCCGGTACCGGGCGCCCGAGGCCATCTCCGATGACGACCAGCTCCGCGTCGTGCTGTTCAAGTCCGCGCTGACTACCGGCTGGGACTGTCCGCGTGCCGAGGTGATGATCTCGTTCCAGAACAAGGACAGCTACACCGAGATCGCCCAGCTGATCGGCCGACTGGTACGCACGCCGCTAGCCAAGCGTGTAGACGGTGGTGACGACCGCCTCAACGAAGTCGTCGCCTACCTGCCCGGCTTCCGCACCGAACACGTCGCCCGCGTCGTGAACGCGCTGACTGAGGATGAGACCGTCAAGGTCGACGTCGTCGTCGCCCCTGTTGTCTGCGAGAAGTCGGCCGACGTGCCCGCCGAAGTGTTCGAGATGCTCGACACGCTGCCGTCATACACGAGGCAGAAGGCCTCGTTCAGCTCCAGGACTGCCCAGCTGATGCGGCTGGCCGCGGTCCTGACCGAATACGGGATCATCGAGCGGGGATCAGCCAAGGCCAAGCAGTGGATCGTCGATCAGATGCGTGCGGCAGATGGTCAGCGCAGCAGCGACATCGATGCAAAGGTCGCCGACATCATGTCGCTGACCATCAGCACCACGATGGTCGCGTACGGCGAGATGCTAATGCAGAGCGTGGGGCAGTCCGACACTCCCACGAACGAGCGCGACCTGGAGGGTTACTTCCGGAGGGCCAAGCGTCTACTACCCGATGGGTCTGCTAACTGGTACTTCAATGACCTGTGCGATCGCGGCGAAGACGAAATCGATGCCAGCGCACGTCTCGTCGCTATGGCGGACCTCGGCTTCAAGACCCTTATCGAGGAACAGGCGGCTGCACTCATCGACAACTGGCGACAGCAGCACGCCACCAAGGTGTCGGCAAAGCCTCGGCCTGTCCGCAATCAGATTGAGCCGCTGTGGCATCTGGGATCATCACCGATGCTCCCGACGACGGTCGAGGTCCGTGACGTGTACCCCGCAGCCACGGAGAGGGTCCGCGGAGAAAAACTCGAGCCGATCGACATCTACCCGTCCCACCTGTACGTCGTGCCGGACCGAATGCCGAACGCCGGCGGATTCCCAGTAGACACATCGGGGTCGTCGTGGGAGAAGGAAGTTCTCGACGCCGAACTGACTTCCGAGACTCTCGTCGGGTGGTACCGGAACCCGTCGTCGGGGCGCCATGCCCTCGCGGTGCCGTACGTCTTCGGCGACAAGCACCAGTTGATGCACCCAGACTTCCTGTTCTGGCACGACGACGGGGACGGTGAGTACGTCATGGACATCGTCGACCCCCACAGATTCGATCTCGCCGACACCTCGGCCAAGTGGGCGGCGCTGTCGCGCTACGCGCAGGATCATTCCGATCGGGTCCGTCGCTGCCTTGCCATCGCCAAGGTCGACGGCTCTCTTCGGGCGCTAGATCTCACCGTCGAAGGCATCGATAAGCGCATCGCCGAGGCCACGAACCAGAATCTGCTTGAGGCGATTTTCGTAGCCCAGGGCGTTGCCTACCCGTGACTGACGACGCGGATCTCAACCGCTCGGTTGAAGCGACTCCGAGTGCGGCAGAGTACCGAGGGCGGACCCCGCAGGCCGGTGCCACCTGTCGGTGACACCGGCCTGACCACATCCGGTGAAGCGGTTCTCAGCCCGCGATCCGCACTTCCGCCAGCGCCTGATCATCCGGTGCCGGCGAGCTGGACTGAGTCATCGAGGGTTCAGTGGTCGCGGTGCGGCGTGACCGGCGAGGACCGCTCGTGCGTCCTCGCCGGGTTCCGGCCTGGGTGGTCAGCGGTGCGACGCTGAGGAGATCGAGTTTGGCGGAGGGAGCGCCGTTCTTCTTTGCGTCCTTGACCAGCTGGGCTAGTTCGGCGAGCCGCCGGCGGTCGGCCTCGAGGAATTCGGTGCGGGTGGCTTCGATCTCGGCGGCCAGCCGGGCAGCGGGTTCGAGGGCTTCGCGGCGTCGTCGTTGCCGTTCGGCGAGGGCTTGTGCTTCGGCGGCGTCCTCGGCTTCGATCTCGGCAAGCAGGTGGGTGGGGTCGAATGTGGTCATCGTTGTCTCCTCTGGTTGGTTGGGTGGGTTCACATTCCGCGTGCGCGTTGGCGATCTGCGCTCTTGCCGCCACTTGTCTTGGCGCGGGCCTGATTACGCGGTGCCGAGGCGACTGCGGCGCGGGGGTTGGTGGGGTGATCTCGGGCGGCAGTAGCAGCGGCTCGGCCCGGTGCGGTTGGGCTTGCAGAGCCGACTCGTTCGGCTCTGCTCATCTGGGGTGCTGCGGGCGGCGGCGGATAGGACTGCGGCAATGCCGTCACCGGCGCGGGTGCTACTCCAGACCGCTCACGTGGTGCTGGCCGGTCGAGCGAGTCGGCCCGCTCGGCCGCGATCTCGGCGTTGTGTTCAGCTGTGGCGGCCCGATCATCGGCCACTTGTGCTTGGGAGAGCAGTGCGGCGACCTGGGCGCCATCGCGATCGATGCTGTCGCTCCCGTCGTGCGTCATCGACGGATGAGCGGAGTTGTCCCGGCCGAAGTCCGCGGGATTGTCTGGGCCGTACAGGGTTGCACCCAGTGCCTGTTCGTAGCGGCGGCCGGCTTCTGTGGGGTCCATGCGCATGAGTTCGTCGGGGTCGAGGCCGAAATCCCGGATCTGCTCGCAGAGGTTGTCGCGGACGTTGGCCGCTACGACAGCCTCGTCGGCGTATCGGTGTGAGAGGTCGAGCACGCCCACGACTGCGGTGCCCCTGGTGCTTTGTGCCCATTGCCGGTCGTAGGAACGATCGCCGAGGCGGCGCGGGTCGAGGTCCCGGAAGGGGTCTTTCTCGGCGGCTTCGGCGCGGAACTTCTCGACGAGCGCGTCGGGGCTTGCGGTGAGCCAGAAGGTGGCGTCTGGCCGGCCTTTCGCAAGATCGGTGCGGGCGCGATGTTCCACCTTGGCGGCAGTTCGCCCCAGGTCGTCTGCCGCCTCTTCGGGCGCTTTGAGATTGTCGGTGTCGGCGCTCTGAGCTTTTCGATTGCGCTGTTTGGTCATCTGCTTTGACCAGGACTCCACCAACGAGGAGCCGTGTGCGATGGCGACAGCCAGGGCACGCTCCATTGTCTGTTCGATCTCGCGGGTTTCGTTGTCGTGCTCTTCCATCGGGGCTCCTTAGCTGACGGTTTCGGGGGCGAGGGTGCTCATGGCCAATCGGAGGTTCAGGTCGTCCATCTCTTCGGTGGGAAGTGCTGTAGCTGCGAGGTCGGTGCTGTGGCCGCGGTCAACCGAACACCCCTCGAACGCTCCGTCGGGAGCGAACAGTGCCGGCATGTGGTGGTCTGCGTGATCGCGCCACCACACGCTCATTCCGGTTCCGGGGTCTAACCGCAGCGATTCGTATGCGCGCCAGAGCGCTTCGAGCCGTGAGACCGCTTCGGGGTGCTCGAACCAACGGGGGCACCACCGGCGGTCTTGTTTGTGGGAGAGTTTGCGAGCGTAGAGAAACACCAGGTGGGTCTCGACGAACTCGTACACCGAGGTGAACTCCGGTTCCGGGGCCGCCTCTGCCTCTTCGGCTGCGCTTTCCCCGCTGGCGTCGTCGTAGTCTTCGACGGCGGTAACGTCGTCGAACTCTTCGTCCAGGAACAGATCGTCGGTCATCGGTGTGCTCCTTCGGCGTGAACCGGGGTGGCGACCGCCGCGACTGGCGGCGCGTCGGGGCTGTACTCGGCGAGCGACTGTTTGATGAGGTTCGCGTATGGCTTTTCCCACCACGGCACGGTTTTCAGGATCGTGGGTTGGTTGCCGGCGGAGAACAGCAACAGGCGGCCGCGTGGCCAGGCTGCGAGGTCACTGGGGTTGAAGATGTTCTCGCGGGTGACGTGGCGTGACACTGAATGGTTCCCGCCGCCCTTGCCGCCGCCGCTGGAGTCGGAGACGTTGCGTGCCAGTCGCTCGTATTGGCCGGTCAGCTTGGTGAGGTTGTCGAGGTAGGCCGCTTCACGGACGTTGCCGCCGTAGATGTAGATGTTCGACGACGATTCGAGCAGCTTCATCGGCCGCTCGCCGAACACGCCGATGCCCTGGGACCACGATTGCAGGATCGTCATGATGATGATTCCGCGTGAACCGAAGTGTGAGTACAGCTTCGGTAGATCGGGCCAGCGCACGACGTTGGCCGCTTCGTCGAGCGCGCACAGCATGGGCATCGGGAGTCGACCGCCTGGCGATGCGGTGGCGATGGCCTCGGCGGTCTTGGTCGCGGCCATCGTCAGCGCAGCCACCAGGGGACCGACTGAGCCGACACCTTCGCGGGAGAGGCAGTAGAGGGTTTCGCCGTTGCGGATGTAGGAGTCCAGGTCCAGCTCGGGCCGCTGATCCTGGCCGTCGGTCGGGGCTACCCACTGGCGAACGTTGCGTCCGCGTAGGCATTTGGCCATCTTGATCGCGGTACCCCAGATGCCGTCGGCCTGCTTGGAGGCATAGTTCAGTCGCGCGTTGAGGGCCTGGGCGATCATTGGGTAGCCGTGCTCGTCGAGGATCGCTACGGCCTCGTGACCGCGATCGCGCACGACCAGCCGCTCGTAGACGACGGTGATCGGTTCCTCGGCCAGAGCGGACGCCAGGATGAGGTTGGCCAGCAGGTCTTCGCCTTCGGGGTCGAAGTAGGGGTCCTTCTTGGCGTCCAGGCCGTCGTCGCCGGCGGAGAACAGTTGGGCCAGTTCTTCGGCGCGGGTCTCGTCGGTGACGTAGCTCAGTGGATTCCAGAACCACCACGGTTCCTCGTTGGCAACCGCTTGCGGGTCGAAGACCCACACCTGACGGGTCGGGTTGCCGGCGGCGTCGCGGAATTCGCGCACCAGCCGGGTGTGGTCGAGGTTGCCGCGCTTGTTCTCCGTGGCCAGCACAGCGCCGGGCGCTTCGCAGATCGCCGGGATGATCCGCGAGGTCGACTTGCCCTGGCGGGGACCCCAGATGTCGAGGTGCATGTCTTCCCACGACCCGTAGACCATTGTCCCGCTGAGGGTGCGGCCCAGCGGCACGCCGATGGTGCTGGAGAACTCCGCGGGCATGACCGCATCAGTGACGCCGAGGGATTTAGCTTTGGCAGCCACTGCTTTGGCGGTCACCGATTCGATGTCCTTGCCGTTGCCCAGGTGCTGCTGGGCGCTGTCGACGCGGGTCCGGCTGGTGCGTCGCTGCCGCCACCACCACGCTCCCCCACCGACGAGACCGACCGTGACAGCGAGCATCAGGACGGTCCACACGGTCGCCGCCAGCGGCCACCGCAGATCGCCCGTGGCGAGCTTGATCGGCACCGCAAACGGGTTGCCGGGCACCGTCTGTCCACCTGCAAGGTTCAGGGCCACCCAGGTCACGACCGCCACGACGGCCACCACCCCGGCGACGGTGAACAGCAACAGATCGGTGCCCCGGTGTCCTGAGGGTTCCTTCGTCTTTCCCGGTGCGCTGGCCATCATCGTGCCCCGCTGGCCGCTGCGAGAAGATCGGTCAGGGAGACCTCGCGCCAGCTGCGGAATCCCGGCAGTCGACACACCTCCAACGCGGGGTTGTCCTCGCCGTTGTCGACCACGTCGATGGTCACGAACACTTTGTGGCGCAGACTGTCTCGTTGCAGCGTCTGGTCGGTGACGCGGTGGTTGGACACCACCAGGCGCAGACCGATCAACTCGAGGTTTTCCTGTTCGCGGGCTTGGCCGGCGAGGTAGATCGCTTTACGTGCGGCAGAGAGGTCGGCGCTGTCTTGGTCGCTGACCTTGTCGTTGGGGTGGAACTCGCCGTACCAGGGATCTTCACCGTGCTCGGAGCAGATCGCGAACGAGTCGACCTCGCTGTCTCCGGCTGCGTAGAGCGTCACCTGTGGTGCGTCGGCGGCCTGCTGTGCCATCTCTTCGGTGCGGGTGTCGAATGCTTTCTGGCGCAGCTCGTTGTAGTCGATGTGCAGTTGTTTGCGCAGCTCGGCCTTGAATTTGGTGAACAGCGACGGGGTATTGAGGCCGTTGCCCTCAGCCCAGGTGAACAGCTCGCTGTGGCTGCTCATGGTTTTGAGTGTTTCGCTGCTGTCGCGCACCGCGTCGCGGGCGGTATCCCAGTCGGCTGCGTCATTGGCGGTGTTCTTCTTGCGAGTCATTACGGGTCCTTTCGGTCGATGGTGGCGGCGGTGCGGATTCGGGGCTGGACGGCTGGGACGAGCTGGCTGATCGCTACGCCGCCCGCGGCGACGAGAAGGGTGGAAGCGATCCAGGTGGGAGCGGTGTGGCTGGTTCCCATCGCGATCACCAGGCAGGCCCCGATCAGGAACACGAGAAGCCGGAACATGGTGGTTCCGCCGGGTGTGAAGACCGTCATGACGACGGAGGCCGCGATGGCGAGCACTGCGAGCCCGGCGGCGCAGAGGGCGGCGATGCCGGTAGCGGGCAGTATCGGTGGGCCGCTGTCGAACTGGTCCCACACCTGTACCGGTACGTGCGAAGAGATGTAGCGCAGCAGCCACACCACGAGTGCGGTGACGATGCTGGTCGCTGTGACCACCACGATCGTTCCGCCGGCGAGTCCGATTACTCCGTCGCGGACGGTAGGTTCGATCGGGCGGGCCGGTGCTCGTTGGCCGGTGCGGTCGTGGCCGGTGCGGTCGAAGCCGTAGCGGTTGAACCCGGCCCGGTCGTATCCGTCACGGTCGTAGCCAGCATCGTTGTACCCGTCGCGGTAGAAGCCCTCGCGGTCCCGGCCGTCGCGATCCCACCCGTAGCGGTCGAATCCCCACTGGTCGTAGCCCTGGGTGTCGTAACCGTCGCGGTCGTAGCCGTCCGCGTCGAGGCCGTAGGCGTTGTATCCGTCGCGGCCGAAGTGGTTCGACTTGTCGAAGGGAGTGGTCATGGTGATCCTTTCAGTCGAGTCCTGGCCTGCGTGGTGGTTGGGTGTCGCCGTCATCCGAAGACCCACATGTTCTTCAAGCCTGGAATCGGGGTGGAGAACGCCGAGTTGTCCGGTGTTCCATTCGGCCCCTTCAGATTCGGTGCGGGGTTGGCGACGACGATCTTGCCGTCGTCGGTGACTCCGCGGGCGGTCACAATGTGTCCGCCGGGGCACGGGCAGAACGGTGGCGGGAATCCTCCGTCACCCGAGAGCACCAGCTTCTTGCCGTTCTTGAGTGCGGCCACGGCGGCGGCGTAGTCGGTGCCGATGGACCGGACCGGGACCTTCCACTTCGGTTCGATCTGATCGAAGAACGACCACGACAGTCCCTCGGCCCCCCAGGCGCCCTTCTCCACCGCGTACTTCGCCACGACCGGCGGAGTGATCGAGCTGTCGGTTGTCGATGCGAGAATCATCGCGATGGAGGTGGGGCCGCAGCCTGCTTCGGCAAGCGGAAGGCCATCGACCTGCCACCGCGGATCGTTCTGCGAGTAGTACACCCACGACCCGTTCGGCGCGGCCGACCCTTCACCTTCGCTGCTGCTGTCGCATCCGTTGCCCGTGGACGAGCCCGAGGACGGGAGTCGAGTGCCCAGCGACCTCTTGGTCTTGGCATCGACAATCTGGTTCGACTCGGGCAGCCAGCCTTTCTCGAAGTTGGTCGCCATCAGCCAGTAGCCCATCCGCACGTAGTCGCCGTTCTGGCCGCGCGCGAAGTTCGGCAACACCGCACCCTCGACAGCGGTGCCGTCGTTGCCGTTGTAGTTGGCCATGTAGGTGAGCAGGCTCTTCTTGGCCGGGTTGTGTCGATAGAACGGTTTGGTCGGATAGTCGACCGCCGGATTTCCGGACTCGCCGAAGATCACCGGCAGGCCCGCGGATCCGGGCGAGTGGTTGAACGCGGCGTGTACCGCATCCTCGGGATTACCGGGGTCCTTCATCCCGTCACCGTCGCCGTCGTAGCCCATCGACGCCCACGACGACGGGATGAACTGCCACGGCCCATTTGCCGCCGACTCCGACGTCGCCCAGCCCGTCTTGCGGTACGGCGGCCATCCGCGATTCTCTGCCCAGAGGGTCGCGGCCACGATGCGGCGGTCGGAGTCGGGATGCTTGGCGGCGGCTTCGTTGATCAGCGAGCGCCACGGTTCGGGTACCGCTTCAGGCAGTGGTTCGTCCGCCGCCGGGCGGGCCGCTGGGGCTTCGCTCTCTGCTGCCTCGCTCGACGGTTCTTCGGTGTGAGGCACCACGGCTGCCATGTTCCGTACCCCGCCCGAACCGCGGGCCTGGCCGGGCTCGGACGCGCCGTTGAGCCAGGGCTGTGGGTCGATCGCGGTGCCGCCGAAGCGGCCGCCATCCCACACCTCGAAGTGCAGGTGCGCCCCGCCGGGGCCGGGAGGGCTGACCGAGCCGTTGTACCCGACTCGTGCGATCTGCTGGCCGGCCACCACTTTCGTCGGCTGCCCGTCTGCACCCTTCTCTTTCACGAGCAGGTCCTGGGGAAACATGTGGCCGTACACGGTGTCGACTCGTTTACCGTCGATGGTGTGCCGCAGGATGATCCACTGGCCGAATCCATCCGCGGGACCCGACTTCTCGACCGTGCCGTCGAATGCGGCATAGATCGGTACGCCGGGTTGCGACCCCATGTCGATGCCCTGGTGGGCAGCTCCCCAGCGCATACCGAAACCGGAACTGAGGTTGTAGGTGCCCTTCTTCATCGGCCAGGTGCGCTGACCGGGGTTACCGCCGGAAGGTGTCTCGCTGCCGCCGCCGGAAGGGTCGCAGTCCATCGTTGTGCCGCTGAGCATGGCGACGATCGCAACGGGTATCGCCACCACCAGCGCCACGGCCAGCGCCACTGCTCCTTTCGCGACCTCGTTCATGGAGGGGTTCCCCGGTCTTTGAGGGCTTCCACGAGATTGGCGTTGAGTCGTTGCAGTGCCCGCATCTGTTCGCGGGCGGCGGTCAGCTCCAGGTTCGTACCGGCTGGCGGAGTGTCCTGTTCGCTGACTGCACCCCGGTACCAGTTCTTGATCGTGTTGGGATGCACCGACAGCTGCTGGGACACCTCACAGCAGGCGGCCCACAGGGACTCGACGTGCGGCAGCAGGTCGCGGACGGTGGCCACGGCCAGCTCCCGGATCTCGGCGTCGATCCAGCCGTAGCGCCGGGTCGAGTCGGGGGAGCTCATGCCGCACCCGCTCGGCTGGTGATGCCCTTGAAGCGGGAGTTTGTGTCGTGCACAGCGCCGCTGGCTTCCAGCGGGGTGAAGTTCAGTCGGAAAGCGATGCCGGGGCGGTTGTCCTCACCGAATTTCAGCAGGAACACGCCCTGGCCGTGGGGGCGCGGACGTTCGGCGGCGCGGTCGCCGACTCTCATGCTGTGGCGGAGCTTTTGCAGTACCGACTCCGATGGCGGCGGTGTCGAGGCCGCCGAAGTGACCAGGGCACGCTCGGCGGCGTTGAATTGCGTTACTGCCGAGAGCCGGTCGAGTTCCTCCGGGCCGACCGGGCCGATGAACTTCAGTCGTGCCTTCTCCAAGAAGCCGATGGCCTTGTTGGCGTCGGCCTGGGACTCGAACGCTGACAGATCGGCCACCGAGTGGGTGATCATGACCAGCGACACCGCATCGGACCGGTTCAATCGGACCAGAGCATCGACGCGATCGACGATGCCCGCACCGGAACCGATCACCTGCCACAGCTCGTCGATGATGACCTGGAAGGTGCGGCGCGGCCCCATGCCCGCATCGGCAAGGACATGGGCGGCCTCGACGGCGCCGAACCCGTCGGACCAGCACACCAGCAGCAGTGCGGCTTTGAGCTTCTTGTCGCCTTGGGGAACGCGGGACACATCGACACAGACCGCCGGCGCGTTGACATCGAGCGGCTGGGTGGTCTGACCGTTGAGAACTTCACCCAAACGCCCGCACACGAGGGCTCGCAGCGAGCGGCGCAGCGGCGCGGTGACCTCGACGTAGGCGTCTTTCCCTTCCACTGCTGCGTCTTCGTAGAGAGCAGCGTTGCCCTCCTTGATGACTTCGTAGAGGTCTTCGAGGATCGGCGGGTGAGCGCCGGTGAATCCTCTGCCGCCCTCGGACTCTGGCCGGTAGAGCATGTCCAACGCTGAGGACAGCAGGGTCTCTTCGAAGTCCTCCACCGCTCGCCCGCGGTTGATCTCGACCAGACCGGCGAGGGTGGCGACCTGGCGTGCCCGCAGATCAGCAGCCACCTGTACTCGTAGATCGGACAGGGTGGTCAGTCGTTGACGCTGTTCGTCGCTCGGATCGGTGAGGGCCTGGAGTGCTGCGACTTCCTCGCTCAGCCGGTCCAGGACGGTGCCGAGGGCCCCGGCGGCCAACGGGTTGATCTTCTGGTGCCCGTAGCCGCCGGTCACGACCTGTCCGCTGTTGGCTCGGGTCAGCTCGGCGTAGTCGGGCTTGATGTCGCCGAGGAACAGGGAGGTGTGGCCTTGGGCCATGTTGCCCAGCGCCAACCGGCGCACCAGCGACGACTTGCCGAAACCGTTGAGGGCCAGCACGAACGCGACTGGGGCGGTGATCAGCCCGGCCAGGAACCACGAGAGCGGATCGCAGCCGAAGTCCTGCCCGGTTCGCAGGTGAGAGCCGAGCGGGGTCCCCAGCAGCGGCGACGATGCTCCGATGGAGAACGGCCAGAACCCGCCCGCCACCTGGGCGGTGGTGGCACGCCATTCGTGCATTCTCAGCACGATGTTGGTGCGGCCTCCCCCCGCTCCAGCTGCGCCGCGATGGCCAGGGTCACGTCCTTCGATGTCGAATCCGCCCTGCTCGACCACGCGGGAAACTGCGCGCACTCGGCGCCGATCTTCGGTGGCCAGACGGCGACGCGCCTTGCGGCCCGCCAGCCCAGTCTTGGTGGCAGCGTCGAGTTTCAGTTCCGCGTACCGCTGGGCGGTCAGCACCAGCACGCCTCCGACGCGCACCGTGTCGGGCACCGTCTCCTTCTCGACGGAGATGGCGGCGGAGTCGGCGGCGCGGTGCCGAGGGGGCACTCCCAATGTCGTCATTGCTCGCTTGGTCCTCTCGGGTTCAGGTGGTGAGGCGCTTGTTGACCGTGGCGTATTCGGGAAGCAAGATCCCCAGTCCCAGCGACCCGGCGAAGGCCGAGTCCTGGCCGCCGTACACGCGCTGGACTCCGATGCGTGCGGCCGCGGACATGCCCTCGATCTCGGCGGTCATCTGGGGCAGATCGGCGTCGTGCGGCGCGGTCAGGGTGACCAGCACGCCGAAGCGGGTCAGACCTGCACCACGGGCTTGCTCTTCGCGGGCGGCGCGGGTGTTGTCCACGCGGATCGACGCCGCAGCCGAACCGATACCGGTTTTGGCCTGTTCTGCCGACAGCGCGTCTTTGAAGTCGCCGTCGACCAGCTTGACCGCCTCGGCGATGTTGTGGATGCGGTAGATGATCGCCACCCGCTTGCGCGGCAGATCGAAGCGGGGAACCAGCAGCGGGCGGAGCGCATCGTGGGTGACGGTGCCTGCCGGCGCAGCGGCCATTTCCCAGGTGATGGACCGGAAACCGTTGTGCACGTAGTAGTCCCACTGGGCCTTGGCGCCCGCGCAACCGGTCTGATCCCAGCGCAGTTCGTCCTGCTCTCCCCGGCTCAGCAGCACTTCGAGTTCGCGGTCGAGCTCGGGACGATATGCGCGGGTTGCGACCGCGCACAGCTCCCCCGCCGTCATCGGTGCTGCGTCCAGACCGGCCGCAGCAGCGTTGGAGATGATCGTCGAGAGCAAACGTCCGATCGCGGCACCCTGGTCGGCCACCTCACGGCTGGCGGCCTCGCGTTGGCGGCGGAAGGTGATCGAGATGCGCAGCTCGCTGCGCACGGTCGCCGACGCCCGATGCAACGCAGTCTGTGCCATCACCTCACGGGCGTAGCCGGGAGCAGCCGGAGAGGTGATCGCCCGGACTTCCGAGGCGATGCGGGTGCCGTTGTCCGGAACGGTTTCGACGACCACCGTTGCGCCGGCCACGTTGTGGGTCGTGCCCAGGCTGGCGAGGAAGTCATCCCACCCCTGCACCCACTCGTTGATCTGCCACTGCTCGACAAGTTCCTGCCCTTGGGGCTGGCTGGACAGGACTACGGTGTAGTGGTCCTTGGCCCTGGCGTGGATCAGGCCGAACCGCTTTCCCGAGCTCAACTCGTATTCGTAGAGCCGGGTATCGCCCTGGATGCCGGGCATCTGCGAGCGGCCCGGCACCACCCCGAACACGCCTCCACGGAACGTGTTCTCTCCCTTGCTTTGTGCCCGCCAGAACGCCAGACGCACAATCATCAACTCCCATCCAGTACGACCTCGGCGCTGCATCAGCATCGGCACCAGCAGAGTTATGCCGAGGCCGAGAATTGCGCCGGTCAACAACAACGAGCGGAAAATCATGAACTGGAGCACGCCCACGATGAGCACGGCGCCAGCGAAAATGGTTGCGCCCCATGTCATACCGAAAAGGCCGGTGGAGCGAGGCTTTTCCCAGCGGCCATACAGCAGGACGGCGTTGCTGCGCGGAGTGCTCATCGGTAGCTGCCCTCCTGCGCCGACGACGAGGACTCGTATCCGTCGTCGAACAGCATCTCGGAGGCCGACATCACGGCATTGCTTGCCATCGAGACATCTCCCATCGAGGGACCTCCGGTGCCAGCGCTGCTGCCGCTGCCGGAACCGTTCCCGCCGAGCTGGTCGGTGGAGTTACGCCCTCCGGGCGGGGGCGACGAGGGCGAGCCGCTGCCGCCGCTGCTGCTGCCACCAGTTCCACCGCGACCAGGGGGCATGCCTCCACTACCGGTGCCGCCACCACCGCCACCACCAGGAGGTGGTGGGCCGCCGGTGCCGCCGCTGAGCCCGCCACCTGCACTCGGCCCTGCGGCAGCACCGCCGCTTGTCGCGCCGGCGGTCGCCGCTGTCGACGCCCCGCCGGCAGCGGCTGAGGCTCCGCCGGTCGCGACCATCGTTCCAGCGGCAGCAACCACGCCCGCGGTCATCATTCCGGCCTGCAACCCGGACCCGCCCGACATCGCCGCACCACCGGAGACCAATCGCATCAGGATCGGCAGGACCAAGGCGCTCAGGGCGAGCAAGATCAGGCCCATCAATGCCATCTGTGCGTCTTTGAGGGAGTTCACGTCGTGACCGGCCATCTTGAAGGCCACCCAGTACACGATCGCGGCGACTGGTTTCCAGAGCAAAAGAGCCACAGTCCATTTGATCAACTTGGAGAAGGCGTCCTTGCCAACTGCGGTGCCGCCGAAAGAGCCGACGAGCGGAATCACGGCCACCACGACAGCGAGCATCGCCTGGCGCCCGATCAGGAGTACCGCCTGCAACAGACCACCGAGAATTCCGCAGATCGCGACCACGAAGACCAAACCCGACCCGAGACCGACGACCAAGTTGGCCGCGCCCAGGTTAGCGATGAGCTGTTCGTTGTTCTCCGCACCCTTGTCGAGCATCCAGTCGGCCAACGAGTCACTAGCTGCCGTGCAGACGGTGAGCACGCCGCCGAACATCCAGGCCCCGAACACGGTTTTCGCCAAGCTCGTAAACGACTCCTCGGCTTCGTTCATCACCGCCTGACGCCGCGCACGGATCAGTTTGTAGGAGCCAATCAGGATCGACAGTGCCAGCCCATAGAGCTGCAACTGCACGGTTGATTGCTGAATATCGGTGGTCACCGAGTCGTGGGCGTAGTCCGGGGTGGGGATTTTGATGAACCACGCCAAGGCGAGTTCGATCATCTTCACCCAGCCTTGGGCCACCGACTTCGCAACCGACTTGAAGCCGTCGCCGGCCGCGTCCTTGACCGCTCCGCCGAGCTGCTTGGCGGCCATACAGCCCAACGGGCTCGTCAGCATTGCCACCGGGTTCTTGACGCACTCCTTTGCGCTGTCGACTCCGCTCGGCGCCGCAGCGGCTACCGGAATCGTCTGCGGGACGGAGGTGCTGTCCCCCAGGCCGATCGGGACCCGCACGAGAAGAACTACGGCCAAGATGACGGCGATGAGGAGCCGGCGCGGCCACGCGCGGCCCGAGGTCAGAACCATGTCGTCGCCCACCTCGGGTCGTCGAGGTACTCCTCGAAGTCGCTGAGTTCAGACGACACGACGGCCTCGGTCAGTTTCAGTTTCCAGCGGCCGTTCTCCCAGATCACCGGGATCGCGCCACCGTGGTAGACGGTGCCGTTGGTGGTCGGGAACTCCTCCGGTGCGGGCAGGGGACCGAACATCCAGCGCACCGATGCAGAGTTCTCGCTGTAGCGGTCCTCGAGGATTTGCACTGCTGCCGGGATCGTCTGGTACTGCGGCTCACTCGGCGCGTTGAGGACGATGTTCTTCAGCTCGGCCGAACCGATGACCGAGCTGTCGAGGATCGCCTGACGGACCTCGCGCGGCCCGTAGGTGGCACGCATGAGGATCTGCAAGGTTGCCAGCGCCGCGCCCTGCGGGGTGCGGCTGAAACCTGATGGCACACCGTCGGCACTGATCTCGGTGGGACCGTCGCTGGTACTGAACGGCATCGGCGCTCCGTAGACCTTCTGCCATTCCAGTCCCTGCGGCGGGGCGATCGGCTGCGTGAGCCGCGATGACGACGTCTTCGACGTCTGTTCCAGGACGTGGCCGTGGGGGTCGGCGGGAACCCGCATACCGCGCCCGATGACGTCGACGTCGCTGCCCGTGTAGGGGCCGTTGGGGTCGGCGGGCAGTGATTCAGACGGTTCCTGCACGACCGGCGGCGGAACAGCAACCCTCGGTTGGCTGCTGTCCTCGCTCTCTCTGAGCAGTGCCAGTCCGGCGATGCTGGTGGCCACGAGCACCACGACCACCGCCGTCCACACACGAGGCCGCTTCCACCAGGCGCGCCTGGTAGGGGTCTCGGATTCGGTCATGCCTGGAAGCGCCATTGCGCAGTTCTCCCTGCTAGTTGGATTCGGGAAGGTGGATCATGCCCGCTGGCGGGGTATCGAGCGCCTGAACGCGGTTGGTGGTGTTGTCCACGGTGGGAAGCTCCAGCAACCAGTCACCGCTGACTACCCACCGCACGGTGGCCGTGGTCTTGGTTATCGAGTCGTCGGACTGGCGGGTGACGATGCCGACGGTCGCCTTATCCGGGGTGAAGGACTCGACCGTGTACCCGATGACTCTGGGGGCTTTGTCTTTCGGGACCGGCTGGGTGATCGAGAGTTGAACACGATTGACTGACCACTGATCTCGTGCTGCCGACGGCGCGACGAGAGTGCCGACCACATTCGGCCACGTGTTGTCGTCGGCAACCGACATCCGGATGGTCGCCGAGATCGCGGCCAGCGCCGCACCGGCACCCGTGCGGGCATATCCGGTGGGGACTGACTGATAGCGGTTGTTGCGCGGACCTTCATCGGCGGCAGGTACCTTGACCCCCGCGAATGAGGTCCACACGACGTTGGTCGGTGGAGCTGTCGGTGCTGGCGTCGTCGATGGCGATGCAGACGTCGAGGAATTCCCCCCGCAGCCGGTGAGGAGGGGTAGCAGCGCGATCAGCGCGGCCAGCGTGGTCAGACCGTAAGTAGCGCCCCGGCGATGCCGGTGGACGCTGCGGCCACGATCAGTCCGATGATCACTCCCAGCGGTGTGTCGGGCGGGTCGGAGGCGGGGTGATCTTGCACGTGCCCCATCTGCCCGCCGATCCAGAACAGCCGCGCCACCGCGGTCAGACAGATCAGCCACATGATCCAGCCCAGAAGCAGATTGAGCGGTTCGGTGACGTCCTTGGGGAGGTCGCTGCCCGCTGCCAGTGTGTGCAGCACGTGCATTCGTGGGTCCTTTCATTAGCTGGTCAGGCCTCCGACGAGACCGCCGGCGACGGCGATGATGACGCAGCCGATGCAGGTCTTGGCGACCTTGGTGGCCGCCTCGCTGTCGGCGGTGCCCTGGTGCTTGTCGAAACCGAACTTGCCGCCCGCGATCAGCAGGGCGCACACAGCCGCCAGGCACGCACCCCAGCCCACCCACGACACGAGAGTCATGAACTTCTCCGAGCCGGGAGGCGCGGTGGGATTGACCTGGAAGTCGACGGCCAACAGCTGTGCTTCGGTGATGAGAGAACGGGTGGTCATGATGTTTCCCCTCGGTGTTTAGGCGACCGTCACGGACGGATCGCTGCGTTCGGCAGCACGGTCGGCTGCCAAGTCCTCACAGATTTGATGTCCCACTGCCGCAATCGGACTCGGCACAGTCGCGATGACGCCGTCGGCGGTCTGTTGCGTGGTCTTGACCCCGTCGGAGGGCCGCCATGTCGGCAGTTGCCGATGCAGCAGCGGGATCAACGATTTGACCCACGGGATGCGATAGGAATGCGGAGCCAGCTCCGACACCGTTCCCGCGTAGCGCACCACGTCCTTGCTCGGACGTCCTGGATGGGCGGCAACGGTGATCAGTCCACACACGGTGACCCCCATAGGCGCGGATTCGTCCAGCGCCGCACGCAGAACGTCGGCGGCCGCAGCGATGCCGCTCATGTGTTCGCGGGCCACGACGAGCACGCGACGGGTGGTCAGCGGCGAGGTGGGCCACCGTCGCTCGGTGTCGGCGGCCGGCGCCCACATCCGGGCGAGTGTGGTCGTACCGGCTCCGCCGTGTGCACCCATCAGCGCGAACAGCGGCGGGAACTCGCCAGTGATCGGCAGCGGCTCGGTACGGACCTCAATCACTGCGACACCACCGAACGTCGCCCATCGGCCGTCCTGGAGCTGGTGTGGGCGGCCAGCTCCGAGACGGCGTCCCAGGTGCGCGGTGCCAACGCCTCCTGCCGCTCCAGATCGAGGTGTGTGCCTTCACCCAGCACCGGGTCGTAATCCAGCGCGACCACGGCGGCGACCTGACCGGTCACCGCGTTCTGCACGAGTTCGGTCAGCGCGAGGTGATTCAAAGTGGGCACCTGGCATGCGATGACCAGCACCGTGTCGGCCAGCAGCCCCATCGCGTCCCAGCAGTCGAACACTTCCCTTGACCGATTGAGTAGGTCCGGTCGGGGGCTGACCACGAGAACCGGTGTCACTGCATCAGGCAGCGGCTCATGGTGCAGCGCTTGGGCCACGCTGAAGGCGCGCGCACCGGCATCGACCACCGGGACCCCGCGCCCGGTGGTCGATACCTGTTCGAGCACAGCGCCAATGGCGGTGCCCTCGTCTGGTGCCCACAGCGTGGCTCCCCGAGGGGAGTGCCACTGGCGGCGATCGGGAACAGCGTCCACGCCGAAGCGGCGCGGGACGTCGGTGTCGTTGCCCGACAGGTCGACCCACCACGACCGGTCTCCCACGTCGGCGGCCCGGTAGTCGGCGAGGAGCGCCGAGAGCACCGAGGTGCCCACTCCCCCGCTGGTACCGCACACCAGCACGGGTCGTTCACGCACCGGGATCTGCTGGGAAGTGCTGGGGTGGTTGGGAACTTCGATCAAGGACCGAGGCCCGGTTCCGGTCAACCAGGACGATGCCGATTCGTTCATTAGCGTGTGCTCCTGTTCGGTCGATGCCGCGGCGTGCGCCCTATCGGCGGTGGGCGGGCTTCTTCTGCTGCGGCCACTCCACGTGCAGACCGGGAATGGCCTTGTTCAGATCGCTGACCGCCTGCTTGGTCGCCTCGTGCACCTGCTTTTCCACCTGCGGCGCAGCAGCGCCCAGGGCCGCGTACGGTGCGCGCGCCTGCTCCCCCGACCAACCGGCCCGCAACGTCTGACCGCCGACCGCGACCGAAGCGCTGACGTCTCCGCCGGCGGTGACCGTGTAGTCCACGGCGGGCAACCCGACCCTGGCGGCCTCATCGGCGGAGAGGTTCAGCTCGAACTGGTTGGCACCGGGATTCGCGGGCGCCTCGGGCCTCTGGGGAGCTCGACGTCGATCCGACTGTCCCGGAAGACGCGGATTCGCGCCAGGATCGCCCGCGCCCAGCGTGTGCGCGATGATCCCGCCGGCCAGACCACCAGCAGCGCCACCAGCAATCGCGGCCGGGATACCCAAGACCGCGGCACCGGCCGCCGCACCGATCCCGGCGCCACCTGCGACGTTGATGGGGTTCCCGCCCGAGACCATGCCGCCGGCCACGCCGCCGATCACTGCGCCGCCCACGCCGCCGACAACGGCAGCGGGGATACCCGCGGCGGCTGCTCCCGTTGCGCCGCCTGCGGCGAAGCCGATCACGGTGGCCGCGGCCTGGCGGGACGCCTCGTCGGCAGGCACGCCCACCGAGATCAGGCCTTGAGCAATCTTCGCTTCGGTGTAGGCCGCCCACTCATTGACCGAAGTCACATCGCGGCGCGACATACCCTGCGGAATGTCGGTGATGAAGTTGCCGATTCGGATCTTCTCCGGCGGCGGGGCGATGGGACGGACCGGGGCGACAGGCCGGGGCGGGCCGACCGGTGCTGTCGGAACCGGGCTGTAGTTGTCGTCGTACTGCGGGGCCGTCAGCGGTTGGTAGGGCGCTTCCTGTGGAGGTGACGGCAGCGTGCCCGGTCCCGGCGAATAGGTCACCGGCGGCGGGCTGGGGGCGGGAGTTGTGCCGCCCTGCTCGGGGACACTGGGCGTAGTTGTGCCACCCTGCTCGGGTGCCTCAGGAGCGCTCGGTGTTGCGCCGCCTTGCTCCGGGACGGCCAACGCGGGGCCAGCACCGAGGCCAGCGGCCAATGCTGCGGCGACTACCGCAGCGGCCAGCATGCGATGATGCGTCGACAGCTGATGCCTTCCGTCGTGGCAGTGATTCGCGGTCATGTCTTACGGGGTCCTTTCGGGTTGTCCTTCAGCGGCCCAACGTGTTTCGTTGGTCGCTTCAGGGGGTGTCTTTCTTGATGGAGGCAATCCAGGTCTTGCCGTCGGCCTGGACGGTCTGAATCAGCTGGGGGTAGACAATCGGCTGTTCCCCTGGCCGGGTCTCGGTCAGTTGCACCGCGTACAAGCCATTTCCCCGGTCGGTGATGCGCAGGCAATGTCCGGTGTCGGGAGGAAGTCCGTCGATGCTGGCTTGCAGCGCCTGAGTGCTGCCGACACCCGTCGGGGTCGCCACCGCCCGCGCCCGCTCTCCCGAACGATCGACGTAGTAGGCGTAGTCGAAGGCCTTGATCACTCCCGGCCCCGACTCCTGATCGCCCGAATCGTTGCCGGTGGTCACCGGACCATCGACGCCCTCGGGACAGTCGTCATCGACGGCTGCGGTCATCCCGCCGGTGTCAGCGAGGACCTCCACTGGGTCCTTCGGTGCCGAATCCATACCTGACTCACCGAACAGCATCCCGAGTCCCGCACCGACAGCGACGATCACGACAACCGATGCCGCCAGAGCGACAGCCAGGATGCGGCCAGCCGGACGCTTCCCCTGGGGACGACGTCGCTGCCCAAGTCGACTCGTAGCCTTGCGGCCCGTGATTGTGCTGGGTGGTGCGGCATCGGCAGGACCGTCGTCCTCGAGGTCCAGTTCGTCGGACTCGATAGTCAGGGGGTCTGGAAGCCTCGGGGCCTCTAGGTCTGGTGCTTCCTCGAGGTGAGCGAGCCAGCCCCATTCATCTCCGATCCCGAGGTTGTCGTCCTGACCGCGGGCGGGGTCGACCACCTTGCCTGCTGCCCGTAGGTCGTCCGCCAAATGCTTCGCAGGAGTGCCGCCGGCGTACGCCCACGCCGCGACCGTGTCGAACCATTTCGAATCAGAGTTGTTGGTTGTCAACAAAATCTCCTCTCCCCCTTTCGGGAAGAAGCCGGACGCAAGGGTCACTCGGCGGTGGGAACAGGCTCAGAGGGCGAGGCGGGATCGTCGGCGTCCTCGGGAGCCGGCGACGACTCACTGGCCGAACCGTCATCGTCGGGAACTGGTGAGGTCTCCGACGGTTCGGTGGTAGCGGCGACCGGCACCGTCGTCGAGGTGTCCGGAAGGGTCGGTACGACGGCGGGCGAGGGCGCGCTACTCGTGTCCGGCGAGAAGAGAGTGTCGCCAGTAGAGCCGGGCGACAACGTCTTTCCGGCTATGTCCGCAGCGAGTGCGGCAAACCATGCCGCGGTGTATGCCGCTGCCGACATCCCCGCAGACGTCGAGGCCCGCGAACCGTAGCTGGCGTGCTGCTGCGCCGTCTGCCAGTAACGCACCAAGTTCGACACATCGAGAAGCTCGGAGTTGTCTGAGAGGTTCTGCTTAACGGCAGTGAACGCTTCATTGGCCCACCGGTTCACCGTGGCCGGTGGTACCAGCTTGACCGTGGCTTCGAGGGCCTTGGCTCCCAGCATCGCCAGTGCCGCAGGTGGGTTGGCCAGTCCGGTTGTCGCGAGTGCGGTGATTGTGGCCGGTGTCAGTACGTCCTTGGCTACGGTGATCACCGCGTTCAGCCCGATCGTGCCGACCTTCACCAGCGCATCCAGCGCATCACCGACCGAGGGGAGCGGGGTCCTCGGATCGGAGGCCACCGCCAAACGCTGCGATATCGACTGGCCCGGCTGATACGACAACTCATCCAGGCTTTCGCCCTGAAGATCCTCGTTGATTACCGGAACCGCGGTCTTGACTGTAGTCAGCGCCAGCGCTTCGGCCAGTGACGTCAAGGTTTGCACCGGATCGTCCTGGTCGAGCTTGCTCTGGCCCGCGATGTTGGTCACCAGGTGGACGACTGGTGCGTCCGCAGGCGCGTCACACGCCAAATCACCGCTCAGGCAATGGGATGCGACCCGTCCGGTCAACTCGCCGTAGTCGCTGACCGTGTCTGCTGTCGGGCCGATGCCACCACCCGCGGGCATCTGCTGGTCCAGCACAGGCACTGACATCAGTGCATCGCCCGAGGTGCCCGGAGCCGGGTCAGGGCGGGTGGCACCGTCGCGTCCGGGAAACAGTGGAGAACCCGCAGGCCGAGTGGGATCGCCGAACAGTGACACTCCCGCAATCCGATCCGCCGACACGGGACCTCGCCCTTGGCCGATGTCGCGGGCGACACGAGCCGCGGCAAACGCGCCCTGCGAGTAGCCCGTCAACGCAAACTGGGTGTCGTCGCAGCGATCCGCGACCTGCTTGATCATCGAGGTGGTTCGGGTCATCGCGTGCGAGACCGAGTGGTCGAAGGTCATTGTCGAGTTTCCGACCGCTCCGCCGAACCCGGCCGGATACGGGACGTATGCACGCTGCACCAGGGAACCGGCCATCGTCATCAGCGGTTTCATCACAGAAGACAAGAACCCGGAGTCCGTGGTCGGGCTGGCGTTGGCCGCTGATTGTCCCGTGCCCTGAACTCCCAGGACGTAGAGGCTGGGGCAGGTCCCGGCGGCCTCGGCGGGAGCGGCGACTGTCGCGGTCAGCCCTCCGGCGGCCAAGGTGACGGCCACCGACACCACGGCGCCGCGGCGTCGCCATGTGTTGCTCACTGCGGCCCGCTTTCCGCCAGCCACGTCGGCAGCAGCGGATGGCCCACGTTGCAATGCGCAACAGTCAACCCAACCGCGAAAGGCACCCCGAGAACGCATACGAATCCCGGCCGGCGGGAGCTGCATCGGAATGTGGTTGTGCGGCCGTAGATTGTGGCAGCAACACAAACGCTCTGAGCGGTCGGGACCATCAAAGTCTGCCGCTGATCGATGTTTACGCCGTTCACGAGTCCTCGCTTCGAGTCGATCGATTCGAAGCGGCACGCCATCGCATCACGCGTAAACTGCGAAGTGCCTGGCTGCCGCATCGGGGTTCGGGCTGTTCACATGCACTCGTGGGCCGAGTCCGAGGGGAAGACGGCAATCTGGTCCTCAGCTCGGTCCACGAGATGCTGAATGGGTTCGGTTAGTGCTCGCAGCTCTCCCTTGGTTATGAGGCCGGTTGAGTCGTAGACGAGTCGCACACGACGTAACGGAAACGGAAACTTCGCCGCAGCATCGGAATACTGTCGCTACAACGGATGTTTTTTGCCGGTTACGCCGGCTCGCAGAACCGAAGATACACCGAAAGTAGGGCGAATGGAAGGCGTACGTGCCGGCCGGTCACGCACTCGGCGACCGCAAGCACCTAAAGTGCGACGGGTGGCCGATACATCGCGCTTTGGGCGCTTAGTTCAAAGGCGCCGCCAGGAGCTCGGGATGTCACAATCTGACGTTCGCCTCGCCGGCGGTCCCAGCGATCTCACCTTGCGCAAGATCGAACGCGGTACGACTACGCGGCCCGATTACGTCACGCTGGCCAAGCTCGATAATGCGCTGCGGTGGACACCCGGCAGCGCAGGACGCGCCTTTGAAGGTGGTGATCCCACACCTCTTCCCGACCCACGCCTAGGCAATGACAGTGCCGCCACGATAGGTACTAGACGACCGCCTACACCTATCACTGCTACGGAACACGGTGTCTTCCTCCGCACCGATGCGCTCGCCGATTTGACCAAGAAGGGGCGCGCGCTCGACGACCTTCCGAATCTGTCCGAGGGACAGGCTGCGGGTGTGTCAGAACTTCGTCATGCCATCGATCGGCTCACCCGAGCGTGGATCGTGCGTCAGGCTGAGATCGCCCGACGTAGGGGCTCGCTGAACGACCTCATACTCGTACTCGACGATCATCTTCGAGCACCGCCGTCTAAAGCCGGTACCGAGCAGGATCAGGATGACCTTCGGTACCTTCGGTGGCTAGCGGGCTACGAGACACCTAACCCCGACGACGAGCAGCGCTACGAAACCCGTTTCTCCAATGTCGTCGAGCAAGGAGATTCATGAACACTCCCCCGTTGAACGATCGGCTGAATCGGCTGGTTTCCTTCGCTCACTCCAGGAACCAGCCGCCGCTGACCAACCGAGAGATCGCTGACAAAACCTCGACCATCCTTGATGCACCGGTCGATGAAGCTCTGATCGCCGGCTTGCGGGATGGTTCAGTCACGGTGCTGACTGACGACCTGCGACAGGCCCTGGGGCAGGTTTTTGGTCTCCAAGATCTCGGCTATTTGGCAGCCCCGCGGTCCGTGGCAGAAAACGATCAGGTCCTGCTCATGCATGACCGGTTGGCCCTCATCGCTGAAGCCCGGGATCTCGGAGTTCAACACATTGCGACTCGCGACGTGGACCAAGACCCGAATCTCGTTCGCAAACTGCGCTCCGCGCTCGGCGCGATGATCAAATCGCCCTCGCAGACGCAGTAGTCTGCCGCTCTGGCGTCTGCTGGCATGTCGGGGTACTTCGCCATTCTCGTGCCACCGCATCGAGATCCGCCTCGGAACTAGCCCATAGCGGCCGCGTCTCGCCCGTCGAGGCCGGCGGCACCGCCGCTCGTCTGCCCGCCTCCCATGCGTGTAGTGCCTCCCGCAGTAACTGGGCGCGGCCAGCTGCTGATTCTGGCCACGCCGTACCTTCGGGTAGGTTCCGCGACAGGGCATAAATCGTGTCTTCGAGTTCGATACGCATCCGATGCTCCCGCTCGGTCTCACTCGGGAACCCGTCGGCCGGACCCAGTTCCGCGAGTCGGTAGGCCGGCAGAGCAGCTGTCAGGGATTCCCACATCGGGCGTAGCTCGGCCATTCGCTGCTCACGGGCGTGGTCGAGGCCAAGACGACGGCGAATATCCACCACGACGGCGGGAATTCCAACGGGGAGCCAAGGCAGCAACGTCGGGTAGAGGGCGAAATCGTTTCGAGCAGACGAGCGAGGCTGGGTCCACGACCCGTCGACACCGGCGCTCATGAGCCAACCGGCGCCCATCACCCACATCAGGTTGATGATGCTGAAAGCGATGGCAGCGGATAAGGCCAGTACCAGAATCCGGCGGCTACGCGTACCGGTCTTTGCCATCTGCCATAAGGTGGCTATGACAACAAGCTCGGCAGGGATGAACAGAATGCTGTGAAGGGTTAAGTACAGTCCCGTGCGCCACGACCCGTCGAGCTCCTCGATTGCCATCTGATTGGCCCGCAAAGGTGCGTGGACCCACACCAACAGGACGGCGGCCGCAAGCACACCTGTAGTCACCGCCCACCACACTGCCGATGACGTTGTGCCACTACGCGATCGCCACCGTAGCCCAAGCAACAGCAGTGCTGCGGCCGCAGCCACCTGCAGTATCGCGCCGATTACACGTAGATCCGCCAACGTGAGGGGCGTGTGCCCCATCATCCAGTCCTGGACGCCGGGGACCCGTAACCCCGCATAGACCACGATGAACAAGGCGTACCAGTGTGCTGCGGTCGTGGTAGGTCGGCGATCTCGAAGGATCAGCATCCGATAACCGATCAGCGCCAGCGCAATCGCGATTACCGGGCCGCAAATCCACGTCGGTACAGCGGTGGTGGTCTGCTGAACGAGAACGTCGCTGGGTCTCACTGCTTCAACGGTTCGAAGAATGCGCTTGCGATCCGATCAAACCGCCCATCGCCGCGCTGTCCGCGGCTCAGAACCGCCAAACGGGTACCGACGAGCTCCGCAGCGTTCTCCTCTTGGCTGTCGAACACGCTGCGATGCAACACACGCTCAACCATATTCAGGTCAAGACCATCGGCCAGTGCCGCCATGGCGGTTGGATTCCATTGCCCGCCCTGGTGATCGCAAAGGATGTGTCCGATCTCGTGAAAGATCTGTTGCCGCTGGTGGCGTTCACTCCTGGTGTCGTCGTAGTTGATGATGAATGCATCTCGGGTCACCCACAGCAGGCCGCACGATCCCGGTTCTCCCGCGTTTGGTGCCTCGGTCTGCCAGGGGGAGAGGATCACCTTACGGTCGTAGCGGTTCTCGATCCAGCTGCAGAACTCATCTACGGTCCACGGGGGAACGACCGGAATCTCCGACAGGACCTTCTCTACGAGTCCAGGCTGGGACTCGCGTCGTGCCATCCAGGAGCTAAGCCCTGGCATTGCGAAATTCACCACCCGTATCGACCTCCCGACTGCGGTCTGACAACCTGGGGTGCAACATACCCGCTCAGCCGACAATGCCAGGAGAGGAATCCCCACCGTGCAGACATTCAGTTCGGGCACACTGACGCTGCAGTACACCGAGCTGGGGCCGAAGGATGGCGAGACGGCTGTTCTCCTTCACGGGTTCCCGCAGGACTCCACTTCCTGGACGCAGGTCGCATCGTTCCTCGTCGAGAACGGTTACCACGTTCTGATCCCCGACCTGCGGGGCTACTCACCGCAGGCCCAACCCGCAAAGCTGGCGGAGTACACCGTCGCCGCTCTCGTTGGCGACGTCGTCGCGCTGCTCGATGGGCACGGCCTGGAGTCTGCGCACGTGATCGGACACGACTGGGGCGGATCGCTGGTCTGGACCATGCGAAAGACCCACGCTCACAGGATGAAGACTGCCACCGTGGTGTCCACACCGCACCCGGCCGCGCTGTCCTGGGCATGGACGCACACTGGTCAGCTGGTGCGTAGCTGGTACATGGGGGCAATCGCACTGCCCGTCCTGCCCGAGATCATCATCAAACGTCGACTTTCCACTCTGCTAAAGGCCTCAGGCCTGCCAGCAGAACGAGCGTCCTACTACCAAGACCTGATGAATCGACCGGGCGTAGCCACTGGAGCACTCAACTGGTATCGGCAGATGCTGCGCGACCTCGTAAAGCCGACCGCCGCAGCCAAGATCGCCAAGGCCTCCCCTCCCCCACCCACTCTGTATCTGTGGGGCACCAACGACGCCTTCTTCAATCGGGCCGTCGCACGAAGGACCCCCGAAGTTGTGCGTGACCTGGAGTTCCAAGAGATCAAGGGTGGAAGCCACTGGCTGCCCGAAACGCACCCTCAAGAACTCGCAGACAGCATCACGCAACACATGAAACGCTCCTAAACAGCACAAACCGCATCTGACCGACAGGGATCGGCACACATTACCGAATGTGTGCCGATCCCTGTCGTGTTAGATTCGTAAAGTCTGCGGATTCGGCGTGTCGCTCCCAGTATCGTCCGCACTTGTGACGCAAAGTGGACGGCGACGGCAACCGTCCGAATGAAGGAGGCCGCGATGCCTGACCCCCGATTCAAAACCCACACCGAGCACATGAACATGCGTCAGACCGCCGAGATCAAGGCACTCGCCAAGAGTGAGGCCGAGAAGCTCAAGGAGAAGTACGGCGTGGCTATCTCCATGTCGGAGTGGGTTGCTGCCGCAATCGCGGAGAAGGCAGGACGACCAGACTTGATTCCCGCAAAGCTTCGCCAGGAGGTGATCCAGCTTCAGCTTGGCGCCTAACTAAATGACGAACGCCCCCGGCGGCAACCGAGGGCGTTCGTGAAGTTTGAGGGACGAGGCGGCAATCTCGTTCCCTGATTCCCCGAAGGGACTGTCTTGCGTGACAGGTCTCAGGGTAGCGCGCACCCTTTGGTACCCGCAATCCCTGCTACATCCAGCGTGTCGAATCGTGATCTTCGATCCGCACAGGCGCTCGCTCGCGCCTGCGGAACACGGCTCTATTACGGCTCCTCCCCTACTCGACGTCGGCGAGGCGTCATCCGCACCACAGCACCCGTGCGCATCCGTATCGGCCAGGGCGTGAATGGTGTCGTCCACATCGAGCCGCCCGCTCGCGTCCGGCTTGACCTCCCACGTCTGGCCTACGCGGGCGTCGCCGCGTGGTACAGCGACATCGACTACCTCATGCAGATCCAGATCGCCTACGACCTCCACTACCCCACCCTGCGACCGGCCTTGGCGGACAAGCAAGGACGGGGTGGAGTCAGCAAACAGGCCGTGGTCAAAGTCGCCGCAGCGCGCGCATCTGCTGCCGATTGGGAGACCGGCCGCAACTCTCGACTCTCGGTTGCAACCATCATGGCCCGCACTGGACTTGGCGAACGCACTGTCCAGCGAGCCTCTGCGTTCCTCCGCCTCATTGGGGCGGCCACCGAGGTTCTTCGTGGCCGGCAGCGCACTCTCCGCGAGCGGATGGCGTCCTGGCGCAAGGGAGATAAGGGGCGTGGCTGGGCGAGTGTCTACGCCCTGCATCCGCCGAACAATGCACAGGTCAGGCGCATCAAACTCGCTACCGACCCTCTCGCGACACCCCACCCCCGACAGGGGTCCTTTAGGACCCCCCCTCCCCTTGGTCAAAACTCACTATCCGCAACCGGCAAAGCCAGAGAGAACCAAAGCCGCGCTTCGCGCGACTCCAGGACCACAGGAGTTCGCCGGCCAGCGCTCAAAGCTCGCCCACGGCATAATCAGAAGGGCCTGCTGCTGGGCCACAAATGGCGCCACAGCGCTACAGCACCGCCGTGGGCAGCAAAATGCTCCCTTGGTCGGCTCGCCGCAGTTCTCGCGAAACCTGCTGCATTCGGGTGGACTCCGGCGGACCTCGACCAGCTCTTACGTGACCACGTCAGCCTCGGAGGTTGGATCGCCACCGACCCCAGCGACCCGGTACGACTCCTCGGAGGGCTGCTCAAGAAGCACGGCGACATGGAAGACCGTCCCGCGGCCGCCGAAGAAGCTCGCGAGGCCGAGTTCCGCCGAGCAGCCGCAGCTCGCCGACGAGCAATCGCCAACTGCTCCCTATGCGGCGAGGACGGCTACCGAGACCTGGGCGACGTCGTCGCGCGATGTGACCACATCACCCGGATGACCGTCACCAGCCACTGAGTGGTGTTGTAGCGCTACAACGTTGGTCCAGTTACAACGTTTTGCGGTTGAGAGGTTATGCACGGACAACGTTGTAGGGTTGTCACGTTACATCGTTGTAAGCTTAAATAACTACAACACTTAAACCTTGTAGCGTTCGACCATCGCAACGTTGTAGCTGGGCAACGTTCAAAAGTTCCAGGACGACAACACTAGAACGTTAAAAGGTTAACGCTTGCAGCGTTGTGTCGTTCCAACGTTTGAGGGCTCCGGCGTTATAAGGTTCCGGGGTTACACAGTTACAGGGTTTAGTGCTTATAACGGCTGAACCGCAGGGAGTTACAAGGTTTGAACGCTACAAAGGTGCAACGTTGCAACCGGACGACTGCTTGCAGATCGTGCCAGCGTTGTGCCGCTACAACGTTCAATAGTGGAGGGCCACAATGGCAAAGATCGTCGTGCATCACTCTCGAAAGGGAGGGGTGGGCAAGAGTACGGGAGCGTACGAGCTGGCCTACCTGCTGGACGCTGTCCTGGTCGACTTCGAGCACGACGGTGGGGGAGTGACTGGAAAGTGGGGGTATCGGCCGCTGGAACGGCTGCGGATTCCGATCCTGGATGCGTTTGAGAGCGGTAGAACACCTCGCCCGTTGAAGGGGCACGGCAAGCCTCGGCTGGTGCCCGGACATCCTGACCTTTACGACCAGATGCCCCAACACGAGGTCGTGGCCGACGCGCTCGAGCGATGGGCGAAGGATTGGGACACTGAATGGGTTGTTGTCGACACACACCCCGGGATCTCTCCCGCCGCGTTCGGTGCACTCAGTGTTGCTCACGCGGTGATCGTGCCGACGCCACTGCGCAACCTCGATCTGACTGCCACCGAAGAGCTCATCAATGATATGCCGGACTACCCACTCATCATCTCGCCGACGATGATCCCGCCTGTTCCACCGGAAGCAGAGCTCAGAAGACTAGCTAAGGCGGTTGAGGGCACCCCCGTTCAGGTGGGTCCGCCGGTCCCAAGAGCGGTTGCCGTCGAGCGTCGCACCAAACGCATCGCGATTACATCCGAGAACCCGCCGGCGAAGGCACTGCAACCTGTCGCCGAGGCATACGAAGAAACCGCGAAGTTCGTCCAGGAGTATGTCCGATGAGTGCAATGAACGGCCTTGACGCCATGACCAGACAACGTGAGAAGCGGGCCAAAGCCCGGCCTATGCCACCGCCGCGCCACACGGCGCCGCCGGTATCCACGACCGAAACCGCTAGCGGACCCGGCGAAGTGTCGGGGGAGTCCAACCAGCCACCGTCTGCGACGACCACCACCGAGCAAGTCAGAACCACGGCAAATGTCGAAGCGGCGCCGGCCGCGCCCACTCCACCAGAACCAACTAAGCCCTCGGTAACGGTGGCCGCGAAACCTCGCCCCACAACACCGAAGCCGAAGAAGAACCCCGCGCCAGCGCCATCCACTGACGCCGCTGGTGGTTCGCCTGGGCGCACCGTGGGCCCGAGCACGATCTACTTCGATGAAGAGACTGACGACTTCCTTGAGGAAGTGAGCATCGCTGGCCGCCGAACCAAGCCCAGGATCGACTCGCGAAGCGCGATCGCGAGGTTCGCGATGCGCAGGCTGATGAACGAGATGTCACCTGAGGAAGTAATCGCCGCCATTCGGGCGGAGATAGAAGCCGCCGGACCGAGCCAGAACAAGCCAGGCCGCCCGCGACGTTACTGAATTTAGGCAGTTGTAACGGTACAACGTTACAACTGCGTGCGCGCCGTCGAATCCGTGCGAGTGCGCCAGGACGGATGCGAGAAACGAGACCACGCCGCCACCTGAACACTGTCCTGACACAGAACCGTCACGGAAGCCCCAATACATCGCCCTTGGTTCCCGATCTCGGATTGCCGACTACGACGTCGACCACCCCTTGGATGTGTGCCGGGCTGGGTCCTGCGACGTACCGAGGCACCCGGCCGTCAGTGCGGCCGGTGTCCGCCGATGGCCTCAGTGGCCTGTTGCCCCGCGCGGGCCAGGGCGGTCTCCATCTGCGTTAGTCGCTCGGTACTCAGGCCGCGAGGTGCCTGGTAGATGCTCAGCAACAGAACCGGGTGACCCGCGGAATCGAACACAGGGGCCGACAGGTGCCTGATGTCATGCGTGTCGGTTGCGGAGAGCTCACGCGGCTCGTAATCGTCCAGAGCCAGCTCCGCGATCGCCGTCTTGAGCTCCCGCTCGCCCGCCGGGTCCGGGTCGTCGATGGCCAGCGCGGCGATCGCCCGTTCCAGTCGGACCTGTTCGGGGGAATGGAGCACCAGCGACCAGCCGCGTTCGCGGACACGTTCCAACGCGGCGTCGAGCTGGTCTGTGTCGAGCTGGCCGCCGGAGTCTCCCACCCAGCGCCTCATGCCGACGTCGTCGAGCCAGGCCGCCCAACCCGTGCCGAGGGGAGCGGTGAACGGCATCCGGGTGCCCAATTGAATCCGCGGGGGACGGTTCAGTGACGTCGGTATGCAGCTGCCGACCAGCACCTGCTGGGTGCCGATGACCGTGGAAGCGCAGCATTCCACCGCGCAGTCCTCGGCCACCGCCTCCATGAACTCGCGGGTCGATTCCAGGATTGTCAGCGATCGGTACAGATCCAGTTCGGCGGGTGCTGACAGAGACGTCGATGCGAACCGGCCGTAACCGCCCTGGAAGAAGACAAGCGGCTGATCCCCGGTGTCCAGGCCGAGTTCGTCGACCCGGCCGACCACGATGTGGTGATCGCCTGCGTCGTAGACGTTCTCGATCTCGCAGTCGAGCCATGCCACACTGTCGTGGATACGGGGCATGTCGTGCGTGCTCGGCGACCATGCGATGCTGGCGAACTTGTCGCCGCCCTTGATCGACATCGCGGCACAGACCCGCTGCTGGTGCGCGCCCAGCACGTTCACGCAGAATCTGCCGTTCTCGCGGATCTTGGGGAACGTCGACGACGACTTGTCGGGTAGGAAGGCCACCAGCGGCGGGTCGAGAGAGACCGAGGTGAACGATCCGACAGCCATACCGGTCGGTTGTCCGTCACCGTCCAGCGATGTTATCGCGACGACCCCGGTAGGGAAGTGGCCGAGTACTCGTCGGAAAGTCTGCGGATCCGACGCGATTGATGTGTTACCGGCGGGCATTCTCAGAACCTTTCAGAGGGCATGACGAGAGACGGACCGGATGAGACCGGAGACGTCGGAATCGAAACCGTCCCGTTCGGCGTCGTCGACCAGGTCGATGAAGTGCCCCAGTCGATCCCGCTTCGTGAGCAGGTAGTGGATGTTCTCGGCGGTGATCTTGCTGCTGAGGCGGACCCGATCGACGACGTGGACGCCGTTGGCACTCATGACCGACTGCTTGTCGGGGTTGTTGGTGATCATTCGGATGCGATCCACCCCGAGGTCCGCGAGGATCTGTGCGGCGACCCGGTAATCTCGATTGTCGATCGGCAATCCCAGCGCGGTGTTGGCATCGACGGTGTCGAGCCCCTTCTCCTGCAGGGCATATGCCTGGAGCTTGCGGCCCAGACCGATACCACGACCCTCGTGACCGCGGAGATAGATCAGGATGCCGTTGCCCTCTTCGGCGATGAGGGCCAGGGACTCTCGCAGTTGCTCGCCGCAATCACAGCGCAGCGAGCCGGCGAGATCGCCGGTGATGCACTCGCTGTGCACGCGGACCAGGACCCCGGTGTCGGTCTTGTTGGCCGCGGCGATTTCGCCCGCGACCAACACCAGATGCTCGGCGCCGGGGCTGCGATAGGCCAGGGCCCGGAAATGGCCGAAAGTAGTGGGCAGTTCGGCAGCGCCGGTCATGTCGATGGCCGACCGGACCTCAGCGTCGGCCTCGTCCTCCGGCTCGTCGACGACATCCGGTGCCGGTGCGGCCGTGCGTTCCTTCAGCTCGGCGATCGAGAGCACCGGCAGGTCGTGTTCCTCGGCGAACCGTAGGACCTGAGGTCCTCGCATCATGGAACCGTCGTCGACGACGAGTTCGCTGATGACTCCGACCTCGGTCAGTCCCGCCAGGCGGAGCAGGTCCACCGCGGCCTCGGTGTGGCCCGGGCGTTCCTGGACCCCGCCGGGACGTGCCCGCAGCGGGAAGATGTGCCCCGGGCGGCGGAGCTCGGAGCGACGGGTACCGGGATCGGCGAGCGCCCTGAGCGTGCGGGCCCGGTCGGCCGCGCTCACACCGGTACCGGCGCTGACCGCGTCGACGGACACCGTGAACGCGGTCGCGTGCGGGTCACGGTTCTCGGTGACCATCAACGGCAGGTCCAACGTGTCGGCGCGCTCGTCACTCATGGGCGCGCAGACGATTCCGGTGGTGTGCCGCACTATGAAAGCGAGTGCGTCGGCAGTCGCGAGCTCGGCCGCCATGATCAGATCGGCTTCGTTCTCGCGACCCGGATCGTCGGAGACGATGACCATCCCGCCCGATCGAAGCCGGGCGATGACGTGCTCGAAGTCCGTGACTGACAAGGTGTTGTTCTCGTCCACAGTCTCTTCCATTCGCTAATTCATTGCTTCGATCGGTACGGATCGACCGATCACCGATACTGGGACTCAGATCGTTCCGTCTCGACCGAGCCGGCTGATGGTCTGTTCGTCGAGGTCGAGCAGTTTGCGGTACACGTAGTCGTTGTCGGCCCCCAGCGCACGTCCGGAATGGGTGACACGAGCCGGAGTTTCGCTGAATCGTGGCACCGGCGCCTGCATCCGGATGGGGCCGAGGTCGGGGTCGTCGACCGGGGCATAGGTCCCGCGGGCGCGGAGGTGGGGGTCGTCGAGGAGTTGCGAGGCGTCGTAGACAGGTGCCGCCGCGACCTGCTCCCGCTCGAAGACCGCCATCGCCTCATCGCACGTGCGCTCGCCGATCCAGTCGGCGACTGCGGCGTCGACGGCATCGGCGTTTCGCAGCCGCTGCTGGGGGTCGCCGAAATCCGGGCTGTCGGAGAGGTGGGGTTGCCCGATCGCGGCGAAGATCCGCTTGGCGATGCTCGGGGCACTCCCTGAGACGGCGATCCATTTGCCGTCCTTCGTGAGGTAGGTGTTCCGCGGCGCGCTGATGTCCCACTTGTTGCCGAACCGGGTCTGTATCTCGCCGAGCTGGTCGTAGACCAGAACCGATTGCTCGATGAGTCGCGACAGGGGCTCGATGAGGCTCAGGTCGATGAGCTGCCCGGTGCCGTTGTGGAGATCCCGGTGGTACAGGGCGGCGAGCACGGCGTATGTACCGGTCAGCGCGGCCACTCCGTCGGCAAGCATGAACGACGGCAGCGTGGGCGGACCGTCGGCCTGGCCGGTGGTGTGCGCGAAACCGCTCATCGCCTCGCTGAGCGTCCCGAACCCGGGCCGGTCGCTGTACGGGCCCCCGGCACCGAAGCCGGTGACGTGCAACATGATGAGGCCCGGATTGACCGCGGACAGTGCCTCGTAGCCGAGGCCCCACTTCTCCAGGGTGGAGTACCGCGTGTTGACGATGATGACGTCGGCCTTGCCGGCCAGTGATCGGAGCAGATCCTGGCCGTCTTTCCTGCGTAGGTCGAGTGTGGCGGTGAGCTTGTTGCGGCCGACGCTCTTCCACATGAGGCCGTGGCCGTCTTTCTGCGCGCCCCACTTGCGAATCGCGTCGCCGCCGCCGGGCTGCTCGATCTTGATGACCTCGGCTCCGAGTTCGGCCAAGAAGGTTCCGGTGAGCGGGCCCGCGGCGAGGGACGCCGCGTCGAGCACGCGTATTCCGTCCAGCATGCCGGGCGCGAGGGCTGTTCCGGTGGGATCTGTCGGGGTCGCTGACGAGGTCATCGGTCGCTCGATTCCTGGAGGATGCGGCGGGCCCGGTCGGCGATGGGGTAATCGACCAGCCTGCCCTCGGAGACCGTCGCAGCCGCGCCTTCGGCCTCGGCTCGGGTGAAGTCGGTCAGCATGTTCCGGGCCATGGCCAGTTCGGCCTCACTCGGCGCGAATCCGGTGTGGGTGAGCTCGACCTGGCGGGGGTGGATCAGCATCTTTCCCTGGAAGCCCATCACGCGGGCCTGTTTGCACATGTCGAGGAACTTCTGGTCCTCGCGGAAGGCGAGGAAGGGGCCGTCCAGGGGCTTGGCGACGCCAGCCGCCCGTGCAGCGACTACCAGGGCGGACCGGGCGTAGAGGAGTTCCTCGGCGCCGTCGCTGTGGTCGAGGCCCTGGATGCCGAGATCGAGCATGTAGTCGTGCGCGCCGAACACCGCGGTCTCCACGCGCGGACTCGCCTGCAGGATGTCGGTGGCCCGGACGATGCCGCTCGCGGACTCGATGAGGATGAGCAACCGAGTCGAACCCACCGGGACACCGTGGTGGCGTTCGGCGGCTTCCAGCCATGCGTCGGCGGCGCGGACGGTGTCCACGTCGTCGACCTTCGGCAGGACGATGCCGTCGAGGGCCGGCTGGACCACCGCGAGGATGTCCTCCCAGGTGCGTCCGGTGGACGGATTGTTCACGCGCACATACGTCCGCACGGGTCCGGTGGCGGCGACCCCTGCGCGGGCGAGTTCACGGGCGTCACTCTTGTTCTCGTCGGTGACCGCGTCTTCGAGATCGAGCGCCGCGGCGTCCGGTCGGAGCTCGGCCATCTTCTGCACCGCGCGGGCGTTTGTCGCCGGGCAGAACAGCAGCGAGCGTAGTCGTGCGCAGTCGGCGCGCTGAGAGACTTCGATGGACATGTCCACTCTTTCTGGCTTGTTCGCGAGTGCTGAGTGACCCTGGTCGTGCGGCCGTGAGACTCGGCCGGGTCTGCTCCCTGAAGCGAAGACCGGCTATTGTATCTGGGATACAAACGATCATATGCTTGTGACACAAGAGGGGTCAAGGACAAGATGTGTCGATGATCACCTCAGACTGTTGAGCCCGCGTGGGACTGCTGAAAGGGTGTTGGCTGTGATTTCTACCGAAACCAAACGACCGCGTCGATCCGCGCTGTACGTGCCGGGCGACAATCTCCGGGCGATGGAGAAGGCGCAGTCGCTGCCCGCCGACGTGATCATCCTCGACCTCGAGGACGCGGTGGCCCCCGACCGCAAGGCCGAGGCGCGCAGGCGGATCGTCGAAACTGTCGACGAACGAGTGTTTGCGCCACGCGAGGTGATCGTCCGGATCAACGCACTCGGTACCGAGTGGCACGACGACGACCTCCGGGCGGTGGCGGGGTCGGCGGCCGCCGGCGTGCTGGTTCCCAAGGTCTCCTCCGCCGACGAGGTCCGGCAGCTGGCCGAGTCATTGGACGTGTATTCGGATCGGGGCGATCTCGAGCTGTGGGCGATGATCGAGACGCCGACTGCGGTCTTGCACACCGAGGACATCGCGTCGGCATCGGAACGGCTGACCACGCTGGTGATCGGAACCAACGACTTGCTCAACGGGCTGCGCGCCCAGGAACGAGCAGATCGCGGGACAGTCTCAGCCGCACTGCAATTGGGACTTCTCGGTGCCAGGTCGGCCGGCAAGGACATCCTCGACGGGGTGTTCAACGCGATCCGGGATGACGAGGGTTTCCGCGCAGAGGCCACCCAGGGTCGAGCCCTCGGGTTCGACGGCAAGACCGTGATCCACCCCTCGCAGATCGAGCCAGCGAACGCGATCTTCGGTCCGTCGGAATCCGACGTGGAGCGTGCCCGGGAGACGGTGGCCCACTTCGAACAAGCCCTGGCCGACGGAAAGAGCGTTGCGGTGGTCGAGGGGCGGATGATCGAGGAGTTGCACGTCCAGGAGTCGCGCCGCATTCTCGATCTCGCCGAGGCGATCAACGAACTCGACCGGGGTCTCGTCAAATGAGCACACCTACCACGAGCACGTCCAGCGCCCCGGGAACTCCTGGGGAGCAACGCATCCCGTCCGGGGCGTTCTTCGACGACCTTGCGGTGGGACAGTCGTACAGTTCACCGGGACTGACTGTCACCGACGCACTTGTCGCTACGCACCGGGCCATTCTGGGCGACCGGACCCCGATCGCGCTTGACACCTCCCTCGCGGCGAGTGTCGTCGGGGGAGGGGCTGTCGCACACCCGGGGCTGGTCTGGGATGTGGTGATCGGACAGTCCACGCATTTCACGCAGCGCGCCAAGGCCAACCTGTTCTACCGCGATCTCGCGCTCCGTCGGCTCGTGGAGGTCGGCGACACGATCTACACCGACACCGAGGTCGTCGCGCTGCGGGAGAACAGGGCCAAGGAGGGCCGCCATCCGACGGGGATGGTGGCGCTTCGGATTACTGCGGCCGACCAGAAGGGCCGCGCCATCATGGACTTCTCGCGCTGCGCAATGTTGCCGATGAGCCGCGCCGGGATCACGACCGGACACCAAGACGATCTCCTGGGACCGGGCGACGGCGTAGACGGTGGATATTCGAGAGAGCTCGTCGCAGGCTGGGATCTGACCCGTCACCCGAAGGGTACCAGGGTCGAAAAGCGTGATCGGTTCGTCGACGGGCACGGTGATGTGGTCTCGTCCGCGCCCGAACTGGCGCGTACCACCTTGAACCTGGCAGCGGTCCATCACGACGTCCGGGCCGCGGGCGCGCAGCGACTGGTCTACGGCGGCCACACCGTAGGACTCGCCAATGCCCAACTGGCGAAGGCTTTTCCGCATCTCGTCGCGGTCATCGGATGGAACAGTTGCGATCATCTGGGACCGGTGCACGAGAACGACACCGTGTTCAGCACCATCACCGTCGAGGGCGTCGACGACGTCGGTGCACACGGTCAGCTGGTCGATTTCCGGTGTCAGGTGTTCAAGGTCGTGGACGGACCGCCCGTCGAGGTGCTGGACTGGCGCCCCCGAGCGTTGCTGGCTCTACGATAGAACCGATGCCGTAGATGTTCTCTCGCACAACCGAAACCAGGGATGAATAGCATGGCTCGTCCGATGACCCTCGACTCGCGCACTCTCGTCACCCAGATCTCAGATCACCTCCGTGATCAGATCATCAGTGGGGAGATCGCGGCCGGTAGCCGGATCCGACAGGACGAGTACGCGGATGCGTTCGGCGTCAGCCGGACCCCGCTACGCGAGGCGCTGCGCCTTCTCGAGAGCGAGGGCTGGCTGCAGATCAAGCCGCGTTCGGGTGTCGAGGTCATCAGCTTCTCGCCGACCAAGGTGCAGGAGATCTTGGTGATGCGTCTGTTGCTGGAACCGCTCGCCGTCCGGGTCGGAGCGCTCTCCCACACCGACGCCGACGCGGCGGCGCTGCGCGAGTTCATCGCCCCCGCCGAGAACGCCGACGACAATGCCGCCGAGGCGTACGAGATGTCGAACCGGCGCTTCCACTACGGCCTGTACGGAATCCGTTCCGGCCAGGTCAACGCGCTGCCAGGTCATCAGACTCTCTCGACGTACTGGGAGCGCTATTCGCGCTACCGTCGTGTCTACTTCACCCGGGACAAGGATTCGGTCGGTCATTCGGTGCGCGAGCACGAACGGATCTTCGCGGCCTGGTGCGACCGTGATGCCGACCGCGCCGAGGCAGAACTGGCACGTCACATCCTCAGCGCGGGACGCTCACTCATGCGCTCCATCGAGCACGACGCGGAACTGACGGTGGGCGCCGAGTTGAAGCAACTGGCGGAGCGGTATGACTTCGACCTCGCGTGACCCGCGGGGCCTTCGGGCCCCGCCCTCGGATTCCATGCGTTCTGAACTTTATGCGTTCAGAACTCGATCACGGCTTCGAGTCGCGCCGCGAGCGACCGCCCCGCGTTGCGAAAGTGCCGTTCGGTGACGGTGCGGGCACCGTCGCCGTCGCGCGCCATCAGCGCTGTGAAGATCTCGTCGTGCTCGACCCGGCTGCAGCTGATCTGCTCGGGTACGAGTTCGAAGAAGGTGCGCGGAACCAGTCGGCCCGCATTGCGCAGCTGGTTGATGAGGGACTCCGCTCCGGATGCGAGATTGATCTCGCGGTGGAAGTCCCAACTGAGGCGCACCAGGTCGTTCTCTTCGGAGGCCGATGAAATACGTGCCCAAGCCCTAGTGATCTGTGTTCTCGCGGCGTCGTCCATGCGATACGCGGCCCATTTGGCGGCGACCCCCGACAGCACCGCCATGACGTCGAAGTTGTCACGAACATCCTGCGGGGTGAGTCCGATCACGGTCACCCGGCTGCGTTGGGCGACATGCGCGAGACCCTCTTGTGAGAGCGTGAACATCGCTTCACGCACCGGAGTTCGGCTGGTCCCAAATCGTTCGGCGAGGAGGTCGAGATCCAGCCGTGAGCCACGCGTGTAGTTGCCGAGCAGGATCTCCTCACGCAGTATCGCCGTGATCCGATCCGCCACGGTTCCGCCGACCACGGACTCGACGGCGGGCCGCGGGCCGCCGGGCCACGGATTGGCGGAGTCCAGGTCATGCCCGTCAGGCGCACTCATATTCGGTCCTCACACACCCATGACAGGTGTCACTGAAACATCGCAGGATTGATCACGCGACGACGGACCGCTGTGATCAACGGGCCGTCGGCTTCGCTCGCCGCCTTGGCCTCCAGCCATTCGGGATCGCCCAGGAATGTGTTCCATTTTTCCTCGATGTCGGCGTACGACGTGAATTTGAGGGCGTACACCAATTCGTTCACGCTGTCTTCGCCGAAAGCGGTGTGACCGATGAACGCAACCTCCATGCCGTGCTTGGCGAACAGTCGCAGGGTGTGTTCGTTGAACCGCTTCACCAGCCGGGGCAGCATTCCCGGGACGGCGGTGTACTCGCGTAATTCATAGATCATTCTTGCTTACTCCGTTTTGTTCGATTCGAGGGGCCGAATTGGACTCGTCGTCTTTCATCTTCGACGCCAGCAGAGCGCCGGCCTGGAGGAAGTGACGCTCGGTGATCTCACGCGCCTGGTCGGGCTGGCGTGCGGTCAGGGCATCGACGAGGGCTGCATGTTCGCGGCGACTGCATGCCCGCTGTTCGGGGATGTCGGTGAAGAACGTCTGCGGGATTCGCAGTCCCACGCCTCGTAGCTGATTGAACAACGGGGGTGAGTCCGATCCGCGGTTGATCTCACGGTGAAATTCCCAATTCAACCGTGCGACATCGCTTCCGGAGGCTTCGTCCAGCTGTTTGGCGAGCACCTGGATTCGACGGATGTCGTCGTCTGTCATGCGTTCGGCCGCCCACTGGGCCGCCAGCCCAGAGAGGACGGCCATCAGCTCGAAGTTGTCGGCGACGTCCTCCGGTGTCACTCCGACGACGATCGGTTTGCTCCGGGGGGGAACGCGGAGCAGGCCTTCGTGTGCGAGCTCGCGCACGGCCTCACGGACTGGAGTGCGGCTCGTTCCGAATCGACTCGCGAGGTCATCGAGGTCGAGACGCTCGCCGCGCGCCAGCGCACCACTGAGAACCCATTGCCGCAGGACGTACACGATTCGCGAACGGGTCGTCCCCGCGACCTGCAGGCCGACGCTCATCGAGTTCACCTCTGACATGCGTGCGCCTCAGCCGCGGCCGGGATCGTCGTGCTGGTCATCGTCGCCCTTCGCCCCCAGATTGATTCGGTAGTATACGTAGGTCATCGGCTCAGCGATGCTGGCTCCCGTTCTGACTCGCCGGGCGTGATGAGGGCGTCCAGCGCGACCGTGGACCCGTCGGAGTCCAGAACGCGAAGCGGGTTGATCTCTACTTCCTGGAGCGCCCCGGGTCCCTCGACCATCGTGATCAGGTTCCGTAACACACTCTCCACTGCGGCGCAGTCGACCGGCCGCCGACCCCGGAAACCGGAGAGAATAGGCCATGCTGCCAGCTCCTTGAGCCCGGCTCGGAGCTCGGCAGAACTGGGTGCACCCGAGAAGAAGACCACGTCTCCCAGAACCTCGGTGAAGATCCCGCCGACCCCGACCGCGCTGATCGGACCGAAAGTGGCGTCGCGCTGCACGGACACGATGAGGTCGGTTCCTGGGGTGGCCATGTGTTCGACGAGAACGCCGTCGACCGCGGTCGCCTCCACACCGGCCGCCCGAGCGCCCTCGAGCAGGTTATCCCATGCCGACAAGGCTTCCCTGAGTTCGGTGACGCCCAGTATCACGCCGTTCACCTCGGTTTTGTGTGGCAACGCGGCCGATTGGATCTTCATCGCGACTGGAAAACCGACCTCGGTGAGTGCGGCGGAGAGGTCCTCCCGGCTCTCGACGAGCGTTCCGCGCGGAACGCTCACTCCACGCTCGCGGAGACTGCGTTTGGCGGTTGCCTCGGTCCACTCGCCGGGCGCGTCGCCAAGAGCGTTCGTCGATTCGCCCCGAGGCGGGTCGACGCCCGCCCGGGAGGTGTCCTCGCTGACTAGTGCGCGCCACCGGCGGAAGGCCTCGGCGTTGGCGAGCGTGCGAGCCATGCTGCGCGTAGAAGCAAACGGCAGGATGCCCCGCTCTTCCAGAACCGTGCAGCCGGCACCGCGTCGAGGACTCGACCAGACGGCGACCACCCGGCCATCGGAGGCGGGACCTTCTTCGAAGCGGAGCATCTCTTGGATGAACCGTTCGGTGATGGCGCCGTAGTCCCCGGGAATCGGTACCACGAGCGTGTTGATCCCGGGATCGGAGGCGAGGGCACGCACCGCGGCTGCCGCCATCTCGGGACGTCGCATCACCTCCATGGTCAGGTCCAACGGGTTGGCGGCGTTGGCGAATTCCGGGAGGGCCTCACGGAGCGCCTGTCGTGTGGCGTCCTCGAGCGCGGCGGGCCGGATCTCCTCTAGTTCGAGCGCATCAACGGCGGCCACGGCTGCACCGCCGGAGAAGCTGACGACGCACGGCGAGTCGCTGCGTGCGGGCACGCCGCGGGCGAAATGACTCACCGTCTCGGCCAGCTCGTCGATGTCGTCGACGACGGTGACGCCGTGCTGACGGAGAAGCGATCGGGCCACTTTGCCGCGGGCGCCCATGTGGGCGGTGTGGCTCTGCGCGGCGAGCGCGCCGCTGTCTGTCCGGCCCAAGACCATGGCGGCAACCGGTTTGCCCGCAACCCCCGCGCGTCGCGCCGCCGCGAGGAATCGCGCGCCGTCGGAGAATCCCTCGATGATGCAGGCGATTGTGGTGATCTTCGGATCATCGACCAGGTGCTCGATGAAGTCCGACAGTTCGAGGTCCACCTCGTTGCCCGCAGACAGCCAGCAGCCGATGCCCACCCCACGGTCCATGTACTGCATGACATTTCGGCCGAGAGCACCGCCCTGGGTGATCAGGCCGATCGAGCCGCCGACTCGGTCGGCCGAGGCGCCCGACGAGACGCTCATGAAGATTTCGTCGTTGACATTGGTCAGGCCCGGGCAGTTGGGGCCGTAGATGCGGATGCCGTACGCGCGCGAGATCTCTCGGAGCTTCTGCTCCTCGACGCGGCCCGACTCCCCGGCTTCTCCGAGACCGCCGGTCGGGATGATCGCGAATCGTACGCCCCGTTTCGCGCAGCGCTCGACGGCGTCGACCGTCGATGCGGCACTGACCATGACGACCGCGGTGTCCACCTCATCCTGCGGGAGGTCCTCGATCTGCGCGACGCAGGGATGGCCTTCGATCTCGGATCGTCGGGGGTTGACCAGGTGGATCGAGCCTTGGACCCGCGAGTGGTTGACGAGGTTGAGCGCTGCATCGTAACCGGGCGAGCCGGGTGTCCCGGAGGCGCCGATGAGGGCCACCGATCGCGGAGTCAGCAGGTAGCTGAGGTCTGTCATGTTGTCTCCTTCATTACGGTGGCCGGTGACCCTTTCTAGTCGTCGCCGGAGGTACTCAGACGAGTGCGGAGATCCCGAGCTGGCTACGCGCGATCACGAGCCGCTGCACCTGGGAGGTGCCCTCCACGATCAGTCCGCCTCGCGCGTCGCGGAAGATGCGCTCCAGTCCGTATTCCTTGCTGAGCCCCATCGCGCCGTGGACCTGCAGAGCGTTGTTGGCCACCTCGAACGCCGTCTCCGTCGCATGGAGTTTCGCGATCGCGCACTCGACCTGTTTGGATGCGCCGGCGTCGAGCGACCGCGCGGCGGAGTAGGCTAGGGCGCGGGTGGCGCTGGTCTGCACCCGCATGTCGGCGATCAGCTCCTGCACGAGCTGGAACTCGCCGATCCGCTTACCGAACTGCACACGGTCCTGGGCGTAGCGGGTTGAGATGTCGAGCGCCCGCTGGCTCGCGCCGACCGCACCCATCGCGACGTTCAGGCGTCCGATGTCGAGACCGGCGAGGAACAGCTTCGATCCCTTGCCGATGTCGCCGATGATTGCGTCGCGGCTGACCCGGGCATCGGTGAACACGAGTTCGGATGTGGTGGTGGCCTTCAGGAACATCGTCTCGACCCGCCGACCCTCGAAGGAGCACTCGTCCGGATCGATGAGGAAGGCGGTCAAACCCTCCGGACCGTCTGGCTGGCGGACGTTGGCCAGCAGGATGCCGAAGTCGCCGATCGCGCCGTTGGTGATCCACAGCTTTGTGCCGTTGATGACGAAGTCGCCGTTGTCATCAGGGACGGCCGTCGTGTCGAGGTGCCGGATGTCGGAGCCGTGGTCGGGTTCGGTGAGACCGAACCAGGCCAGTTTCTCACCGCGCAGAAGCGGTTCGAGGTAGCGACTGCGCTGTTGTGGAGTGGCTCCCTGATCGAGGATGACCGCGATCATGTTGATGACGCTCATGGTCGACCGCAGGGAAGTCCAGTGGTATCCGGCCTCCTCCATCAAGACCGCGAGATCCATGTAGGCGAGTCCGTGACCGCCTGCTTCCTCGGGCAGGATGCCGCCGAGGTATCCGAAGTCGGCGAGCGCCGGGAGCAGTTCGCGGGGGAACCTCCCGGCGTCCTCGCACTCGGCGATGATCGGTTCGACGTGTCGGTTCATGTAGCCGCGAACCGTGCCGAGCAGATCGAGCTGCTCGACCGACAACATCGTGGTCATGATCGCGTCCACGCCGAGATTGTTCGCCTGACGGGTCATGGGTCTCCTCGAATCGTGAGTAGAAGTTTGTGGAACCGCGGAAGTGGGCCGTGATCGACCGCCGGCCACTCCCGAGCGGTCGGCACACCCGAAGAGCGCACGCAGTGATGCGGGACACGCTTACGCTACACCAGCATGACGATCTGAGGTGCAATATATCAGATTTCTATCTGGACTGCCCCGTCGGCGCTGGAGGTCCAAAAATGGCTCCTGAACTGCTGCTTGTACCGGCTCGCGGGCTTGGCCGGGAGCCGGGCAATCGATATAAGTTCCAAGCCGGAATTTCGATATTGAGCTTCAGATCTGATATACAGTGAGACAGGCCACATGCTACGAGTCCAAGAGGCATGGATCATATCGGCCTCGCTCCTCACCAAAGTCGGAACGCGGGCCGACTGACCGGCCCTTCTGAGAAAGACCGCAAACACAAAGGAGATCTGAATGAAATTCGGCGTGCTGTTCCTACCCTCGATCGGACCCTCGGGCACGGAGAACACCAGCGAGAACTACAACGACATGGTCGACGACATGCGCGAGTACGCAGTGCTGCTCGACGAGCTCGGCTACGACGCCATGTTCATGACCGAACATCACTTCGAGGTCGAGGGTTACGAGGTCAATCCGAACACCCTCATGTGGGCGGTCGACCTCGCCGCGCGCACCGAGCGCATCAAGTTCGGCTCTCTCGGCATGCAGGTCGCGAGCTGGAACCCGGTGCGCCTGGCCGAGGATATCGCGTTGGCTGATCAGCTGACCAAGGGCCGCTTCATCGCCGGTCTCGCCCGCGGCTACCAGAAGCGCGAGAACCTGGTTCTCGGCGCGAATTGGGGTGCGACGATCGCGAGCCCGGACAAGAGCGAGGCCAACGCCCGCAACCAGCGGTACTTCGAAGAAGCGCTGGAGATCATGAAGAAGGCCTGGACGAACGAGACCTTCTCGCACGACGGCGAGTTCTTCCAGATCCCGCCGGCCGGGATCGAGTGGACCCACCCCGAGACCACCAAAGGTGTGGAAAACGGTCAGCTGACCGAGGTTGGTCTCACCCCGCGTCCGTACACCAAGCCGTACCCGCCGCTGTGGCAGGTCATCTCGAACAGTGAGGCGACCGTCCGACTCGCTGCTGAAAACGGTGAGACGCCGCTGTTGATGATGCAGCAGGTCGAGACCGCGCGCGAACTGTTCAACATCTACAAGGAAGCCGGTGGCAAGGACGGCAAAGAGCTCGGGTTCGGCGAGAACACCGCGCTGGTCCGTGACACCTACCTCGCGGACACGACCGAGGAGGCGCGTGAGGACTTCAGCTCCTACGCCGGCGACACATGGCTGAAATGGCTTGCCCCGTACGGCTTCATCGAGGCCATGAAGAAGCCCGGCGAAGAATCGATCCCCTACACCATGGAGACCGTCATGGACCGCCTGAGCATCGTGGGCGACCCCGCCTATGTGTCGGGACGAATCCAGGAGTTCCGCGACGAACTCAACCTTCCATACTACATCCTGTTCGCCTACAACGCGATGCCGAAGGAAAAGGTCATGAAGAGCCTTCGCCTCTTCGCCGAGCAAGTGATGCCGAAGTTCCAGGACTGACCCGAGATCCAGGAATGAGCTGGGTGAGACCGACAAACCAAGGGGAGGCAACATGAAGCACTCGGCGGGTGCCGTGCGCAATGTCTGGGCGCTCGATGCGCCGACAATGACCTGTGACAAGAGTATCTTCGTCATCGGTTCCGGGGGCGAGAACGTCACCGTCCCGGTTCCGGCGTTCCTCATCGAACACGACGACGGTCTTGTTCTGTACGACACGAGCTTCGATCCGGACGCGGCGGGGAACCCGGAAGCCATCTACGGGCCGCTGGCATCGGCGTTCCAGATCGATTTCCCCGTCGAGTGCCGGCTCGACACCCAGATCGAGAACCTGGGTTTCAAGCTGACGGATGTCAAACGTGTGGTCATCTCGCATTCACACTTCGACCACACCGGCGGACTCCGGTTGTTCCCGCACGCCGAGGGTTTCATCGGCACCGGCGAACTGCGGTACGCGGGGCGTCCGGACCCGTTCTGCATCGGATTCTTCCGGAAGGAAGACCTCGAGGCGGCAAATCAGATCAGGTGGAACGAGGTGCCGACCGGATACGATCACGACCTCTTCGGTGACGGCAGCATCACGCTGCTCTCGCTCCCGGGTCATAGCCCCGGTCACCTGGGTATGAAGATCGAATTGGCCGACCGCACCCTGGTTCTCGCCGGAGACGCCGGCCATCTCCGCGACAACCTCACCGGCGGGGTGGGCATGCCGTTCGACAACGATTCGATCACCAAGCTCGATTCGCTGCGGCTGCTCAATCTCAAGCAGAAACAGACCAACACCACGGTGTGGTTGAGTCACGACCCCGAAGACTGGGCAGCCCGGGGCTGGCTCCGTGACCTGAACTAGGTGACTGGAGCACCGTAAGTCGCGTTTGGCGGCAGGTCGGGACGAGTACGGCCGCGACCCACTCGTCCCGCCTGTCCGCCGAGCGCACATCACACTGATCGGAACTCTCGGCCTGGAAACTTCGGTCGGATCTGTCTGAGCACGAGGCAATGTCAAGAAAACAGGAGCGACTAATGCATTCATCCGACGATGTTCTGACCCGGGGTGCCTTCATCGACGGTGAATGGATCGCCCGCAGCGAGAACGGTGGATTCATCGAGAGCGTCAACCCTGCCAACGGGCGTGTCTGGGCGAAGGTCCCGGACTCGGGCGCTGCGGAGATCGACGCGGCGGTTCAAGCCGCCGATCGCGCACTTCACCACAGCAACTGGTCTCGGCTGGCGGCCTCCGAGCGAGGCGCCATGCTCTACCGGTACTCACAACTGATCACCGAGCGGCGCGACGAGATCGCCGCAGCCGAGGTCAGCGACGCCGGCCTCACCCTGGCCGATGCGCGGACCGATGTCGGCGCGGCCGCTGCCTGGTTCCGCTACTTCGCCGGCCTTGCGGACAAGATCGAGGGGACGACGGTCCCGGCAAAACCCGACTGGCACGCCTACACGATGCGCGAACCGGTCGGAGTCGTCGGTGCCATCTTGCCCTGGAATGCGCCCACACTGATGTACAGCTGGAAAGTCGCTCCCGCCCTGGCGGCCGGTAACACGATCGTGGTCAAACCAGCCGAACTGACCCCGATCTCGGCGCTGCTCCTCGCCGAGATCGCCTTGGAGGCGGGAATTCCTCCCGGTGTCTTGAATGTCGTTCCGGGATACGGCAACACGGCAGGCGAAGCCTTGGTCGCTCACCCCAAGGTGGCCAAGATCGCGTTCACCGGTGAACACCGCACTGCGCAGCACATCGCCAAGGTCGCCGCGGACACTCTGAAGCGCTTGAGTTGTGAGTGCGGCGGCAAGGCGCCGCACATCATCATGGCCGACGCCAACCTTCCGAAGGCGGCCAATGCCGCGGCGTCCTCGGCGTTCCGCCGGGCCGGCCAGAGCTGCGCGCTGGGCTCGCGGATCTTCGTGCAGGAGACCGTCCACGCCGAGTTCGTCGATCTGCTGGCGCAGGCGGCCGAGAAGATCCGGGTCGGTGATCCGCTGGATCCCGACACCGATGTGGGTCCGCAGGCCAGTCAGGCCCAGCTGTCCAAGACGCTGTCCTACGTCGACATCGCGCACGAGGAGAAGTCCGATCTGGTCTTCGGCGGCCGGAAGCCGGACGAGCCGGCGCTCGCGGACGGGTTCTACGTTCTACCCACTCTGTTCGACAACGTGGGCAACGACACGAGACTCGCGCAGGAGGAGGTCTTCGGACCGGTCGCCGCGGTCATCCCCTTCGCCGGCGAGAAGGACGTCATCGAGGCCGCCAACAACGTCATCTACGGACTGACCGCGGGCCTGTGGACCAGAGACCTCGGAACCGCCCACCGAATGGGACGCGCACTCAAGGCCGGGTCGATCTGGACGAATGTGTACCCCGCGGTGCACTGGTCGCTTCCATACGGCGGCGTGAAGTTGAGCGGCTACGGCCGCGAGAACGGTCTCGCCGTGATGAACGAGTACACCTCCACGAAGACGGTCGTGGTGAACATCGAGGACGACGACGAATAACACAGCAACGCGTTTCGCCCGGCCGCGCCGTGGGTTTCGGGCGGTGTAGCGCGAAACGCCAGACGATCCGGCCCGGACATCTACTGACTACAAGAGAACGCGGACCGCCGAACTCGGGTCTTGTTCCCACGGAGTGAGCTGCCCTGTGCAGTCGAAAGGACATTGAATGACAGTCAGTCGACCGAGACAGATGTCTTTGGTTGCGTTCATGCAGGCATCCAATGTGTCGGTGTATGCCGGCTCTTGGCGCTGGCCCGCGAACACACCGGACTATCTCGATCTCCGCTATTACCAGCGCATCGCCCGGACGCTGGAGGACGGCGTCTTCGACCTGCTCTTCTTCGACGACCGGTTGGCCATGCCGGCCATCTACGGCGACTCGTCGGACGAGGCGGTCCGGACCGGTGCGCGGCCCGTCAAACTCGACCTCAGTGTGATTCTGGGTGCCATGGCGGCCGCCACCGAGCACATCGGTCTCGGCGCGACCTACTCGACGACGTATTACTCGCCTTACCATGTGGCACGGACGTTTTCGACGCTCGATCACCTTTCCGATGGCCGGGCCGCGTGGAACGTAGTCACGTCGGTCAACGACACCGAGGCCCAGAACTTCGGGCTCGATGTGCACCTTGACCACGACCAACGATATGACCGTGCCGAAGAGTTTATCGATGTGGTCGCCAGCCTGTGGGACTCGTGGGAGGACGGCGCCATCGTCGCCGACCGGGCCTCCGGTCAGTTCGCGGACCCGACGAAGGTCCACGAGCTGAACCACAGGGGCGAATACTTCAACGTCCGCGGCCCGCTCACCTCGCCCCGGTCCCCCCAGGGGCGTCCGCCCATCATCCAGGCCGGGTCGTCTGGTCGGGGCCGCGAGTTCGCGGCCAAGTGGGCCGACCTGATCTTCACAGGTGTGCCGAACAAGGCGGTCGCCAAAAAGCACTACGCAGACCAGAAATCGCGGGTCGCAGCCATGGGCCGCGATCCCGATTCGGTCCGAATCCTGCCGATGGCCTACGTCGTCGTGGGCGAGACCGAGTCGATCGCACGTGAAAAGGAGGAGATCTTCCTCCACCACCTCGTCGACCCGATGGCGTCGCTGGCCCTGCTGTCCGAGGTCACGAACTACGACTTCGCCGGCCACGAACTCGACGACCTCATCACCGACGAACTCCTGGAGAAGGTGACCGGAATCCGCGGGCTGGTCGAAGGAGTCCGGCAGTCGGTCGAGGGTCCCCTCACCCTCCGATCACTGGCGGAGCACCGCGCCACGCTTCTGCAGGGCCCCCGCTTCGTCGGAACCGGCGAGCAGATCGCCGACCAGATGCAAGAGTGGTTCGACGACGAAGCGTGCGACGGATTCGTCGTCGCCGCAACGCACCTGCCGGGGACATTCGAAGAATTCGTGCGAATGGTCGTTCCTGAGCTGCAGCGTCGAGAAATCTTCCGTCGGGACTACGAAGGCTCGACCCTGCGCGACAGCCTGGGTCTGGACCGTCCTGAACGGTACGTGGGTGCTGAAGGTGTCGAGGTGGCCGGATGAGCGCCCCCGAACGCCCCGCCGACGTCATCACCGTTGCCGGACGCAATCTGGTCGACGAACTGATCGGGCAGAAATCGTTCAGCGAGATGGTCGAACTCCTCATGACCGGGGGTGAGCCGACTCCCGGACACACCGCCATGATCGACGCTCTGCTGGTCACCTTCGCCGACCACGGTGTCACGCCGAGTTCGATGGTCGCCCGGCTGACGCTGCTCGGGGCTCCCGAAGCGATGCAGGCGGCGGTCGCCGCGGGCCTGTGCGGGGCCGGGTCGGTGTTCCTCGGAACCCTGGAGAACTCGAACGAGATCCTCGCCGCCGCACTGGCCGGCCGGGAGTCGGTCGGATCGATCCCGCAGGCGGCCGACTCCGTTGTCGCCGAGGCGAAAGCCGAACAGCGCCAGGTCATCGGCATCGGGCATCCCGAGCACAAGTATGAAGACCCCCGCGTACCGCGCCTGCTGGAGATCGCCGATGAGCACGGTGTCCGCGGACCGCACACCGAGTTGTTGCTCGCACTGCCCGCGGCGTTGCAGCGCGCCGGGGGTCCGCTTCTGCCGGTCAATGCGGCCGGGCTGGCGGGCGCGCTGATCGCCGACATGGGGTACGGTCCGTCGTTTGCCCGGGGGATAGCGGTGATCGCGAGGGCCGCTGGCCTTGTCGGACAACTGCTCGACGAGGAACGCAATCCGACGGCACGTCTGCTATGGGACCGCGAACGAACCAGTCCAGTCGCGGGCGCCGCCCACGAAGCGGTCGCCTCGCTCGAAGATCGGAGACAATAACAATGTCAGGCGAATTGGAAGGGCGCGTAGCGCTCATCACGGGAGCCGCGCGCGGAATCGGGAAGGCTTGTGCGCAGGCACTTCTCGATCATGGCGCAAAGGTCGCACTGCTCGACCTCGATCACGCTGTGGTGGACACGGCCAAGGGTCTCGACCCCTCGGGTGAGCGGGCGATCGGTGTCGTCGCCGACGTGACGAATCCCGATCAGGTCGGCACGGCCGTCGCGGAGGTTCGTGAGAAGCTCGGCGACGTCGGGATTCTCGTCAATAATGCTGGATTCCCTCGGGACACGTTCCTGGCCAAGATGAAGCTCGAGGACTTCCAGCGCGTCATCGACGTCGTCCTGACAGGCTCGTTCGTGTGCTCGCAGGCGGTGATCGGGTCCATGATGTCGCAGAAGTGGGGACGGATCATCAACATCTCCTCCCGCAGTCACCTCGGCAACCCGGGGCAGACCAACTACTCCGCTGCCAAGGCCGGGCTGATCGGATTCACCCGTGCGCTGTCGCTGGAATCAGGCAAGTTCGGGATCACCGTGAACGCGGTGGCGCCCGGGTTCGTCGAGACGGAGGCCATGAAGGCCCTCGACAACTACGAGGTGCTCAAACAACGGTCCGTAGACAAGTCGCCTCTCGGCAGGGTCGGTCAGCCCGAGGAGATCGCCGACACGGTCGCCTTCCTCGCCAGCCCTCGCGCCGGTTACATCAGCGGCGACACGGTTCACGTGACAGGTGGTCGCTACTCATGAGCGAAGTCGTCACCGACAACTCACGTCGGATCGCATATTTCGAAGACCTCAAGGTGGGTGAGCGCTACGTCACCGCCAGTCGAACCGTGACCGAGACCGATGTCGTGAACTTCGCGGGACTGTCCGGCGACTACAACCGCCTGCATGTGGACCGGGAGTTCTCGGCGAGCACGTCGTTCGGCGAACGTGTCGCCCACGGTCTGCTCGTGCTCTCCATCGCCTCGGGTCTCTCCACGCGCCTCCCGATCAGTGAGGCACTGCAGGAGAACATCATGGGCCTGCTGGATCTGCAGTGCCGGTGGCCGGGGCCGACACGCTTCGGCGACACGATCCACGTCGTACTGACCATCACCGACCTCGCCCCAACTCGTTCAGGTGGCCGTGGCGTCGTCACCATGACGCGCGACGTGGTCAACCAGCGTGGCGAAACCGTGATGGCGAGCACGTGGAAGTTGCTCATCCGGAGAAATGCCGCGGCGGGGCCAGGGGAGTAAGACTCCGCATGTGACACCGCGACAGAGACGGATGGAACGGGCAGGCCACAGGGCCGACTTCTCGAGACGAAGGTCGTCCCTGTGGCCTGCCAGAACCCACCCTCAACGAGCAGCACGCCATCGGCAGGTTGTTATCAGTGCTCCTATCTGCTGCGTGCCGGCTATCTGCGCTTCGCTTGATGGCGAAGACTCGCTCGGATTATCATGCGGCACAGAGCGTTTACCGATACTGCGCGGGTCACGATTCTTCCGTTCCTGCCGATCCGCTGCACTCGTTCGGCCGGTAGCCGGTCGTCGCGATAGTCAGAGCGACGGTTGGCTACCCACAGGCCGATCTTGAAGTCATCGATAATGTCGTGTTGGCGGACGTTGCTGGGGACCAAGCTCGACCCATACACAGCAACGTAGCGGCGCAGGTGAGAGATGCCCTCCTCGAACCGAGCAGCCGCCCGAGACTCCGCTTCGCTGCGCTGCCGCCCCCCTGCCGGTCGGTTGCCCTATGGTCATCCGTACCCCAGCTCATTGGATGCCCGGCACCACGCTGCAGCAATGTCTCATCTTGAGGGAGTGGTCCCGGCGTCTGAGCCGATTCCTGGGTTCGTCTGCTGATTTCTCCGGTTGAGCGAAACTTGCTGCAGACCAGCCGCACATCGAACGATCTCACCCTGGTCTTTAAGGGAGACTCGGCAGGCCCAGCCGCCACCGACCTCAAGCGAATTGCTGGTTATGAACCCATCGACACTTGTCAACGGCCAGTTTGATGTCCCCGCTGGTGGCCAGGTAGAAGTCCCCACCCTGTGCGGGATGTTCTTAGGTTGGC
>NZ_JAGRQM010000023.1:0-80950 GCF_018132775.1 Gordonia sp. SCSIO 19800 | reverse complement strand
GTGGGTCAAGACCGCTGACCAGATCCTCGACTCCATCGCCCACTACTGCACACGAATTAATGACTCAGAACACTAGCTGCCTACGCCGAGGCGGCTCGTATGTCGCAGCCCGAACTGGTGGCTGCGTTGCGAGATCTGCTCGGCGCGCGGCTGGTCGCCTACCTGGGTCGGGTGAGCGAGACCCGGGCGGTGCGGCAATGGGCTGACGGCACCCGCACCATCGCCAACCCCGAGGACGTCGAACGGCTCCGGATCGCCTACCGCGCCGCCCGCCTGATCACCGAACGCGACACCCCCGCCGTCGCACAAGCCTGGTTCCAGGGCCTCAACCCGGTCCTCGACGACCGGGCGCCGGCATTGCTGTTGCGCGACGGCGAGCTCGCCGACGTCGGACCGCAAGTACTCGCCGCCGCCCGCCAATTCGCCGCGGTGGGATGAACCAACCACAGCCTTCGACGATCAGCACCCCGCACGGCCCGATCACCACCAGCATCCGGACTGCCACGCCCATATATCGAGTCGGATACGCGCCCAGCCCGTGGGAGTGGACACCATGGGAGTACGCCACCGACGACCGCTTCGCCGGCCGCTGGGACGACCCCGACGGGGGTGTGGCGCACCTTGTACTGCGCCGACACTCCCCTGGCCTGCTACCTCGAAGTCCTCGCCTTCGCCCGACCCAGCCCACAACTGATCGCCGAGCTCGACGACATCGTCGTCGACGAGGAAGACGAGCAGGACTACCCCGCGCTGCCGCCCGGCCACGTTCCGCGATCGTGGTGCGATCTACGGATGATCGGTCACGGCACCCTGACCGGACGGTTCGCGGTGCCCGCCGACCCGGACAGCCTCGCCACCCTCCGGACGGTGTTTCGGCCGCTCGCGATCCGCTACGGGCTCGATGACCTCGACACCGCCGCGTTGCGGGACGGCCGGCCCCGCGGGCTCACCCAGGCCATCTCCCGCTGGATTTACGCCCTCACCGACCACGGCCATGCAGCGGTCGACGGGATCGAGTTCGACTCCCGACACGGCGACCAGCTGCGCATGTGGGCGCTCTATGAACGCGCCGCCGACCCCGACATCAGCCCCACTCCGGCGTTCTCGACCACTCCCCCATTGACGCCGCGGATCCACAACTGGCCCGCGCCCTGACCCTCTTCGGACTCGAGTGGACTCCACATAACCGGCCTGAAACAGGCTGTGCCGCATCGTCGAACGAGCATGAGGATAGCTCGACCAACCGTGGTGGTCCTACGATCGTCTTCAAGTTCGGGATAGCGAACCTGCACCGCTACGCCGCCCACACCGGTGGACGCCGATTCCCAACCTCGTCTCAGCCGGGATGCCGGCCCGGCAGTTGCGCCAGTTCACGATCGTCGGCTCCCTGGTCGACCAACCTTGTCCGGGTCCGCTCCAACCACGCACGGGCCCACTCCGGGTCGGCCGCGGTCAGCATCCGATACTGTTCTGCCCATATGCGGCGCAGATAGTCGGGCGCGCCGGGCGAGTGCAGCCGATACGACGCCGCTTCGGCGATCGCCACCGCAACCCAGCTCAGAAACTCCTCTGGATCGCTGGACTGCCGGTCGAACATCACCGTGCCGCGTTCGCGGATGATCAAGTGCCACACACCGTCCGAGTCACGCACGCACGAGGGCGTCGCGTCGTCGGGGATGTGACCCAGGCGAGGCACATCGGACGGCTCCGCCGACATCGTCGCCGCGAGATCGGCTATCCGGCTGCGCATCTCGGGGTCGAGCTGGTCGTCGGCGCCCGACGTCATCCGGGGAAGACGCTCTCGAGCACACCCGAACACAGCAACCACTGGGTGTTGACGAAACCGCTTGTCTCGTTGAAACATCCGCGATGGTCCTCGATCAACCCGGGATCGAGGAGCTGCTGGTCGATCTGATATTGAATGCCGCCGCCCGGCTGACCGAAGCCCTTGGCGATACGTCCGATCCACACCTTCACCGGGCGCATGACCACGTACACGTGATAGTTGCAGAACTGAGGGTTGTCTTTGTCGACGAGGTTCTCCGGCGGAAGCGCCCGCCTCTTGTAGTGCGTGCCCGCGGGGGCCAGGAAGCGACCATTGGCGGGACCATAGCGATCTATCCGCTTGTTCGGGTTGAGGGTGGTCACCGACTTCTTGGCGGACCCGTCGGGGTTCAGCGTGTATCCGTCGTGGTCCGGATAGTCCCACTTGTCCCCTTTCCGATACGTCTGCAGGAACTCGCTCGGACTCAGACCCGCGAGCCGGTCGTAACCCCTCAACTGCGGACCCACCGGGGCATCGGTCGCCAGAATCTTCGGACCGAACAGTTCGTCGTTGTACAACAACTGTGCGGAACATCCACCCGCCTCCGGCCCGCCCAGCGATCCGAAGTCCAACGATCTCAGGGGATTCGGTGCGGCCGCCGCGACCCCTCCCCCGGACACCGCCAGCGCAAGACTGAAGAAGATGGCGAGCAGAGCATGGCGACGTTTCATGGCCGCGCCTTTCGATGGGTACGTCCGGAGGTCACGCAGTGCGGAAACTAACCGATCGACGACACGATGGGGCCTGAACTGCAAAGGTCCGACTCAGATTCGACCGGACGTCCCAAAGGGCTACCGCCGACGGTGTTCCGACGGCGGGATGCCGTAGCGCTTCTTGTACGCGGCCGCCAGCCGACTGGGGCTCGAAAAGCCCCATCGCGCAGCAACTTCGGCCACCGTGTCGGTGTTGTCCGGTTCGGTGAGGTCGTGGTGAGCCCGGTCGAGTCGGATGTCCCGCAGCGTCTGGGTCGGACTCGCACCGACGTGTTCGGCGAAGCCCTCCTGCAGTCGTCGGAGGCTCGAGCCGCTCAGTTCGGCCATGTCCGCCAGACGCCAGTCGCGTCCGGGATCGTCGTGCAACGCGTCGAGCACGCGCTTGACCATCCGCGGGCGCAGACCGGTACCCGCCTCTTCCGGAGAGACAGCGAGGAGGAACGCGCTGCTGATCGCGCTCGCCAGCTGCGGTCCGACCAGCGGGTTCGACAGGAGGTCGGCGGGTTCGCGCACCTGAGCCGACAATGCACGCACGAGCCCGAACCATGCCTGTTGGTCGGGTCCGGCGAGATCCAGCTGATCCGGCAGCCGCAACTGTGAACGCAGCGCCGACGCCCGGACCCGGTCGGCCTCACGTTCGAGGTACTCGGCGTCGAACTTCACCCCGACCACGACGCAGTCCGCCGACCACCGGGTGATCGTCGACGGGCGGTCCGCGGTGAAGACCGTGGCCGTCCCCTCCTCGGACGTCGTCTGCACCGATCCGGCGCGCGAGTCCAGGACGCCGCGGACCGGGATGTTGATCTCGTAGGCGCCCGGATAGTCGCAGGAGATGGAGACATCGGTCCCCCAGTTGAGCTTGCCGATCGTGACCGGTCCCAGCTCGACGGTCTGCAGGTTCAGATTCAGCTGATCCGGCGACGACAGCGCGGTCAGCTCATGCGGGAAGTACACCTCTTCGACGGCACGATGCGCCGTCTCCCAGTCACTGGTGGATGTGGTGCTCCGCATGGATGTCTTCCTCGTACTCCGGTCACGCAAGGGTCCCGCGTCTCGATTCAACCCGGTGACCGGTCACACTCGCCACCCTCCTCAGAGACTGCGATCACATCGTCGCGCGATCGGTGCCGCCGGCGCGCGAACCGTATCGACCGCCGGTCCGGCGGTCCCTAGTGTCACCTCGCACCGGGTCGCCGACAGCCTGCCGGCGCACACCCCCGGCCTCGAGACGAACACAGCGGAGGAACCCATGACCAGCACCATGTCGTGGATCGACGACATCACGATGACCGAGCTCGAACGCAACCCCTACCCCGTCTACGAGCGTCTCCGCGTCGAGGCACCGCTCGCGTACATCCCGATCCTGGGCTCCTATGTAGCCACGACCGCGGACATCTGCCGGACGATCGCCACCAGCCCCGACTTCGAGGCGGTCATCACCAAGGCGGGCGGGCGGACCTTCGGACACCCGGCGGTGATCGGGGTCAACGGGGCGATCCATGAGGACCTGCGGTCCATGGTCGACCCGGCCCTGCAGCCCCAGGAGGTCGACCGGTGGATCGACGACCTCGTCCGGCCCATCGCCCGCCGATACCTGAGCGACTTCGAGGATGTGGGGCGCGCCGAGCTCGTCGCCCAGTACTGCGAACCCGTCAGCGTCCGCGCGCTCGGCGACCTGCTCGGCCTCCAGTCGGTGAGTTCCGACAAGTTGCGTGAATGGTTCCACAAACTGTCGGTGTCGTTCACCAATGCGGGAGTCGACGAGAACGGCGAGTTCACCAACCCGGACGGCTTCGCCGAGGCCGACGCCGCGAAGCTGGAGATCCAGTCGATCGTCGATCCGCTGATCGACAACTGGATCGAGAATCCCGACGACAGCGCGATCTCGCACTGGCTGCACGACGGGATGCCCGACGGGCAGACCCGCGACCGCGACTACATCTATCCGACGCTGTACGTCTACCTCCTCGGAGCGATGCAGGAGCCGGGTCACGCCATGGCGTCGACACTCGTCGGTCTGTTCAGTCGCCCGGATCAGTTCGAGCAAGTCGTCGACGAGCCGGGTCTCATCCCGCGCGCGATCTCCGAGGGCATGCGGTGGACATCGCCGATCTGGTCGGCGACTGCCCGGATCAGCACGAAGGACACCGAGGTCGCCGGAGTCCACCTGCCGGCGGGCTCGGTGGTCCTGATGTCGTACGGATCGGCCAACCACGACCACTCGGTCTACGAGGCACCGTCGGAGTACGACATCACACGACCGCCCCTGCCTCACCTGGCATTCGGTGCCGGCAACCACGCGTGTGCCGGCATCTACTTCGCCAACCACGTGTGCCGGATCGGACTCGAGGAGCTGTTCGAGTCCATCCCGAACCTCGAGCGCGACGACAGCAGCGACGTCGAGTTCTGGGGTTGGGGTTTCCGTGGCCCGACGTCGTTGCACACGGTCTGGGAGGTGTGACGATGTCCGACCCGACGACCCGGTCCGACCCGACGACCTTCCGCATCGACACGCCTACGACCTCGGTGACCTGCGGATCCGGGCAGCGGGTTCTCGATGCCCTGCTGCGTCAGGGTGTGTGGATTCCCAACTCTTGCAATCAGGGAACCTGCGGCACCTGCAAGGTACGCGTCACCAGCGGGATGGTGGACGCGCCACCGGCCCCCGACACCGTGCTGTCCGACACCGAGCGGGACCAGGGATACGTGCTGTCGTGCCAGTCGACGCCCACCACCGACATCATCGTCGAGCCACCCGCAGACGAGTCCGGCACGCGACACCACGCGTTACGCGACCTCGCCGGAACCGTCAGTTCCCTCACCACGGTCGCCGACGACACGGTGTCCGTGACGGTGTCGCTCGACGAACCGTTCGAGTTCACCGCGGGCCAGTACGTCGAGTTGTCGATCCCGGGCACAGACCAGACGCGTCCGTACTCGATGGCCAACCCGCCCAGCGAATCCCGCACCCTCGAGTTTCACATCCGCCGGCAACCCGACGGTCTGGCCACCGACGGGTGGATCTTCGATTCGCTGACCGTCGGATCGCCGGTGTCGATGACGGGACCCTGGGGTGACTTCTGTCATCGTGAGGACGAGCTGGGAGTCGGACTCGTTTTGCTCGCCGGGGGCACGGGTCTCGCCCCGCTGAAGTCGATCGCACGAGCCGCCCTGGAAGCCGACCCCGGACGTGAGATCCACGTCTACCACGGCGTCCGCACCGAGACCGAGCTGTACGACGTCGACTTCTGGCGCGCACTCGCGACCGAGCACCCGAACGTCCGGTACACGCCCTGTCTCAGTCGCCAACAGTGGTCTGGCCGCACAGGTTACGTCGGTGATGCGATGGTGGCGGACTTCGACTCCTGCCGCGACCACGCGGCATATCTCTGCGGCCCGCCCGCGATGGTCGAGGCGGGGGTCCGGGCCCTCAAGCGGCGACGGATGCCCCCGCGCCGGATCAGGCGGGAGAAGTACACGCCGGCAGCGAGTCTCGTGGCCTTCTGAGCCGGCCCCGCAGTCGCGACGGTCACGGTGGTCGAGTACCCGCTCAGGCCACGTCCTGCACGTCGGCGGCCGACGCGCCGGTGATGATGTCGAGGACACGGGGGTACTCGGGCGCGTTCGAGGTGACCACCGAACCGTGGTTGCCGCCTGGGATCAGTACGGCCTCCGCGTCGCCGCCGGCCTTCACGACGGCGGCGGCGTACCGCTGTGAGTTCGCCGGGGAGACCATTCGGTCGGCGGTGCCGTGGACGGCGACCACCGGGGTGTCGGGATCGATGTTCTGGATGGGATCGACCATCGTGTACCGCTGCGGAACCTGCGTCGGGCTGCCGCCGAGGGCGGTCACGATGCGGTCGTCGCCGTGCGTTGCCGCATAGGTCATGTCGAGCGGACCGGCGAGGGAGACAACCCGGGTCGGGCGGAACAATGGTCGGGCACCGACCTCGTCGTCCTCCAGCTTGTGCCGGGTGCCGCCCCACACCGCGAGTTGTGCACCCGCGCTGTGCCCGACGATCAGCTCGTCGTCGGTGTCGATCTGCGGGAACTGCCGGTCCACGACGACGACGTGATCGAGGGCGCTCGCGACGTCGCGGAACGTCGTCGGCCATCCGCCGCCCGAGCCGACACGGCGGTACTCGATGTTGTAGACGGCCATCCCGCGGCCGGCGAGGTCTTGCGCCAGCGGCTCGAAGATGTCCGCGCCGAGAGCGCTCTGCCACGCACCACCGTGGACGAGGACCACGAGCGGAATCGAATCGACCCGCTGCTCACCCGCGGGTAGGTACAGTTCGGCCCAATTCTGGTCCGTGTCACCGTCATCCGGCGTCGGGTAATCGACCCGGTGGACGGTCACCTCGTCGAGGTACTCGGCCGGGGCCGCCGTCGCACTGCTGGACGGGGTCGTGGTCGTCGTCGATCCGCCGGAACACGCGGACAGACCGACCACGCTCGCGACGAGAACGGCCGATGCGATGCGGCCGCCGACCGACGACGTCCTCACCGCGCGCTCAGGGGCACGGGGGTGATCGACGGACCGCTACGAACGGTCGCCGGGACCGGTCCGAACCCGGGCCACAGGTTCACCGGCACCGTGATGGTCGCGCCCGCGGGCAGCGAGATCGGCCCGGGGCTGACCGCGATGCGATCGGTGAAGGTGTCACTTCGTTCGACCTCTAGACGCAGTCGCTGCGCCCGTCCCTCCGACCGGATGGTGACACCGGTACTCCCGGTTCCGACCGACACCGCCGAACCCGGGCCGACTGCCAGCTGCGACGTCTCGGTCGACAACGAGCGCAGCGAATCCTCGGTCGCGACCTCGAACTCCGCGGTCGACGGCGCCGACGAAGTCACCCTCATCCCGTGACGCGCCGGATCGGCGTCGATCGCGGCGACAGCGCCTGCGGGCACCTCGAGATCACCCATCGCAACGACACCGCCCGCACTGAGCACCGTGGCGTCGATGTCCGCGGTACGACCCGCCTCCACCCCGTCCACGATGATCTTGAACGTGCGGTTGGCGGGCACCGTGAAGGTGGCGGAATTGTCGTTGTTGAACAGGATCTTCTTGTCGACGCCCGGGAGCGTACGACCCGCGGGGTCGGTGACCCGCACATCCCAGTCGACGTCGCCGTAGCCGCGGGCGCCACCGTTGTTGTCCGAGACGATGACCACGGTCTCGTCACTGCGCAGTTCCGGATCTTGGTGACGTGCCAGGATCGGCGCCAACGGGACCAGCATCATCTTGTTGAGCGGGGAGCCCTGGAACAGCAGGGTCGGCTCCGACGGATTGGTCGCGGTCGAGTAGTACCAGCTGTTCGCGGCGGGGTCGGCGACGATCATTTTCTCGACACCGGGGAAGTTGTTGTCGTACACGACGATGCCGCGCTTGCCCTGCCCGAGGTCGCGGATCGCGATCGGGTTGATGGCGTGTCCGGCGCTCTGTTCCTCGTCGGTGTAGATCGCCAAAACGTAGTTGTCGTTGCGCGCCCACGCCGACCGCAGACGGGACAGTGCCTGGGTGACCGTGACCTCGGACTGCGCCAGGTCGGTGGGCGGGAACCCCTGGGTGATGAACATCCGGGCGATGAGTTCGTCGAGCGGTGCCGACGGGCGGATGCTGTAGACGGACTGCCACGGCATCGCCAACGGGAACGGGTTCAGACGCTTGGTGGCATACAGTCCGGCGAGTGCGGCCATTCCGAAGCAGTGCCCGCCCGACATTGACTCGTTGAATTCCTGCTGCACGAGTTCGGCCACCGTCGTCGGCGAACACACCCCGAGCACGATACGGGCGCAGACCTCGTCACCGAAGACGGCACGCATGCCCTCGATGCTCAGGCCGCGGGTGTGCAGCGCATCATTCGGTCCCCAGTTCTCGAAGGAGAAACCGTCCCGCTTCACCTGGAAATCGGCGTGCGCGACGACCTTTCCGGCCTGAGGATTCACCACCGGCGCCGCCGCGGACGGGCCGGACGAGACGATGGACAGACCTGCGGCCACGACCAGCACAAGTGCTGCCGCGGCGAGTCGGATCTGCCATCGATTTCCGCGTGCGCCAGTGAGCATTGCTAAACATTAGCGGACATTTCCGGCGTCGCCGGACGAGCTGACCAATTCGCGAAATGATCCCGGTAATGCGTCCCGAAATCGTCGCTCAGCTCTTTCCGAAATCGCACCGGGAATGTGTGTACAAAAGGTCGACTCCCGACACAGCACACCGCCGGCCGCTCGGGAGAGCGACCGGCGGCTCGGTACCGGATGGGTCGGGTCAGCTGTAAAACGTGACGGTCTTGGTCTCGGTCGTCCCGGGCTCACCCCAGTAACCGCGGATGACGGCCCGGTACTGGGTGTCCTCGTACGCGGTGGCGAGGCTGCGGCACGTGTTGCCCGCAGTGCCGCCGGCGTAGGTGTTGCGCTCGGTGAAGTCGTGGCTCGGGCCGGGGCGACTGATGGCGGTCAGGGTGACCCGGACCGTACGGACTCCCTCGGTGTTCCACGCGAACGCACAGAACCGGTCGCCTCCGTCGTCGTAACTCGCTGTGCCACCATGGGTGCTGGTGGAGAACGAGTTCGCCGACGCAACCGGCGAGCCCACCACGCTGAGGACCGCCGCGCCCATCGTCGCGGCGACCACCGACATCTTCTTCACCACAGATCGATTCATGATGCCGACCCTAGGATCAAGGTCAGCGCATCACGAGGGGCCTCGAGCAGACTTCACCGAGCCTTCACCCGGGGTTCGTCGGTGATCCCTGCGCGTCAACCCCGGGCCCGCCGGAGTTCGCCGGAATCTGCCCCGGATGACCGCAGGTGGCCTACTTGACGCCCGAGAACACGTACTGCAGGACCGCCAGTGCCAGCTCGTTGTCCTGAATCGCCTGCCACAAGATGGTGTCCACCATGTCTGTCTCCGTTTCGATGTCGCGTGAGGTGTCGGGTCCGGCACGCCGAGCGGGAACCGCGGAGTCCCCCGACCCGGCGTCACCGATCTTACGTTGGCTGCCGGGCGAGAGTTCTCCGGGCGATCCGCGCGACGGCCTCGTCGATGAGTCGCCCGGCGCTGTCGGTCGCCGCGGCACCGCCGGCCGCGTCGAACGCGGTGAGGATGTCGCGGGCCGTCGCCACCTCGGACTCGGATGGCGCCATGCCGGATCGCGCGGGCGCGATCTGACGCGGATGGATGCAGGCCCGTCCGAAGAATCCGAGACCGATCAGCTGTCTGGTCTCGACCTCGAACGCGGCGTCATCACCGATCGAGGGCGACGCCGCGGCCAGGGGCGGACGAATCTTCGCGGCGGCTGACGCCGCGACCACTTGCGAACGTGCCCAGAGCAATTCGTTGCCGACCACTGGTGAGACTCCGAGATCCGCGGCGAGGTCGACCTCGCCGATCTGGACGAACGCCACCCGCGGGCCCGCTGCAATCGCCGCCGCGTTGCACAGGCCGGCACCGGTCTCGATGAGCGGCGACACCGGCGTTCGCGGGCCGCCGAGCTCGGTTTCCAGTTCCGTCAGCAGACCGTCCACACGGTCGAGGGTCGCTGCGTCGTCGACCTTGGGCAGCCAGACCCCGTCGGCGCCGGCCCGAACCGCCATGGTCAGGTCGCCGACCAGTTCGGGCCCCGGGTTCACCCGTATCCACGTAGGCACTCCGGCGCGGTCTCGGTTCGCCAGCCATTCGCCGACCGCGATGCGCGCGGTGTCCTTGGCCGACACGGGGACCGCGTCCTCGAGATCGAGGACAATCGCATCGGCGCCAGAACCTGCCGCCTTGTCGAACCGCTCCGGCCGGTCCCCCGGGACGTACAGGAAGATCAGCGCCGGCGTCATCCGACGGTGACGGTGCCGTTGACCAGGGCCTTGGCGATGACGGTGCGCATGATGTCGTTGGTGCCCTCGCCGATGGACATGAGCGGGGCGTCGCGGTAGTAGCGCTCGACGTTGAACTCCGTCGAGTACCCGTAACCACCGTGGATGCGCATCGCCTCGAGACTCGCGGTGATCGCCGTCTCGGACGCGAAGTACTTGGCCATGCCGGCCTCACCGTCGACGCGAGCGCCCGAATCCGCCTTCGCCGCAGCCCAGTACGTCATCAGGCGGGCGGCCTGCAGCTGGGTGGCGATGTCGGCGAGCTTGAGCTGGATCGCCTGGAAGTCCGAGATCGGCTTGCCGAACGCGGTCCGTTCCCGCGAGTAGTTCAACGCTGCGTCGTAGGACGCCTGGGCGATCCCGACGCTGCGTCCGGCGATGTTGAGGCGCCCGATCTCGAGGCCCGACAGGGCCTGCTGCATTCCGCGACCCTCGACGCCGCCGAGCAACGTCGACTGCGGGACGCGCACCTCGTGGAGGAGGATCTCGCACGACTCCGTGCCCTTGTAGCCGAGCTTGCCCATGTCGCGCTGGACCTCGAAGCCGGGAGTCGTGGTGTCCACCAGCAGGATGCTCATGCCCTTGTGTGCCGGAGTGGCGGTCGGGTCCGTCTTCACCAGCACCGGAAGCACATTCGCGTGCCGAGCGTTTGTTATCCAGGTCTTGGTGCCGCGGATGACGTAGTCGTCGCCGTCCTTGGTGGCGGTGGTCTTGATGCCCTGCAGGTCGGTCCCGGCCCCCGGTTCGGTGAGGCCGATGCCGGTGCGGCACTCGCCGCTCGCCAGGCGTGGGAGCCACTGCGCCTTCTGCTCATCGGTGCCGTGGCGAGCGATCATCCAGCAGGCCAGGTTGTGGCTGCCGAGGATTCCTGCGATGCCCATCCACCCGCGCGCGAGTTCTTCGTAGACCAGGGTGAACGACACCATGTCGAGTTCGAGCCCGCCGAACTCCTCCGGTGTGGTGATCCCGAACAAGCCCATCTCACGCAACCGGTCGACGATCTCGGTGGGATACCGGCCGGTGCGTTCCCATTCGTTCGCGACCGGGATGATCTCCTTGTCGACGAGCTGACGCAGGGCCGCCCGGAAGTCACGCTGCTCTTCGTTGAAGCTGAAATCCATTGTGTGATCCTTGATTCGAGTGGGAGGAAGGTGCGCGGCGGGGCGAGCTCAGCCGGCGACGACGGTCGCCGCGAGCGTCAGGATCGGCCGGACGGACGGTGCGTCGCCCAGAGCGAACACCGCGTGCACGAGGGCTTCCGTATCGTCGCCCCCACCGGTGTTGCCCCGGAACTTCTCGGCGACCGCGGCGTCGTCCATGGGCTGTCCCGACGTCCCGCGGCTGCACGGCACCTCGCCGACGATCCGACTGCCGTCGTCGAAGGTGATGACCGCCCGGCCGGCAGCATCGGCGGCCGGGCGGTCATCGGGTACGGAAACGACCTCGACGAGGCCGGCGGTCGTGGCTACCTCGGCACGCGCGATCGAGCTCTCGGTGTAGGTGTCCACGGTCACCGCTCCGTCATGGACGAGCGCGGCGACGCTCCAGGGCAGGTCGAACTTCGCGTCGTAGACGCTGCGCGGCGCCCGGGTGCCGGTCCCCGGCCCGCACACGATTTCCAGGCTGTCCGGATGGACGTCGGCGGTGATCGCGGCGATGCGCGCCGGAGTGACATCGAGTCCCTGCGCACCTGCGGCGTCGAGCGCCGCGGAGACGGCGTCGAGCGTGGCGTGCATGAGCTGGCAGCTCGGATATGGCTTGATGCCGATAGTCGCACTCTCCCAGCGGGTTCCGAGCTCGGCGACGATCGCATCCGGATCGATGTCACGGTCGGCGAGCGCGCGGTAGAGCCCGCGCCTGCCCTCGAGCACCGACTCGGGGCCGCTGGCGCCGGCCATGGCCAGCCGCGCGGCCAGGACGCCACTGAACCCGGCGTTGCCCGGATGCAGGGTCTTGGTGTTGGCGCCGGTGTCGAGGAACTCCAGCAACCCGCCCGACGACGACGCCGCGATACCGATCGCATCGGTGAGCACGTCGGCGTCGGCACCGTAGAGGAGTCCGGCGGCCACGGCCCCGGCGAGGGGTCCGACCACTGCGGTCGCGTGCAGGCCCCGGGCATGGAACCCGTGCGGAGCCGCCGCACCCAGGCGACACGCGACCTCGAGCCCGGCGACCAGTGCGGTCACCGCCTGCGCTCCGGTGGCGCCGACCTCTTCGGCGACCGCGAGAACCGCGGGCGCCACAACGGTCGTCGGATGCACGAGAGCGCCGGCGTGCGTGTCGTCGAAGTCGAGCGCGTGCATCAGGACACCGTTGGCGAAGGCCGCCGCCGGGGCGGAGATGGCCTCGGAGTCCCCGAGCGGATGCGCCTGCGCCGGACCGCCGAGTCCGCGCGCCACCGTCAGGCCCGGACCGCCCTGATCGCGCCGGCGGGCACCGATGCCGTTGCCGAGGCCGTCGAGCAGATGCCGGAGCGCAGCGCGGCGGGTGTTCTCGGGTATGGCGTCGACGCTCAGGCCGGCAGCCCAGCTCGCGAGCCGGCGGGCGGTCACGGCTTGGCCTGTTGGGCGACGGCACCGAACGCACCGCCGTCGACGAGGTCCCGGATGTCGTCCGCGCTGTATCCCAGCAGGGTCATCACCTCGTCGAAGTTCTCGTTACGATGTGGTGCCCGACGATACTCGGGTTGCTCGGCGCCGAAGCGCACCGGTGACGTGACCTGGCGGACCTCACCCCACACCTCGTGTTCGGTCGTCGCGATGAGTCCGCGTGCGAGCGTGTGCTCCTCGGTGAGAGCCTGCTCGACGTCGTTGATCGGTCCGGTCGGCACGCCCGCAGTGGTGAGCACGTCCACCCAGTGTTCGACGGTGCCCTCGGCAAACCGCTTCTCCAGCAACGGGAGTAGCTCGTCCTTGTGCTGACCGCGTGCGGCGAAGTCGGTGAACCGCGGGTCATCGAGCAGCTCGGCCAGGCCGATCGCCTCGGCGAGACGCACCCAGAACTTCTCCTTGGCACAGCCGACGACGAACCAGCCGTCGGCGGCCTCGAACGCCTGGAACGGGACGAGGGAGGGATGCGCGGAGTTCTTCGTCCGTCCGGGACGGTAACCCGCATTGAGGTGCCAGGCCGCCGGGTAGGTGAGCATGGAGACCGCGGTGTCGTACAGCGAGACGTCGCAGTCACCGCCGACCCCGTCGCGTCGTGCGGCGTGCAGACCGGCCAGCAGGCTCAGCGCGGCGACGAACCCGCCGGAGAAATCCACCAGGGACAGACCAGATTTCGTGGGCGGCCCGTCGGGGTCGCCGGTGAGGTCCATCCAACCTGCCAGGCCCTGCAGGATGTAGTCGTATCCGGGCTGCTTCGCCCGCGGCCCCGTCATGCCGAAGCCGGTGAGACTGCAGCACACGATCGCCGGGTTCAGATGCTTGAGATCGTCGTAGGTGATCTTCATCTTCGCCGGGACGTCGCCGCGCAGGTTCGAGTACACGGCGTCGCTGGTGCGCACCAGATCCTCGAAAACCCGCCGCCCACCGGGTGTTCCGAGGTCGAGAGAGAGGCTGCGCTTGTTGCGGTTGAAGGTCTCGAAGAACAGCGAGTCCTCGCCGGAGTTGTAGGGCGGCACGTACCGGCCGACGTCGCCGCCGGACTTCGGCTCCTCGATCTTGAGTACGTCGGCGCCGAGATCGGCGAGGTGGACGCTGCCGAACGGGCCCGCGCCGTACTGCTCGATCGCGATGATCCGGACGTCCTCGAGCGGCCTCATCGGGCGGCCTCCGCCGAGCTGCCGGCGGTCAGTTCGGTGAGCGACGGCGCCTTGACCTCGGGGAAGTAGTTCTGTCCGATGCCACTCTCGCGGGTCGCGACCATCACCGAGCGCTTCCAGGAGATGACGACCTCGCCGTCCTGGTTGATCCCGCGGGTCACCATCGACACGATCCCCGCGTAGGGACGCGACTGCGACAGGCGCAGGTCGGTGCAGATGCTCTCGGCGTAGATGGTGTCGCCGACGTACACCGGGTGCGCCAGCTTGACATCCGTGAACTGTAGGTTCGCCACCGCGTTCTGGCTCATGTCGATCACCGAGAGCCCGAGCACCAGGGCGATGGTCAGGCCCGAGTTCACGATGACCTTGCCGTCGGTGATGGGATTCGTCGCGGCCAGATGTTCGTTGAAGTGGTTCTGGTTGGTGTTCATCGACAGGCACGTGATCCACGCGTTGTCGGTGTCGGTGATGGTGCGGCCCATCGGGTGTTGGTAGACGTCGCCCACGACGTAGTCCTCGAAGAAGCGTCCGAGCGTGGCGGGATGGGTGGTCAATGGTCCTCCTGAGGGGTGCGGCGTCGTGCCAAACGAGCTGACGCCGTGACGCGGCCCACCATAAACATCTGATCTTTATGCCGTCAAGGCTCGCTCATTCCTGGCTGTTCACTGAGATTCGCGGTAAGTGTTGCCGAAACCATCAGATGTATTGCATGATGCTCCCGAGCGGACCTATGGCTCAGATCACTCCGGTCATCGTCGGCGGCCTCACCGCCCCGCACCGGGTGACAGCATGGAAAGAGGAAGCGAGTTTCGATGAAGCGAATCGGCGTGGATGTGGGCGGCACGTTCACCGACCTGGTCCTGTGGGACGACGACGGGACGGTCACGGTGCACAAGACACCGTCGACCAACCACGATCCCTCGATCGGCACGATGGACGGGATCGGGGTGCTCGCCGAACGCGCGGGCATCGACGTCGCGGACATCGAGATGTTCTTCCACGGCACCACCGTGGCCACCAACATCGTGCTGGAGCACAACGGCAGTGACGTCGGCATGATCACCACCGACGGCTTCCGGGACATCCTGCACATCGCGCGTAAGAAGCGCCCCCTGAACTACTCCAACTACCAAGACCTGCCGTGGCAGAAGTGGCAGCTGGTGCCCCGCCGCAACCGACGGACCGTCGCGGAGCGGATGGATGCGGCCGGCAACGTGCTGACGCCGCTCGACGAGGACGCCGTTCGCCGCGAGGTCGGCCTGCTCCGCGAGCGTGGGGTCGAGGCCATCGCGGTCGCGTTCCTGCACGCCTACCGCAACCCGGCGCACGAGCAGCGGGTCCGCGAGATCATCGCCGAGGAGTACCCCGGTGTGTTCGTCTCGCTCTCGAGCGACGTCGCCTCGCAGTACCGCGAGTACGAGCGGTTCTCCACCACGGCCCTCAACGCCTTCGTCGGTCCCAAGACCTCCCGCTACATCGAGAACCTGGCAGGCAAGGCCAAAGACGCGCAGGTCGGTGAGGACGTCCACCTCATGACCTCCGCCGGCGGTCTCGTCACCTCCCGCAGTGCCAGCGAGGTCCCCGTCTCGCTGCTGACCAGTGGCGTCGTCGCGGGTCTGCTCGGCGGCTGCTTCATCGGCAAGGCCTCGGGATATCCCAGCGTCATCACCCTCGACGTGGGTGGCACCTCCGCCGACATCGGCGTCGCGCCCGATGGCAAGCTCCGGATGAAGCACCTGCTCGACACCCGCATCGGCGACTACCACGCGATGGTCCCGATGGCCGAGGTCGACACCATCGGCGCCGGCGGCGGCTCGATCGCCAGCATCGACGAGGGCGGCATGTTCCGCGTCGGCCCGCGCAGTGCGGGCGCGATGCCCGGACCGGCCTGCTACAACCGCGGCGGCACCGAACCCACCTCGACCGACGCCATGGTGGTCATGGGCTGGCTCCGGGAGGACAGCTTCCTGTCCGGCACCATGGAGGTCAAGACCGAGCTCGCCACCGAGGCCGTCAAGACCCACATCGCGGACAAGCTCGGCGCCGATCTCGAACACGCCGCGATGGGCATCTTCCAGATCCTCGCACACTCGATGACCGAGGCCATCTCGCTGCACTCGGTCCGCAAAGGCTATGACCCCCGCGAGTTCTCGCTCGTCGCCGAGGGTGGCGCCGGGCCGCTCTACGCCTGGCAGATCGCCGAGCATCTGGGCATCCCGCGCGTCATCGTGCCCGGGCACCCGGGGATCACCTCGGCGGTCGGCCTGCTGACCACCGACGTCCGCTACGAGGTCCCGACCACCGTGTGGACCTCGTCGGCCGAACCGGACCTGGAGCTGCTGCGTCGCGAGATGGACCGGCTGTCCGAGCAGGCCGTCGCCCAGCTTCGGGCCGACGGCATCGCCGAGGACGCGATCACCCTCGAGCGCAGCGTCGACTGTCGTTATGTCGGACAGGGTTACGAGCTCCGGGTCCCCGCACCCGCCGGCGACATCACCGACGAATGGGTCGAGCAGACCGCGGCCACCTTCCACGAGGTCCACGGTCGTACCTACTCGCAGCGCTTCGACGACAAGCCGGTCCAGCTGGTCAACATCCGCGTGACCGGGGTGGGGGCAGTCGAACACATCCGCATCGCCGAGATCGAGAAGGGCGGCGCCGACGCCTCGGGAGCCGTCAAGGCCACCACCCGGGCGCTGTTCTGGAAGAACGACTCGGCCGACCCGGAATGGGTCGACACCCCCATCTACGACCGCGCACTCTTCAAGGCCGGCAACACCTTCGACGGCCCCGCGATCGTCCAGCAGTTCGACTCGACGACCATCGTCGGCATCGGACAGAAGGCCACGGTCGACGCCGTGGGCCACATCATCATCGAGAGGAGCGCCTGACATGGCGAAAGCTCTGATGCCCACCGACGGCGTTTCGCTTGCCGCCGAGGCCAACCGGACCTGGAACACCGTCGAGGTCGATCCGATCACGCTGCGCGTCATCGGTGGTGCGCTCAACTCGATGGCCAAGGAGATGGCCCAGGTCCTGTACCGGATGGCGTACTCGAGCCTGATCCGCGAGTCCGAGGATCTCGGTGCCGGCATCTTCGACGTCAACGGCCGGGAACTGTGCGAGTCGGATTCGACTCCGATGCACTGTGGTTCGATTCCCGCCTACATCCGCGGCGTCAACCGCAAGCTCGCCGGGACCTACAAGCCGGGCGACGTGATCCTGCACAACCACCCGTATCACGGTGCCGCGCACTCCCCCGACTACGGCGTGATCATCCCGATCTTCTGGGAGGGTGAGCACATCGGCTTCGCCGGCTGCACCGGTCACGTCTCCGACATCGGCGGCAACTTCCCCGGTCTGTGCATGGACGTCGTCGACGTCTGGGCCGAGGGCAAGCTGATGGACTCGATGAAGATCTACGACGGCGGCGTCCGCAACGACATGCTGATCCAGCACATCCTGGACAACGTGCGCACCCCGGAGCAGAACCGCGGTGACCTCGAGGCGCTGATCGCCTGCTCGCGCATCGGTGAGAAGCGGTTCGTCGAACTGCTGGAGAAGCACGGGCTCGACACCGTCATGAGTGCCGCCGACCGCTGGATGGACTACTCGGAAGAGATGCTCCGCAGCCGGATCCGGCAGATCCCCAACGGGAGCTACGAAGCACCGATCGGCTACCTCGACGACGACGGCAAGAACCGCGGTGTGCCGCTGAAGGTCGCGGTGCGCGTGCAGGTCGAGGACGAAGACGTCCTCATCGACCTCACCGGTTCCAACGACCAGGTGCCGACGGCGTTCAACGTGCCGTTCGAGGGTTCGGTGCTGCCGGTCGCGGTCAGCGCGATCCGCACGATCCTGCTCGACGAGCACCTCACCGAGGAGTTCGTCCCGCAGAACGACGGTTGCTTCCGTCCGGTGCGCGCCTACGCGCCGGAGGGCACGATCTTCAACCCGGACTTCCCGGCGTCGTGCTTCGCGCGCTTCTCCCAGGTCAACCGCATCTTCGACTCGATCAACCTGGCGCTCGCGCCGGTGCTGCCCGAGCGTGCGATCGCCGGGTCGTCGGCGGCTCTGTGCGCCATCGCCTACTCGGGACTCGCCGAGGACGGCGAATCGTACTGGGTGTACATCGAGATCAACGAGGGCTCGTACGGTGCGCGCAACGGCAAGGACGGCATGGACGCCGTCGACGCCCTGATGGCCAACACGCGCAACAACCCGATCGAGGAACTCGAGCTCAACCACGCCATGCGCGCGGAACGGTACGAACTCCGCGACGAGGCGCCTGCTCCCGGTCAGTGGCGCGGCGGCATCGGCAGCGTGCGGACCTGGTACATGCAGACCGACACCTTCCTGGGCTCGGAAGCCGACAACCGCACCGACCCGCCGGCGGGCGCCCTCGGTGGCGGCGACGGCGCGTCCGGATCGTTCATCCGCAACCCCGGCACTCCAGAAGAAGAGGTGCTGTTCTCCAAGGTGACCCAGGAGGTCATCCGCGAGGGCGAGCGTCTCGAGATCCGGATGCCGTCGGGCGGCGGCTTCGGCGAGCCGTTCCTGCGCGACCCGTTCGCCGTCCTCTCGGACGTGTGGGACGAGTACCTCACCGCCGAAGAGGCACGCCAGGACTACGGTGTCGTCGTGAACACCGACGACTGGACGGTCGACGCAGCGGCCACCGAGCAGCTGCGTTCGTCGCGGGTGGCGTCCTGAACAGTGACATCGGAAGGGCCGGCAACACTGCCGGCCCTTCCGGCGTGTCCGAAAGCTGTTCTGCCGACGTGCTTTCCGTCGCCGAGCGCTTGAACACGGTCATCTCCTGGGTCCCCGACGAGTTGCGTTCCGATCCGGCTGCGGCGCCGGGTCCGCTGTCCGGGGTGCGGATCGGCGTCAAGGACAACATCGAGGTCGGCGGAGTGCTGTCCACCTGTGGGTCGGAGTATTTCGCCGACCGGGTGGCCGAGTCCGACGCCGCCTGTGTGGGCGCGCTGAAGCGTGCGGGCGGGGTGATCACATCGACGTTGAATCTCGCCGAGTTCGCTGTCGGGGTGACGAGTCAGAACTCGGCGGCGGGTGGTGCGGTGAACCCGTGGAGCCCGTCGCGGGTGCCGGGCGGTTCGAGCGGCGGGTCGGGTGTCGCGGTGGCTGCGGGAGTCGTCGACGTCGCGCTCGGTACCGACACCGGCGGGTCCATCCGCCTGCCCGCCGCGTGCTGCGGCGTGACCGGTCTCCGGCCGTCGGTCGGACTACTCGACATGTCCGGGATCTTCCCGGTCAGTGCGGATTTCGACACCGTCGGTCCACTGGCACGATCGGCCGTTCAGGTTCGGGAGACGTTCGCGGTGCTCGCGGGCGCTGATCCGGTTCCGCTGCGGACCGGTCCGCTGCGGATCTCGATGCCGTGGCCGTTCGTCACCGATGACGTGGATCCGGCGGTGCGGGACGCGGTGAGAGTTGCCGCGGAACTGCTTCGCGAACTGGGCCACAGCGTCGTCGACGTACCGGTCCGTCACAGCGAATCGGCGCAGGACGTCGTGTACACCCTCATCTACTCGGACCTGGCGAAGACCCACGCCGAACGCTTGCGGGACGAGCCGGAACGCTTTCAGCCGGCCACTCGTGAGCGAATTCGGCTCGGCCTCAGCATCTCCCACGACCAGGTCGTCGCTGCTCGGCAACAGCGTGATGTGTTCCGCGCCGGGACTGCTGAGTTGTTCGACGAGGTCGATGTGGTGCTCACACCGGCGATGCCGGGCGACGTCCCACACCTCGGCGGCGGCGACGCCGTTGTGGCGCAGGCGCGTCGGATGGGACAGCTCACGTACCCGTGGTCCCTGCACGACGGACCGACGCTCGCCCTGCCGGTGGGTACCCATCCGTCCGGCATGCCGATCGGGGCGCAGTTGACCGCGGTGAAGGGTGGCGAGGGAACGCTGTTCGCTCTCGCCGAGCAGTTCCAGGCGCAGACGGACTGGCATCGACGGCTCCCGCCGGTCCGGGTCGGTGTGGGCTGAACTCGGGCGGGGCGGGCCTGCTCAGCCCTGGCGTCTGAGCAGGTCCATCTGCTTGTAGACGTCACCCAGGTGGTCGAGGTGGCGTCGCATGAGGGTCATCGCCGTCATGGAGTCCCGCTTCTCTACCGCATCGAGGATGGCGCGGTGGTCCTCGTCGACGCACTTCCAGAAGTCCTCGGGCGCGGCGTCGCGGCTGAATCGACTGCCGATGACGCGGAAGACCGGCACGGTGATCAGGTCGAGAAGCGGATTGTCCGCGGCCCGGAGCAGCACGCGGTGGAACTCCTGGTTGTTCGCATACACCTCCGGACCGATCTCGCCCGAGGCGTCGAAGATGGTGGCGCGCAACTCTTCCAGGTGTGCGTCGGTGTGGCGGTACGCGGCCACGCCGGCGGCCGGGACCTCGGTGAGCTGCCGGACCTCCATCAGTTGGTCGACAGTCACGCCCTCGGCCGCCGCGAGCAGCGTGACCCCGGCTTCGAGGTGAGCGCTCAGTTGACTGATGTCGGGGGTGGCGACAAACGTTCCACCGGTGACCCCGCGCGTGGTGTGGACCAGGTTCTCGCTGGCGAGCGAGCGGATGGCCTCGCGGACGGTGCTCTGTCCCACGCCGAACTCGGCCCGCAACTCTGTGTCGGGTGGCAGCCGGGTACCGGGGGTCAGTTCACCCGCCAGGATACGTACGCGAAGCGCGTCGGCCACGACCTGGTACGCCGGTCGCCGGGCCGACTTATTCGCTTCCGTCACAACATCTTCCGATCGTGGATGGGGTGTGATCCAACTTACCAGATCGGCGAGGCGGAGACGACGCTGCGCCAAGGGTTTTCGGATGCGGCCTGGCGGGGGTGGACCCCGGCGTGGTCAGCTCCGGTACGTCACGCCGGTCGTCGGCGCCCTGCTCGTCGAGTCGACGCCTCCACCTCGGCAATCGCGGAACGGAGCATCTCCGCGAAGTGGCTCCAGTACGCGGCCTCGTCGTCGTAGAACCGGATGGTCCGCGAATCGGCTGCTACCAACCGGGCGCCGTTTGCTCGGCTCTGCCAGTTCTCCCACTGGTCCTCACACACTTCGAGATAACCGGCGAGCGTCGCAGCGTCGTGGTTCTGAAATGCAGCGATCCTGCTCGGCATCGAAGTCCCCTCGTCCCGGTGTCAGTCGTGCACACGCTATGCCGTGGGTACGACAATTCTGAGGTGCGAGCGAAGCGAGCCAACGTCTGCTCCCTGAGGTGCGAGCGAAGCGAGCCACGAAGGGTCTCGCAAGGCGTCTCACCAGGCCCTTCGTGGCTCGTCGCTATCGCTCCTCGCACCTCAGGGAGCAGGGGGTGGGTCGCTTGCGCTCCTCGCACCTCAGGGAGCAGGGGGTGGGTCGCTTGCGCTCCTCGCACCTCAGGGATCAATGGTCATGTCGTTCTTCCGGATTGGGGAGGGATCAGCCAGCACCGATCAGCACGGCGGTACCAAGCCAGACGAGCGCGACGACCTTCAGGACCTCGAAGCCGACGTAGACGAGGTGGGCGTGACTTCGAGGTCCGTCGTGTCCGGCGAGCACTGCGTCGGACCGCTTGGTCAGTGCCGGTCGGACGGCCACCAACTGAACGGCGAGCGCGGCAATCGCCACACCGGCGGTGATCGGCACGGCAGCGCCGGACCACGAGCCCCACACAACCGCGATCAGAATGCCGACCGCCCAGACGATCTCAGCCGCATTCAGCGCCCGGAACACCAACCGGCCGATGCCGAGACCGATGGGCAGAGTCACCCCGGGGGCACGGAACTTGAGCGGCGCCTCGATGAACGAGATGGCGAACACCATTCCGAGCCACAAGAAGGTCAGCGCGGTCACCACCGCGCCCGCGGTGCTCATCGGGCGCCGGTCCGGAGCAGTTCCGGTCCGAATGTCTCGTAGTGAATCCGGCTCTCGTCGACGTCGCGACCGACGAAGGCCTCACGCATCGACGACAGGAATCCGGTGGGACCGCAGAGCATGATGTGAGCATCCCTCTCGACGTCGAGGTTGTCGAGGGTCATCTGTCCGATGCGGATCGCGTCCGAGACGACGTGCGGCGAGGCGCTCTCGTACCACTGGATCAGCCGGCCCGACGGGAGCGAGTCGACCAGCGCAGCCAGCATGCCGCGGTGCGGCTGACGATCCCGCGAACGGTCGGCGTGGAGGACGGTCACCGGCCGGGTGTCGCGCTTCTCCGACAGGGCGGTGAGCAGCCCGATCACAGGTGTGCAGCCGATCCCGGCCGAAGCGAGCAGGAGCGGAGCGTCGTCGTCGGGCAGCACCAGGTCACCGAAGGGCGTGCTGACATCGAGGAGGTCACCTTCGAAGACGTGCTCGTGCAAATGCGCCGACACCTCGCCGGCGAGTTTGACACTGAACCGCCATCGCGACTCCGCCGGCGAGCCCGTGAGGCTGTACTGGCGGATCTGCCGGGCGCCGTCGGCCAGGGGGACCTGCAGGGATATGTATTGTCCAGGTCGGAATCTCGGCAGATCACCGTCGACTGCATCGACGGTCAGCGCGATCGTGTCGGGAGAGACCTGCACGCGGTCGGTGACCCGGACCTCACGCCAGACCTGCCCGGGACCGACGTCGGCGGCGGCATACAGTTCGGCTTCCGATGCGATGAGCAGGTCGGCCATGTCCCAGTACAGCTGATCCCAGGCATCCGCGACGTCGGGAGTGACCGCAGCGCCGAGCACTTCGACGATCGCAGCGAAAAGATGCTCGTGCACAACGGCATACTGATCGGCTGTGACCCCGAGTGAGGCATGCTTGTGTGCGATGCGGTCGAGGATGAAACGCTGGCGACGGACGTCGGGCTCGAGCTGGAGACGAGCGAACGCGGCTATCGAACCGGCAAGGGCCTGCGGCTGATCACCCGACTTCTGGTGCGTGCGGTTGAAGAGATTGTCGAGCAGATCGGGATGCGCGGCGAACAGTCCGCGATAGAAGCGCGGGGTGATCTCCGCAAGCGACCCTTCGACGGCGGGAAGCGTGGCGGCGATCGTCGCGCGTTGGGTGTCAGACAGCATGAGAACTCCTTTGTTCATCTGCTCATCGGGTTGGTGCGCAGGAAGAATGTGTGACGGGTCGAGCGCCGCCCCCGCTGGTTGAGCTTGTCGAAACCACCACCGCAGCACGCGGTTACAGCGTCAGGTCGCTGTGGGTGCGGCAGCTTCGGATACCGGTCCGTCCCGCGGCGGCCGGGACGACAGCGACAGCAACACCGCGGTCGTCGGCTCGCGGGCGAGATCGGCGACCGTCTCGGAGTCGAGACTCTCATAGAATGCGGCGACCGCTCGGGCGAGGGACCCCCGGAGCCGGCAGGCGTGGCGCAACGGGCAGGGTTGTGCGCCTTCGCATTCCACGACCTCGCCGTCACCTTCGAGCGAACGGGCGAGCCACCCGACGCGGGCATCGCGGCCGAGTTCGGTGATCGTCAGCCCGCCGGTTCGACCGCGCCGAGCGTGTACGACGCCGAGTTCCGACAGCCTTCCGACGACCTTGGCGACGTGTGTGTATGGGACGGCGAGTTCGCGGGCGAGATCCTTGGTGGTAAGAGCTGTTGCAACAGAGTCATGTTGACCCGAGACGGCCAGCCGCATCACGACCCGGAGGCCGATGTCGGTGAAGCGCGTCAGTTGCATGTCGTAAGTAGAACACAAATTGGCACCTGAGATGCCAATTAAATGAGGTGACGCCGGTCACGCGAGGTGAGCCGGCCGGCTACTAGTCTGCGCCGACGCGGGCCGCGTGTGAGCGGTCCAGGCGTGGCCGTCGTGGTACCGGTCCACGTCCGGATACTGCGGGTCCGGGTACCAGCCACCCATCCCATTCCGTCCGGCGTCGACAGCCGAGTTCTTCGACTTACGGGACACCAGTACGACGATGCCGACGATCCCGGCACCGAGAACCGCCAGCAGCACGAGCAGGACGGCGAGCATCAGGATGATCGACATGCACGTACCGTACCGAGACCGGCGGGCGGCGCCACCGGGCCGACGCTCCGATTCCGTCGAATGACGGACCGCCAATGGGGTCAGTCTCCGACGGTCTTCACCGTCGTGCCCATGCGTCGCGCGCGGCGGATCATGATGGCGGCGTTGTCGATCGCGGCGCATCCCGGGTCGTTGTTGAAGTAGACGTAGACGTCACACGAATCGTCGAAGGACTCCGACAGACGGCGTAACCAACTGTCGATCGCCCGGGTTCCCTAGCTCATCGGTCGTCGAGACGTCCCGTCGTGAAGGCGCAGGTATCCGAAATCGGCTGTGCGCCAAAGAGGGTTGAGGATTCGGTTCTTCCGGTCGGCCCAGCACAGCGCCGCGTTGTGCCGCTCGAGGACCGTCCTTGTCTCGTCGCACCACCAGGACTCGCGCCGGGGTTCGACGGCGACCTGCACCGACGTCGGAAACCTCGCGAGCGTCTCGTCGAGGGCGTCGGGGATGGCGCGGAGAGTGGGCGGCAACTCCGAGGAGCACCGGTCCCAGCCGGCCGTCGAGCCCGGCCGACCGATCGAGGAACCGCTGGACCGGTTCGGCCGGCTCGTTGAGCCGTTTGATGTGCCCCAGATAGCGACTCATCTTCGCGGCCATCCGGAAGTCGGCGGGGACCGTCTCGGCCCAGCGCTCGAACGCCTTCCGCTCGGGCAACCGGTAGAAGGTGTTGTTGACCTCGGCGGTCGGGAACCGCTGCGCGTAGTAGTCCAACCACAACCGTTGCGGGAGCTTCTCGGGATAGAAGGCACCGCGCCAGTCCCGGTACTGCCAGCCGGAGGTGCCGATGAACAGCATCGCGCAACTATCCGTTCGGGACGGGGCTACGAATCCCGTCCACGACGAGTACCCGGTATGCGCGTGGGTGTCGACTCACGGCTCGTGGGTACCCGTCGGTGGCACATGCCAATCACCGAGACGGGAGTACACATGACCAAGCTGGCGATCATCTACTACTCGGCCACCGGACACGGCACTGCGATGGCACAGGTGCTGTCGGATGCCGCTGAATCCGCCGGTGCCGAGGTCCGAGTCCGCCACATTGCCGAAACCCGGGACCCGCAGACGTTCGCCGAGAACCCGGCCTGGTCGGCCAACTACGAGGCCACCAAGGACCTACCCGCCGCGACCGGCGACGACATCGTCTGGGCAGACGGCGTCATCTTCGGGAGCCCGACGCGGTTCGGCAGCACGGCTTCGCCGTTCCAGACATACATCGACTCTCTCGGGGGACTGTGGGCCGAGGGCAAGCTCGCCGACAAGGCCTACGCCGCCTACACCTCCAGCAACACCGCCCACGGCGGGCAAGAGACTACCCTCACCGCTCTCTACACATCGCTGATGCACTTCGGCGGCATCCTCGTCCCGCCCGGGTACACGGACGGACTGAAGTTCGCCGACGGCAACCCGTACGGCGTCTCCCATGTCACGGGTCCGGAGAACAAGAACGAGCTCGACGACGCGACGAAGGCCGCGCTCGAACACATGGCGCAGCGGGTGGTGCGGATCGCGGGCCTCCTCGCTGCCTGATAGTCGTCGCTCACGAGATCCGTTCCCGCTCAGCCGTTTGGTTCGGGCGGGGACGGATCTTGTGAGCGCGCGGTCGCCGTAATCGAGTTGACAGCGAAGGTTCGGCGGTTCACCATCGGTCCTCGTGTCTGTCAGTGTGTCGCCCTCCGGGCGTGAGGAGGTCGTCGGCGTCGTGCGCGCCGACGGTTGATTAACCCGCTCCGATCGGCGCGCGTCCCCGCAGTTGTGGACCGCGCCGGTCGAATCGTGCACTCTTTTTCCTCCTCCGACACCTGAGGTGTATCCACTCATGCATTCCTTGACCGAAACCCAGATCCGTTCGTCGTTCGTCAACGCCTCGCTGCGCGAACGCAAGAGCGTGACCCTTCCACCCGACTTCGACGACTTCGACTGGGAGCGAATCGATTTCGTCGGCTGGCGCGACCCGAAACTACCGATGGTCGGATACGTGGTCATCCCGACCGACGACGACGTCGTGGGCATCATGCTCCGTCTCGGTGGCCGCCAGCCGCGAACCCGGCCCCTGTGCTCGTTCTGCGAGGACGTGCACCTGCCCAACGAGGTCGCCTTCTTCAGTGCGAAACTCGCCGGCGCCGCGGGACGCAAGGGCAACACGGTCGGGACGTTGATCTGCTCGAACTTCGAGTGTTCGGCGAACGTCCGCGCTAAGCCGTCGGCCATCTTCTCCACAGACGACCCCGAAACCGTTCGGCAACAACGCATTCAGGCATTGCGGAGCCACCTCTCCGGCTTCGCAGCGCGGGTGGCGAGCGGCGACAGCTGACGCGCGCCACTGCTCCCCGAGCTGAGAGCCGCCGAAGTTTACGGAGCCGTGTCATCCCGCCCCTGAGCAGCGAGCTTGCGAGCGTATCCCCCGCGCCCTGAGGAGCGAGCTTGCGAGCGGACCCCCGCACCCTGAGGAGCGAGCTTGCGAGCGGACCCCCGCACCCTGAGGAGCGAGCTTGCGAGCGTCACGAAGGGTCTTGGTGAGATGCGTGGCAGACCCTTCGTGACGCGCCCTCCGCAAGCTCCGGGCGCTCCTCAGGGAGCAGAGCGGGACAGTGGTTCCGCGGCTCTTTCGGATCAGGGAGCAGAACGGGCCAGCGGGCCTGCGTGTTTGTCGACTAGAGGGAGCGTGGGGGTGGGACCGGGTGTCCGCTGAGCTTTTGGCCGACGGTCAGAGCGGCGATAGTGGACCCATGACGTCGCTGTTCATCCGAGCGCTGCAGACCCACCAATGGCTCTACGAGCATTCCGGCGGACTCGTCGGCCACCGGCTGCTGATGGGCAATCCCACGCTGCTGCTGCGCACAATCGGCCGCCGCACCGGGGAGGCCAGGTGCAATGCGCTCACCTATGCGCGCGACGGCGAGGCCTACCTGGTGGTCGCGTCGAACGGCGGATCGCCGCGACCACCGGGGTGGCTCGCCAACCTCAAGGCGCACCCCAACGTCGAAGTCCAGGTGGGTCGTCGTCGGATTCAGGTCACCGCGCGGGCGACCTACCCCGATGACCCGGACTACGCCCGGCGCTTCGTTCTCGTCGATGAAGTCAACAAGGGTCGCTACGCCGGCTATCAGAAGAAGACGACGCGCCCACTCGCCATCGTCGAGCTGACGCCGCGCTAACAGCGTGCCGTTCCGATGACTATCGACCGGCCCGCCGGTCGGTATCTGGGAGACAACGTCAACGACCCCCGGGAGAAGCATGCGCACGCTGGCGATCACCCAGAACATGACGCTCGACGGTTCGATCGAGATGTTGACCAACTGGTTCGACCCGACCGTCGAGGCGCCGGACCTCATGGCCGAGTCCCACCGGCAGGACGCCGAGGCCGATGCGCTGCTCGTCGGCCGGCAGACCTTCGAGGACTTCCGCGGCTTCTGGCCGCACCAGACCGACGACGCCACCGGGATCACCGACTATCTCAACACCGTGGACAAGTACGTGGTGTCGAGCACGATGACCGACCCGGAGTGGCAGAACTCGACGGTGCTGTCCGGCGATGTCATCGACGAGGTGACCGCACTGAAGAACGCCGACGGCAAGGACATCGTCGTGACCGGCAGCATCAGTCTCTGCCACACGCTGATCGGAGCCGGTCTCGTCGACGAATACCGGTTGTTCGTCTACCCGACCGTCCAGGGGTCGGGAAGGCGTCTGTTCCCGGACGGCCTGGAGGTCCCGACGCTGCGGCTCGTCGACACCAAGAGTTTCGAGCTGGGCGTCTCGCTGCTGCGTTACCGAACGGTGTGACCCTGTTCAGGCCGGCTCGGAGTTGATCTCCGCGAACGCACGGTCGCGGATCGCCGCGAGATCCATCCCGTACGTCAGTCCGTGAGACTGCTCGTACTCCTCCAGCCGCGCAGCCGCCCGGTCGTAAAGTCGGCGGGCGCCGACGGCATTGCCGCGACGATGGTGCGTCAGTCCGACGCAGAGCTGGGCCAACCCCTGCCACAGCGGACGCTCTTCCGGCGGACACGACTTCCAGCGGGTCTCGAACACCTCGTGCGCGGAGAACGGCCGCCCGTCGTCGAGCAGTTGGCACGCGAGCGCGATCGTCTCGTCGGGCGGCAACGGCTCCTCGGACACGGGTTCGACGCCCCGCTCGCCGTACGGCAGCGGCCGCCCCAGCTCGTCGCGCGGCCGGGCCTGACGGGCGCGGCCATCGGGGTCGCGATCGCGGTCGTCGGACACCGAGCACCTCCTGGGCCGTGTGATCGCATCCTGTCGGTCAACCGGTCTCACGCAGTCGACGCAAGATCTGTGAACGACAGGACGGTACCCATCTGAAGGGTCCGGAAACGAGAAAAGTCAGGCTGCCGTGTGCAACCTGACCTTGTCCGCTCATGGTGGGCGAAGGGGGACTTGAACCCCCACGTCCCGAAGGACACTGGCACCTGAAGCCAGCGCGTCTGCCATTCCGCCACTCGCCCGTGGCCACCGATGTTCCGGTGGGCATGTCGTCGAACTGGGTGTGTCCGGCGACTGGACGACGATAGCAGCACGCCACCGCCGAAACAAAACTCGATCTCCGACGTTGCATTTGTGCAGTACGTCGGGTTACGTCAGATGCCGAATACACACCATTGGGACAGGTGTTGCAGACGGTGCACCAGTTGCCTTGGTGGCACAGTTGGCCGTTGATGTCGCTATCATCAAACAAGGCCAGATGCACGGCGACACGCTCTATTGCCGCGAAAGGAGGTCTCGGTGGGGATCCTGCAACGACTGGAACGCAAGCTCGAAGGTGCAGTTGACGACGGTTTTGCCCGTGTCTTCGGTGGTCAGGTGGCCCCGCAGGAGATCGAGAACGGGCTACAGCGAGAAGCCGAGGAGTCGCTCGAGAACCTCGGTGACGGTACGGTCCTTGCGGCCAACAGCTACACCCTGCTGTTCAGTCCCACCGATCATCAGCACATCGCTGCGGAATACGAGCTGAACCGCAAGACTTTCTCGAAGCATTTGGAAAACTTCATCAAGGACAACGGGTGGCAGACCTACGGCAAGGTCGTCGTAGAGTTCGAGCAATCGCCGTCCTTGCACACGGGGATCTTCCGCGCACGCGGCACGGTCAACCCGGACGCGCGGCCCCGCCCGGTGGCAGCACGTTCGGAACAGCCGCACGGTGCACCGGTCCCCGGCCCGCCGGCCGGACGCCCGGCCCCTGTTCCCCCACCTACCGACGCCCCCGACCAAGGAGCCCCCAAGATGACTCAGAATCCCGGATACGACCAGCGCAGGGGCGCCGATCCCGCGTACGACCAGTACGGCCAGGGATCGGGACAGCAGGGCGACCAGGGTTACGGCCAGCAGGGCTACGACCAGTACGGTCAGCAGCCCGGTTACGACCAGGGATACGACCAGCAGGGCTACGACCAGCAAGGCTACGACCAGGGTTACGGCCAGGGTTACGGCCAGCAGCCCGGCTACGGACAGCAGGGTTACAGCCAGCAGGGCTACGACCAGCAGTCCTATGGCCAGCAGCCCGGCTACGGACAGCAGGGATACGACCAGGGCTACGGCCAACAACCCGGCTACGACCAGGGTTATGGCCAGCAGCCCGGCTACGGCCAGCAGGGATACGACCAGGGCTACGGCCAGCAGCCCGCCTACGACCAGGGTTACGGCCAGCAGGGCTATGAGCAGCAGGGCTACGGCCAGCCGGCCTATGGCCAGCAGCCCGCCGGGTACGACTACCAGGGCGGTTACGACCAGGGCTACGGCGCGGGCCGGCCGGCAGCGGGGTACGCCCCGTCGTCGATCACGCTGCTGCTCGAGGACGGCAGCAACCGCACCTTCCAGCTGCACGAGGGATCCAATGTGATCGGCCGCGGACAGGACGCGCAGTTCCGTCTTCCCGACACCGGCGTTTCGCGCCGGCACGTGGAGATCCGCTGGGACGGCGCGACCGCCATGCTCACCGATCTCAACTCGACCAACGGCACCACCGTCAACGACCTCCAGGTGAACACCTGGGAACTCGCCGACGGCGACCGCATCCGCGTCGGACACTCCGACATCACCGTTCGGTTCCAGTAGACCCGCATACGCCGAGCGCACGCCCACCGCGGGCGCGCGGCAGTCGACACCGGCCAGAGACCACTCCGGCCGGTTGATACTGAACTGTCATATCCGAATGACCGGGTTCGGCGGATCTGCCCATAAGATGCAGTCGGGTCCGCTCCTTTCGATCGGCGGTCCGACGACTGCTGCCGCGGGTACGACCCGACCGAGACGGAACGCGCTGGAGGTGAACACGACATGCAGGGCTTGGTGCTGCAACTGACCCGCATCGGGTTCCTGTTGTTGCTCTGGTTGTTCGTCTTCGCAGTGATCCGCACCCTGCGCGCCGACATCGCGTCGGCCGGCGGTCTGCGTATGCCCCGGTACTCGGGCGGCTCGGAGAAACGACGCCGCGGTGGTGGCGTCCGCGGCGCGGCCCGCTATCTCGTGGTGACCCACGGTGCACTGGCGAACACTCGGATCAGCCTCGGCCAGCAGCCGGTCCTGCTCGGACGCGCGGACGACTCGACGCTCGTGCTCACCGACGACTACGCCTCCGAGCGGCATGCGCGGCTCTCGCGACGCGGCGACGACTGGTACGTCGAAGACCTCGGCTCCACCAACGGCACCTACCTCGATCGGTCCAAGGTGACGACCGCGGTCAAGGTGCCGCTGAACACGCCGATCCGCATCGGCAAGACCGTGATCGAGTTGCGCCCGTGACACTTGTGTTGCGCTACATCGCGCGCAGCGACCGCGGTCTCGTTCGGTCCAACAACGAGGACTCCTTCTACGCGGGTCCGCGCCTGCTCGCACTCGCCGACGGCATGGGCGGCCACGCGGCCGGCGAAGTCGCCAGCCAACTGGTCATCCGCGCGCTGAGCACGCTCGACGACGACGAGCCCGGCGGCGACCTGCTCACCCAGCTCGACAGCGCCACCCGCGCCGGCAACGAGGCGATCGCCGCGCAGGTGCAGGAGTCACCCGAACTCGACGGCATGGGCACCACGCTCACCGCGATCCTCTTCGCCGGTAGCCGAATCGGGTTGTGCCACATCGGCGATTCCCGCGGCTACATGTACCGCGACGGTGCCCTGACCCAGATCACACGCGACGACACGTTCGTCCAGACCCTCGTCGACGAAGGTCGGATCACCGCCGAACAGGCACACACCCACCCGCAGCGTTCGCTGATCATGCGTGCGCTGACCGGCACCGAGGTCGAACCGACCCTCACCATGCGGGAAGCGCGCGCGGGTGACCGGTACATGCTCTGCAGCGACGGCCTGTCGGACGTTGTGACCGAGGACACCATCGCCGAGACCCTCGGCTCCATCGCTGACCCCAAGGAGTGCGCGGACCGCCTCATCGAGCTCGCACTGCGCGGCGGCGGCCCCGACAACGTGACCGTCGTCCTCGCCGACGTCGTCGACACCCAGTACGGCGACTCGCGACCGATCGTCGGCGGGGCGGCCGGCGGCAACGAGGAGATCTACACCCCCGATCCCGCCACCGCCGCGGGACGCGCCGCGGCACTACGCCCGCCGCCTGCCGAACCGCAGCGTCCGACGGTGCTGACCGAGGACGAGCCCCCCGCCAAGCAGAAGAGCAAGTACCGCCGCTGGATCGTCGCCGGAGTCGCGCTGGCCGTGATCGCCGCGCTCGTCGTCGGAATCTTCGTCGTCCGCGCCATCGTGCGCAGCAACTACTACGTGGCCGCCGACGACACCGGCGATGTGCTCATCTACCAGGGTTCACCGGAGAAGGTCTTCTTCCTGTCGATGAGCAACCCGGTGCAGCGCGTCTGCGTCGAAGATCTCGACCAGGCGGAACCGAGCTACACGTTCATCTCCTACGACGCCTCCTGCGAGTTCCCGCTCAACGTCGACGACCTGGTGTCGGGACCTGCCCAGTCGGTCAAGAACGTGATGATCCGGAACAAGAGCGAAGAACAGATCCAAGGCGTCGTCACCGACGAGCTCACCTTCCGCTGCGACAACGCACCCTCGTCGCCCTCCCCCGCGCCGACTCCCCCGGCACCGGCACCGTCGGAGTCGACGCCGAGCACCGATCCGTCCGCCCCGGCACCCCGCGCCACCGCGGCGCCGGCACCGGGCATCCCGCAGCAGGGCGCCACCGAATCGGTGGCACCGTCCACCGGCAACGCCGGGCCGGCCGACACGCCCGCACCTGACCAGGACGCCGTCACGAGCTGCCGGCAGCAGGTGAGATGACTCAAGCCGCGCCCGCCCCGCACGCCCCGCCACGCCAACCCGCCACGAGCACCGGCCGCAACGCCGAACTGCTGCTCCTGGGATTCGCCATGGGCCTGGTGACGGTGGCGCTGCTCATCGTCCAAGCCGCCCAGGGCCAGAACCTGACCTGGGACATCCTCAAGTACGTCGCCGCGTACACCGCACTGTTCGGGGTCGCCCATCTGGTGGTTCGCCGCTACGCACCCCACGCCGATCCGATCATGCTGCCCGTCGTGGCCGTCCTGAACGGTCTCGGCCTGGTCCTGATCCATCGTCTCGACCTCGGCACGGGCAACACCGGGGAGTCGGTGAATGCCACCGAGGCGACCCGCAACGCCGATCAGCAGTTGCTGTGGGCAGTGCTGGGCATCGTGGCGTTCTCCGCGGTGCTCATCCTGATCCGCGACCACCGGACACTCTCGCGGTACGCCTACACGCTCGGCCTCGGCGGACTGGTCTTCTTGATCATCCCGGCGATCCTGCCCAGCGCGTTCTCGGAGATCAACGGGTCGAAGAACTGGATCATCACGCCGTTCTTCTCGATCCAGCCCAGTGAGTTCTCCAAGATCCTGATCATCATCTTCGCGGCCGCGGTGCTGGTCTCCAAGCGTGATCTGTTCATCACCGCCGGTCCGCACGTGCTCGGTGTCGACCTCCCGCGCGCCCGTGACCTCGGTCCGCTGCTGGCTGCCTGGGCCATCGCCATCGCCGTCATGGTGGTCCAGAAAGACCTGGGTACGTCGCTGCTGATCTTCGCGACCATCCTGACGATGCTCTACGTGGCCACCTCGCGCGTCGAATGGCTGGTGCTGGGCATCGGGCTCTTCGCGATCGGCGCGGTCTTCGCGTGGTCGATCTTCTCGCACCTGCAGACCCGGGTCTCGGTGTGGCTGAACCCCTTCGAGGACTTCGACGGCTCGGGCTACCAGATCGGGCAGAGCCTGTTCGGTCTGGCCACGGGCGGACTGTTCGGCACCGGACTCGGTTCGGGCCGGCCCAACATCGTGCCGTTCGCCAACACCGACTTCATCATCTCGACCATCGGCGAGGAACTCGGCCTGGCCGGCCTCACCGCGATTCTGCTGCTGTACATGATCTTCATCCACCGCGGTCTGCGGACCGGCATCGCCGTCCGCGACAGCTTCGGCAAACTCCTGGCGACCGGTCTGGCGTTCACCATCGCGATGCAGATCTTCGTCGTCGTCGGCGGCGTCACCAAGTTGATCCCGCTGACGGGTCTCACGACGCCGTTCCTGTCCTACGGCGGATCGTCGCTGCTGGCCAACTACATCCTGGTCGCGTTGCTCATCCGGATCTCGAACGCCGCGCGGGAACCCGATCCCGGGAAGAAGCGTCCCGCGGCCAAGCCCGTCGAGGCACTGCCGACGCAGGTGGTGAAGCGTCGATGAACAAGCCGATCCGCAATGTGTCGATGGCGGTGATCGTGATGATCATCGCCCTGCTCGCCAACGCCACCTACGTGCAGGTGTTCAAGGCCGACGCCCTCAAGACCGACCCCCGCAACAATCGGGTGCTGCTCGACGAGTACTCCCGGCAACGCGGCCTGATCACGACCGCTGACGGCACGGTGATCGCGTTGTCGGTGCCGATCGAGAGCCGCCTGAAGTTCCTGCGCCAGTACCCGCGGGAGGGCGCCGAGGCGTTCGCCCCGGTCACCGGTTTCTACTCGTTCCAGTACCTCGCGAGCCAGATCGAGCACTACGAGAACAGCATTCTCAACGGCTCCGACGACCGGCTCTTCGGTCAGCGGTTCATGGACATGTTCTCCGGGCGCGACCCGCGCGGCGGCAACGTCGTCACGACGATCAACCCCAAGGTGCAGCAGGCCGCGTACCAGGCCATGCTCAACGGGCCGTGCGACGGTCCGTGCCGCGGGGCCGTCGTGGCGCTGCAGCCGAACACCGGCAAGATCCTGGCGATGGTCTCGACGCCGAGCTATGACCCCAACCGGCTCGCGAGCCACGACCAGGAGGTCCGCGAGAGCAGCTGGGAGGCGTGGAACCGGCCCGGCGACACCGCGCAGCCGATGCTCAACCGCGCGATCAGCCAGCTCTACCCGCCCGGCTCGACCTTCAAGGTCGTCACCTCGGCCGCGGCCCTGCGCGACAACATCACCCCGGGCATCCGCCTCACCGCAGCTCCGACCTTCCCGTTGCCGGGCACCGACGTCTCCCTCCCGAACTACGGCGGCGAGACCTGCCCCGGGTCGTCGGGCGGAACCGTGTCGCTCGAGACGGCGTTCAAGTACTCGTGCAACACCGCCTTCGCCGAACTGGTGACCGAGAAGATGTCCGACGCGATCCCCAAGTTCACCGAGACCGCGAGCCTGTTCGGCCTCGACCAGCCCGGCCCGGACATCCCGATGCCCGTCGTCGACTCGACGGTCGGGCAGATCCCGTCCCTCGACGTCCTCGCACAGGCGTCCATCGGCCAGCGTGACGTCCGGCTCACCCCGCTACAGAACGCGATGATCGCCGCGACGGTGGCCAACGGAGGTGTGCGCATGCAGCCGTACCTGGTCGACAAGTTGCAGGCCGCGGACCTGCGGACCCTGCAGACCACACCGCCGACGACGGCCAACAAGCCGATCACGCCCGAGCAGGCCGCCGAGCTGACGTCGATGATGATCGAGTCGGAGCGGTCGACGGCCGGCGCGGGCGGCCCGGTGTCGATCGCGTCGAAGACCGGTACGGCGGAGAGCGGATCGAGCACGGACACCCCGTTCTCGTGGTACATCGCCTTCGGACCGTCGTCGAACGCACAGATCGCGGTGGCCGTCGTGGTGGAGAATGGACAATTCGGCGCGGACTCGGTCGGAGGGACCGTCGCGGCGCCGATCGGACGAGAAGTGATCAACTCACTGGTGGGAGGTGGCAGTCGATGAGCCTGCAGAACGGCACCACCATCGGCGACCGGTATCGACTCATCCGCCTGATCGCCACGGGCGGCATGGGCCAGGTGTGGGAGGCGCTCGACACGCGCCTGAATCGTCGCGTCGCGGTGAAGGTCCTCAAGGCCGAGTACACCAGCGATCCGGAGTTCATCGCGCGGTTCCGCGCGGAGGCCCAGACCACCGCGAAGCTGAACAACCCCGGGATCGCGAACGTCTTCGACTACGGCGAGACCCCGGATTACAACGGCGGCGACCCGCTCGCGTACCTGGTGATGGAACTCGTCGACGGTGAGCCCCTGAACTCGGTGATCTCCCGCCTCGGGCGGTTGTCGCTGACCAACACCCTCGACATGCTCGAGCAGACCGGCCGGGCCCTGCAGGCCGCGCACAGCCAGGGTCTCGTCCACCGCGACGTCAAACCCGGCAACATCCTGATCACCCCCGTCGGCCAGGTGAAGATCACCGACTTCGGCATCGCCAAGGCCGTCGACTCCGCCCCGGTCACCAAGACCGGGATGGTCATGGGTACCGCGCAGTACATCTCCCCCGAGCAGGCCACCGGCGACGAGGCGACCGCGGCGTCGGATGTCTACTCGCTCGGCGTCGTCGGCTACGAGGCCCTCACCGGGCGTCGTCCGTTCCTCGGCGACGGCGCGATCACCGTCGCGATGAAGCACATCCGGGAGGCACCGCCACCCCTGCCGACGAACCTGCCGTCCGGGGTCCGCGAGCTCGTCGAGATCACGATGGCCAAGGACCCGCGGCAGCGCTACGCGAACGGCGGCGAGTTCGCCGACGCGGTCGCCGCCGTGCGTGCCGGGCGTCGTCCGCCGCGACCAGGTGCGATCGCCGGTGCCGCGGCAGGCGCAGCGGGAGCCGCCGCGCTCGGCGCCGCAGTCGCTCGTGGGGCCACCCCGACGGGTGCGGCCTCGCGGCCGGTGACCCCTCGGCCGACGTCGCAGACCGCGGTGGCGCCACCGCCGCCGGACAACAGCTGGACCACCGGTCAGAAGGTCCTGGCCGGCATCGCGGCCGCCCTTCTCGTCGGTGCCATCGGGCTCATCGGGTTCTATCTGGTGAACAGCGGGAACGGGGACGCGGCGACACCACCGCCGCCGTCGACGACGGTCGTCGAGACCACGACCGCGGTGGAACCGACCGAGGAGCCCGACGAGCCGACCACGACTCGACGTACGACCCGTACGACCACCAGCGAAGAGACGACCAGCGAAGAGACGTCGACGGAGACGACCACGCCGCGTCAGCAGACCGACACCTCCGAGCCGCCGCCGGACCCCGGTGCCGCCACCGGAACCCCGTGTTTCCCCGGCGTACCGTTCTCACCGCTGTGCTGATGGTGCTGTGTGTACGAGCCGTGCGTTTGAGCCGATAGTTTCCGATTGACCCGTTCTGACCATAGATCCTGAGGGGCAACCACCGAGGCCGATGTCGACACCACACCACCTCTCCGACCGCTACGAACTCGGCGAAACGCTGGGTTTCGGTGGCATGTCCGAGGTGCACTATGCGCGCGACCTGTTGCTGCACCGCGACGTCGCGGTGAAGGTGCTGCGTGCCGACCTCGCCCGTGACCCGTCGTTCTATCTCCGGTTCCGCCGCGAGGCCCAGAACGCGGCGAAGCTGAACCACCCCACGATCGTGCAGGTCTTCGACACCGGCGAGGCCGAGACCGAGGACGGCCCGTTGCCGTTCATCGTCATGGAGTACGTCGACGGCGACACCCTCCGAGATGTGTTGCGCGCCAACGGCCCCATCTCGCCGCGACAGGCGATGACGTGGATGGCCGATGTCGCCGCGGCGATGGACTTCTCGCACCGCAACGGGATCGTCCACCGGGACATGAAGCCGGCGAACGTGATGATCGACAAGTCCGGCGCCGTCAAGGTCATGGACTTCGGCATCGCCCGCGCGATGAGCGACTCGACGTCGACGATGACCCAGACGTCCGCGGTCATGGGTACGGCGCAGTACCTGTCGCCCGAACAGGCCCGTGGCATCAAGGTCGACCCGCGCAGCGACATCTACTCGATGGGGTGCGTGCTCTTCGAGCTGCTCACCGGCGAGCCGCCGTTCACCGGGGACTCGCCGGTGGCGGTGGCACACCAGCACGTGCACGAGGATCCCCCGTGGCCGTCGCACGTCCGGCCGGAGATCCCACGCGAACTCGATTCCGTCGTCCTGAAGGCGATGAGCAAGAACAAGGACAACCGGTATCAATCAGCGGCCGACCTGCGCGCCGATCTGATCCGGGTGCTGGCCGGTGGCAAACCGTCGGCGCCGATGCTGCTCTCGGACGAGGAACGCACCGAGTTCATCGACACCGGACCGCGCCGGCCCACCCGGACGGAGACGACCGGTCCGCGTCGGCCGATCGCGGGCCGCACCTCGAACGGCAACGGCGGAAACCACCGGCGCGACGAGGACACCGAGGAGACACCCCGACGCCGCTCACGGCTCCTCATGGCCGGCGCGCTGCTCGCCGTCGTGGTGCTCGTCGGTGGTCTGCTCCTGTGGTCACCGTGGCGTTCGGGGTCGGCGCCGCAGGTGTCGGTGCCGGCGGTCTCCGGACTCAGCTCCGACGACGCGCAGGCCTCGCTGGAACGGGCCGGCTTCGAGGTCCGCGTGCTGGAGGAACCGAGCCTCGACGTCGGTGTCGGTCTCGCCACACGGTCGACCCCGGGTGAGGGCGTGATGGCGGCCGAGGGCTCCGAGGTCGCGCTCTATGTCTCGACGGGTCCTCAGCGTGTTCGATTGCCGTCGGATCTCGTGGGCAAGACGCCGGCCGAGGCGTTGGATCAGCTCAAGGTGCTCGGGTTCACCAACGTGCGAACCGACCGCGTGGACTCGACGACCGAGATGAAGGACAAGGTGGTCTCGACGGCACCGGCCGTCGGCGCCGAGGTCCCGGTCAACGGTGCGGTCGTCGTCAACGTCGGCAACGGCCCGCGCGAGGTGACGGTCCGCGATGTCGTCGGCATGTCCGAGAGTCAGGCACGAGCCGTGCTGGAAGAGCTCGGGATGATGGTCGTCGTGGTCGCGGCCGACTCCGAGCGTCCGGCCGGAGAGGTCATCAGCACCTCACCGGGTCCCGGGTCGACCACCGAGCAGGGCAGCACCGTGCAGATCAGCGTGTCGCGGGGCAACCTCTTCACCGTCCCGAATCTCCGGGGCAAGACGCCCGCCGAGGCCCAGGCCGATCTCGAGCGGGCCGGCTGGGAGCGGTCGACGCTGACGCGGCAGACCCGCAACGTGCCGCTCGGCAGCCCCGACGACGGTCGCGTCGTCGGCCAGGAGCCGAATCCCGGGTCCCAGGCCCGCAAGAGCGGTTCGATCACGATCATCGTCGGCCAGGCGAGCCTGCTGCCCAACTGAGCTTCACCGCTGGTTGAGCCGGCACCGAGCGGAGCCGCCGGGCCGAGCAAGCGACGAAGGAGCGCGTCGAGGTCGAGGAGCCGAGTCTCCGCTGGTTGAGCCGGCACCGAGCGGAGCGAGGAGCCGAGTCGAAACCACTTCGGTGACCTCGCCGCCGAAGTCAGCCGACCGCGGTCGCCATCTCGGCTTCGAGGGCGGCCACGCGGGTCTCGTCGATCTCGATCCCACATGTCTTGAGCCAGTTGGCGAGCATCCGGTGACCGCCCTGGGTCAGGACGCTCTCCGGGTGGAACTGCACGCCGTGGATGGGTAGTTCACGGTGGGCCATCGCCATCACGATGCCCGACTCGGTGCGTCCGGTGACGACGAGTTCGTCGGGGATCGTCTCGGGGAGCACCGTCAGCGAGTGATAGCGCGTGGCGGTGAACGGATCCGGCAGTCCTTCGAGCACGCCCGCGTCGTCGTGGAAGACCAGTGAGGTCTTGCCGTGCAGGAGTTCCGGTGCGCGGTCGACGGTGCCGCCGAACGCCGCACCGATCGCCTGGTGTCCCAGGCACACACCCAGCAGCGGCAGTTCCCGTTCGGCGGCGACACGGACCATCGGCATCGTCGCGCCGGCCCGCTGCGGCGTGCCGGGACCGGGGCTGAGGAGGACGCCGTCGAATCCGGCAACGGCCTCGCTCAGATGGTCGGGATCAGCCGGGGAGAGTTGCGGGTCGTCGTTGCGCCACACGACGGCCTCGACGCCCAGCTGGCCCAAGTACTGGACCAGGTTGTAGACGAAGCTGTCGTAGTTGTCGACCACCAGAATGCGACTCACGCGAGAAAGGCTACCGCCGAAGCGGGTGGTCGGCGTCGGCGACCTGGTGAGATACCGTAGATCTCGAGTGTTTGCCAGTGGCGGGGACGAGCTCACCTTCTCCCGCCCGCGTACGACCGCCCCGGCGGTGCCGCACAACGGAGGAAGTCATGCCGAAGTCAAAAGTCCGGAAGAAGACCGATTACACCATCAACCCGGCCAGCCGGACGCCGGTCAAGGTCAAGGCCGGCCCTTCGAGCACCATCTATGTAGGCGTCATGCTCGGCCTGATGGTGCTGGGTCTCGCCTGGCTCGTCGTCTACTACCTGGCCGCCACGCCCACCGCGTACGGCGGCGAGGGCCAGGTCCTGCACTGGATGGCCGAGCTCAACTCGTGGAACTTCCTGATCGGTTTCTCGCTGATGGTGGCGGGCCTGTTGATGACGATGCGTTGGCGGTAGACGCCGACGGTCGTTCGCGTGCCGAATGCGCTGAGCTGCTGAAACACACGCATGTAAGTTATCCACACTGTGGAAATCACATGTGTGTAAGTCATCCCCACTGTGAGTAACTCCTGTGGATAACTCCGAGGTCTCTTACACACATGCGTGGGCGACCCCCGTCGGCGCCGGTCTGGCCGGCTGCCTCGGCGGCGTCGCTTTGGTGGTGGCGGCGGTCGTCGCCGCTGCCGATCCGGCCGGCATGGTCCTGATGGGCGTCGCCGGGATTCTCCTTCTCGTGCTCGGCGCCTACACCCTGCTGGTGCGTCCCCGGCTGGCCATCACATCGGGGCCGAACCCCGCTCTGGTCCTCGGGACCTTGCGAGGCCAACGGACGTACCCCCCGGAACGCATCGAACGGATTCGGACGCTGTCGATCCGTCGGGTCGGCCGGCGGGTCGGACAGTTGGAGATCGACGTTCTCGACGACGATGCAGCCGGCACGACCGCGCACGACCGCGGCGTCGGCCCTCGCGACGACACCCGACTCGTGGTCTTCAGCCGCTGGGACCTCGGGACCGACCTGCCGACCGTGGTCGACGCGCTGCGCGACGCCGGCTTCGTCGTCGACGAGGGGTAGGTCGCGCCGCTGCTCAGCGGATGTAGACGAGCCCGTCGTACGCGACGCCCGCGCCGATGCCCAGCCCCAGCGCCACGACGAACAGTGCGGCGAGCGCGATCCAGCCGACGCGACTCGCGGCCTGGGGATTCCGACGACCCGCGGGCAGCACGGCGTCGGGGAGGTACACGATCGCCGCGGTGGCGGCCGCTCCGAAGGCGAGCCCGCCGAGATGCCCGAGGACCGAGATGCCGGGCAGGGAGAACGACAGCACCACGTTGAAGCCGATGATGAGCAGAACCGGGACCGGGGACACGCGGGCCTTGAGGATGATCACGAGCATCGCGCCCATGAGTCCGTAGATGGCTCCGGAGGCTCCGGCGGTCAGGGCGCGGTCGTCCTCGAAGAGCATGACGGCAGCGCTGCCGCCGAGCAGTGCGATCAGGTAGACGGCCAGGTATCGGCCGATGCCGAGGGCGAGTTCGAGATCGCGGCCGAGGATGTAGAGCGACAGCATGTTGACGGCCACGTGCATGACGCTGAAATGCAGGAAGCCCGCGGTTTGGAGACGCCAGTACTCACCGGCTGCGACGTCGCTCTTGAGGAGATCGCCGGCGCCGAAGATCGCTGCCCCGCCGGGATCGCCCACTCCGGCCTGGAGAACGCACAGCGCGAAGATCAGCAGGTTGACCGCGATGAGCGCGTACGTGGCGTAGGGCTGCGTCGGGGCCGTGCGGGTGCGCGCCATCACGGGGACACCGCGGCGTGGGCCGCCGAGCGACGGCGACCGTTGCACGCCGTCGTTGCGGAGGCATTCGAGACAGTGCTGGCCGACCGATGCCGGACGCAGGCACTCGGGACACGCCGACCGTCCGCACCGGCTGCAGGACAGGCCGGTGGGACGGTCGGGATGCCGGTAACACACCGCCCGCTGCGGGGCGGTGTGTTCCGGAGAGGTCAGTTGACCTCGATCTTCTCGATGACGACCTCGTCGAGCGGGCGGTCGCTGCGGTCGGTCGACGTCGTGGCGATCGCGTCGACGACCTGCTGCGAAGCCGGATCGGTGACCTCACCGAAGATGGTGTGGCGACGGTTGAGGTGCGGGGTCGGGCCGACGGTGATGAAGAACTGCGAGCCGTTGGTACCGGGGCCGGCATTGGCCATCGCGAGCAGGTACGGACGGTCGAACTGCAGCTCCGGGTGGAACTCGTCGCCGAACTGGTAGCCGGGGCCGCCCATGCCGGTTCCGGTCGGGTCGCCGCCCTGGATCATGAAACCGGAGATGACGCGGTGGAAGACCGAGCCGTCGAAGAACGGGCCGGAGTTGCCGCCGGACGCGTTGGGCTTGCTGTACTCCTTGCTGCCGTCGGCCAGCCCGACGAAGTTCTCGACCGTCTTGGGTGCATGGTTCGGGAACAGGTCGACCTTGATGTCGCCGCGATTGGTGTGGATGACTGCGGAGCTTTTCGGTGTAGTCATCCCTCCATCCAACCACTCACCCGGATCCGCTGGTCGGGACATGGCCCCGAGGTGCGCAGATGCACCGGGCGGGGTGGCAGCGCCGCACACCGGCTGGCACTCTTGAGCCCATGTCCAAGAACTACCTCTTGACCGCGCTGGGTGTGGTCGCCGCGTCCGTCACCGCCGCCGTCGTCGCCGGCTCGCTGCGCCGCGCCCGACGCGTGGTGGCCCCGGTGTCCCCGACCGTCCCGCGGATCGAGGAGGTCCGCGAGGCGCTCGCCGAGAGCACCGAGACGCAGGCTTCGTGACCCGCCGCGGCCGACGCGACACCGGGCCGCTCGCCACGCACGGGTAATTTGGTCTCGTGACCTCAGACGACGAGCGCTCCCCGAACCCGCCGCCGGGGTCCGGCGGCGCAGACGACCGGACCCGCGAGTCCTGGTCGGCGCCCGAGAGCTCCGCACCGACGAGCAACCCGGCGCCGTGGGAACGGTCCCCCGCACGACCTGCGGGCTCGCCGACCTCGTCGCAGGGAGCCGACGCTCCCGACCGTTCCGACGGCCGGCCGGCGCCCCGCGGTGACTTCACGCCGCCGCCCGGGGGTCGACCACCCACCAGACCCGGGCCCCCGCCGGGCCGGCGACCGGCCCCGCCGCGCAGTGACTCGTTCGGGACGTCTGGTCCCTCCGGGGGACCGCATCCGCCCGGTGCGCCGCGTCCGCGGCAGAATGGCCCCGGGCCCGCGCCGGCCGCGCCGGTGGCGGGCGCCAACCCAACCGTGCAGCGCCCAGGCGGCAATCCGCCCGGGCCGGGTCCGCGACCGCCGATGCCATCCGGTCCGCCCGGACGCCGACCCCCACCCGGTCAACGGTCGGGCCCGGGAGGAGCGCCGTTCGCCAAAGGCACTCCGCCGCAAGGCAATAGGCCCACAGATGGCTCCCGTCCACCCTTCGCCGGACCCCGGCCGGGTGCAGCGCCGGGCGGACGACCGGACTCCTCCGGTCGGGATTCCGACCGGGACGATCACGCGACACAGGTGGTGGGTGCGGGCGGGCTGGCAATCGGTCTGTCCGGCGATCCGTCCCCTAATACCCGCGTCGTGGACGGTCCCGGCACGGCCGGCGCACCTGCCGCCGACCTCCCGGACACCGAGACCTCGGGCCCTGCCTCCCCGGCGACCCAGGCCTATTCAGCAGTTGAACCCGCCAGAAGTTCGGAGGACAGCGTGGCTCCCCAGTCCGGTGCCGGTCCGCGCGTCAATCGGATGGCGTTGTGGGCCCTGGCGTTGTCGATCCTCGGGATCACCTTCATCGTGGGATTGGTCCTCGGATACCGTGCGCGCACCCAGATCCGGCAGCGTCGCGAGGCGGGTCTCCCCTTCGCCACCGCCGCCATCTGGGTCGGCTGGGCCTACGCCGGGGTCTTCGTCTTCGGGCTGCTCGTCTACGGATGGATTCTGTTCATCGCCTGAGGCCGGACTGACGAGCGGCAGCCGCCCATCCGGCCCTGAGGAGCGAGCACGTCACCCCTGCTCCCTGAGGAGCGAGCTTGCGAGCGTCTCGAAGGGGCCGCCGCGCCGGCATCACGAACACGGCCGCGAGCAGGGCACACACGAGAAGACCGGTCGTGAGGAGGTACGTGTCGGCGATCGCCGAGGCCAACTCGGGCGCAGCATCGATGCGTTCGGCGGGACTCAATGACATCGCACCCGCCACTCCCCGGCCGTCGACCGCCGTGCTGCGCGAGTTCATCAGGGCCGCAATGGTGGCCGTGATCGCTGCCGACGCCAGCGCGACGGCGAACTGGTTCGAGGTCGTGAGGATGGTCGTGCCGCCCGGGGTGTCCGCGCCCTCGAGGTCGCGGGTGGCGGCCGTCATGGTGGGCAGCATCGTCGCGCCGACACCGATCCCCATGAGAGCGAGGATCGCGACGACGGGCCGGGTAGGGGGTCGATTCGTCGAGCAGCGCGGCCATCAGAATCATCGCCGTCGTCGACAGCACGATGCCGCAGATCGCAACCCGTCGCGGGTCCACGGAATCGGCGACCCGCGTGGCGATCTGGAGAGTGATGCCGCTCAGGAGCGCGGGGAGCACGAACAGCATGCCGGCGGTCGTGGCCGAATCGGACCGGACCGACTGGACATAGATCGGCAGGATCGTCATCGACCCGAAGTACGCCCCGGCGAAGAAGATCATCACCACGACGCCACCGCGCAGACGCGCGTGCGCCAACAGCCGGAGATCCAGCACGGGCGTGCGGCTGCGCAGCGACCGACGGACGAAGTAGCCCAGCAGGATCAGGCCGATGCCGACCGGGACCAGGATCGATGCACCGTCACGTCGAGCATCACCATGAGGGTCGGGACGACGAGGATGAGGCCGATGCGCCGGCTCGCCGGGTCGGGTGTGGTCACGACGACGAGCACACAACCTCAAGTTCAGTTGAAGTCGGGCGGTGTGAAATCCCGCGTCTTGGGGCAAGGTGGAGAGATGCCGGACAACGAGAAGCCCACATGGACCACGACCGACGACGAAGTGAAGGCCGACCCCGACATGCGGAGCGACCCCGACGAGAATGACGGGCCGGCCTCGGCACTGCCCACCGCAGGGGACACCGAGATCGGCGAGACCGACCGAATCCGGGAAGACAAGGCGTCTTACGACGGAGCACAGCCACCGGCCGACCACACTGACGAGGGTCACGCGGTCGGCGGATCGGAGGGCACGACCGATGGCCAGTGACACCCCCTCCGGACAGAAACGCACCATCGTCCTCACCGGCGCCAGCGACGGGATCGGCGCAATTGCAGCGCGATCCCTGGCCGGACCCGACACCGATCTCGTCCTCGTCGGACGCTCGGCGAAGAAGCTCGCGCCGATCGCCGCCGAGACGGGTGCGCGGCAGTTCACCGCCGACTTCTCCGCACTCTCGGAGGTGCGGGATCTCGCCGCCGAGATCAACTCCGCCGTCGGAACCATCGACATACTCATGAACAACGCGGGCGGGACGTTCGACGCGTCGCACCGCACGTCCGACGGGCACGAACCCAACTTCCAGATCAACCATCTCGCACCGTTCCTGCTGACCCACCTGCTGCGGGACCGGTTGGCCGCTGCCCCACAATCGCTCGTCCTGAACACGTCCAGCGTCGGCAACCTCTTCGGAAAGGTCGACCTCGACGACCTGGATTTCGAGAAGCGACGGACCCTCGCGATGCGGCCCTACGGTACGGCCAAGCTGATGAACATCCTGTTCACACGCGGGATCGCGCAGCGCTGGACCGGTGACAAGATCTATTCCGCCGCAGTGCATCCCGGTCCGGCGGCGACGAGCTTCGGCCGCGACTCGCGCTTCGTCGGGCTCGCCTACCGGTCTCCGCTGACGCGCCTGGTGACCATCACCCCCGAGCAGGGAGCTGCCCCGCTCATCGCCCTGGCCGAGCGCGGCGCCGACCCGACGGTCAACGGCGTGTACTTCGATCGCCACAAGGCCAATGGTCGGGAGAACCGTCAGGCCCATGACCAGAAGCTGATCGACGGGTTGTGGCAGCGATCGGCGGAACTCACCGGTCTCACGTGATCTGACCCGTCTCCCCCGGCCTGACCTGGGCTGTGGCCGGGACCGCGGTTGTTCTCTACCTTGGCGGTCGGAGACCGACACCGTCTACCTGGACACAGGAGTTTCAGATGACACGCAACATCCTCTTCATCATGACCGGCGCCGGCAGCTGGACGCTGAACGACGGATCCAGTCACAAGACCGGGTTCTGGGCCGAGGAGGCCGTCGCCCCGCTGGAAGCGTTCCGCGCAGCCGGCTACACGGTGACCGTGGCCACCCCGAACGGCGTACGGCCACCGGTCGACGAGGGGAGTCTCGCGGTCGAGAGCATCGGCACACCTGAGCGCGCCGCGGAGATCCGCCACGTCGTGGAGACCGCTCCGGAGCTGCAGAAGCCGATCGCGCTCACCGACGTTCGCATCGCCGACTACGACGCTGTGTTCGTTCCGGGCGGCCACGGACCCATGGAGGACCTGGCCGTCGACGCGGACGCCGGAGCTCTGCTGATAGCGGCCGACGAGGCGCAACTGCCGCTCGGAATCGTCTGTCACGGTCCGGCGATCCTGTTGGCGGCGAACAACTCCGACGGCGTCAACGCGTTCGCCGGCCGCACGGTGACCGGCTTCAGCAACGCCGAGGAGGAACAGGCCGGGCTCGCCGACAAAGCTCCCTGGCTCCTCCAGGATCGGCTCACCCAGGCGGGGTTCAAGGTCACCCTCGCCGAACCGTGGACGGTCCACATCGAGACCGACGGCAACCTGCTGACCGGCCAGAATCCCGCGTCGTCGGAATCCTTGGCACGCACCCTGCTGGATCGCCTCGAGAACGTGCCGCAGGGTTCCAAGTAGCAGGGCACTCACCACCGAGCGCGACGCCTGCCCCACACGGGGGCAGGCGTCGCGCTCGTTCTCAGTGCCGAGAGTCGTACGGCAGCAACGCCATCTCTCGCGCGTTGCGGATCGCCGTGGCGACCTGGCGCTGCTCCTGCGGGCTCAGCCCCGTGAGGCGTCGGCTGCGGATTCTGCCCTTGTCGGACAGGAACTGCCGCAGCAATGCGACATCCTTGTAGTCCACGGGATTACGACCGTCGACCCGCACGCCTTGTGCGATGAGCAGGTTCCGCTTGCGCTTCGCCGGCACTTCCTCGCGCTGACGCTGTCTTCTGTTGGCCATCACTGTTCCTCGTTCTCGTGGGTCCGGATCACCAGCTGGACTTCTGGATTCCGGGTAGTTCGCCGCGGTGCGCGAGTTCGCGGAACCGCACGCGCGACAGGCCCGCCTTGCCGATGTACCCGCGGGGCCGGCCGTCGACGGCATCCCGGTTGCGCAGTCGAGTCGGACTTGCGTTGCGCGGCAGCCGTTGTAGGCGTCGTAGCGCTTCCGAACGCTCCTCGGGCGTCGAACTGGCTGCAACGCTCGCGCGCTTCAGTTCGGCGCGGAGGTCGGCATACCGCGCGACGACCTCGCGGCGCTGTTCGTTGCGGACGATCTTGGACTTCTTGGCCATCAGCGGTCCTCTCGGAAGTCGACGTGGGCGCGGGCGATGGGGTCGTACTTGCGCAGCACCATCCGGTCGGGATCGTTGCGGCGGTTCTTCCGGGTCACATAGGTGTATCCGGTCCCGGCGGTGGAACGCAGTTTGACGATGGGCCGGATCTCGTTGCGCGCCATCAGACCTTCTCCCCTCGGGCACGGATCTTGCGCAGCACCGACTCGATGCCGTGCTTGTCGATCGTCGAGATCCCCTTGGCGCTCACGCGCAGCGTCACGTACCGCCCCTCGCTGGGCACGTAGTAGCGGCGGCGCTGGATGTTCGGGTCCCACCGGCGCGACGTCCGTTTGTGCGAATGCGACACCTGCTTGCCGAAGCCGGGTACCCGACCGGTGACCTGGCACCTCTTGGACATGCTGCCTCCTGTTCTTATCGACAATGATTGGCATTAACTGTGCGGCCACGGTACCGTCGTCGGAGCACAAATGGAAATCATTCTCAATAGAACGGAGTGGAGTCGTGCTCGACGATCAACCCGCGAACCACCCGCAGGACACCCCGGGCGAGCAACGGACCCCGATCGTGCTGGTCACCGGGCTCGACGCGTCGTCGATCCACCGGGTGGGCGACGCGTTGGAGTGCGGCGGCGTCGGCAGCGTCCAGGTCCACCACGACCTGACACAGGTCGAGGACGGCCGCGTCGTCCGGACCCTCAGCTGGCGGGGTCCCGACGGTCGCAGCCACCATGACGTCTGCATCGTGGAACTGGCCCACGGTTGCATCTCGTGCACCCTGCGCGAAGACCTGCTCCCTCTGCTGCGGCGGCTGCATCGTCGACCGTCGGTGAACCGGATCGTCCTCACACTCGATCCCGTCCTCGAACCCGAGCAGGTCGCCTGGTCGATCGAGAACGTCATCGTCTCGGACATGCCGGGGTTCGACGACGCCCCGGCGGCCGCCGACGTCCGCGTCGATCTCACCGTTGCCTGTGTGGCCGAGGATGATTGGCTGACCTCGGCGACCGGCGATCTCTCACTCACCGAAGGTGGGCACGTCGCACTCGACGACGACCGCACCCTCGCTCAGGTGGCGGTCGGTCAGGTCGCTTTTGCCGACGCGCTGGTGGTCGCGGCATGCGACCCGACCGTCCGCGACGCCTGGGCGTCCGCGCGACTCGTCGCCGTCCTCAAGCGGCTCGCGCCGAACGTCCCGATGATGTTCGAGTTGCCGCAGCGCCCGATCACACCCGTCCTGGCCGAGCAACTGCTCGCCGCGGTACCGCCCCGTTCACGTCGCGGACGCATCGACGGTCCGCACGACCCTCTCCTCGCGGGCCAACCGCCACTGGACTCCGACTGCGGGGTCACGTGGGTCGAGTTCCACAGCGATCGACCGCTGCACCCGGATCGCTTCCACGAGGCGATCGACGCCCTCCTCGACGGGGTCGTCTGTGCCCGCGGGCGACTCTGGATCGCCACCCAGCCCGACGAGGCGCTCTGGCTCGAGTCGGCCGGCGGCGGACTGCGCGTCGCGCACGGAGGTCCCTGGCTCGCCTCGATGACCGACGACGAACTCGCGCAAATACCCGACGAGCGTCGGGCTCTCGGTGCACTGCGCTGGGACGAGACCTTCGGCGACCGGCACACGTCACTCGTCGCGCTCGTCCATCAGGGCGACCCCGCGGAGATCGAGGAGGCCCTCCGCGGCGCCTGCCTGAACGAGGTCGAATTCGCTGCCGGACAACAGTTCTGGTCGACCTTCGACGATCCGTTCGGGCAGTTCCACGCCGACCCGTGCGATGACCTCGACGTCGGCGAGTCGACCGTGGACGCATTCCCCGGCGTCGACGCTGATCCCCGGGACAACTGACCCCGCACCGACCCACATCTCACCGGAAGGCACCCACATGAAGAAGGGCATCCACCCCGATTACCACCCCGTCGTCATCCGCGACGGTTCGACGGGCAAGGAGTTCCTCACCCGATCGACGGCGACATCGTCGACGACCGTCACCTGGTCCGACGGCAACGAGTACCCGCTGATCACCGTCGACGTCACCAGCGACTCGCATCCGTTCTACACCGGGGTGAACACGATCCCCGACGTCGCCGGCCGGGTCGAGAAGTTCCGCCGGCGCTACGCGCACCTGAACAAGGACGACTGAGGGACGTCGATGGGCGACGTCAGTTCTTGTCGTCCTTCGGTTTCCCGTTCCCCTTGTTCTCGCTCTTGCCACCACCGCCGTTGCCACCACCGCTGTTGCCCCGCCCTTTTCCGCCGCTTCCGGCCGGTCCCTCCTCGGTCTGGGGGGTGTCGATCTCCGTCGCGCCGGTCGGCAGAGGGATCGGCGCGGGCGCGTCGATCGTGCTCGGCGGTGGAGTCGGCCGTGATTCGGTGGTCGAGGACTCGGCGGCCGGCAGGGAGGTCGGGGTCGCCGGAACTGGGGTGTCGTCGTCGGATCCGGTGGCGATTACGACGACGGCGACGAGAAGGGCGGTCAGAAGAGCGGCGGCGCCGCCCAGCACCGCGATCGACGTTCGACGTCGGGAGCGGTTCGGCCCTTCCGGAAGCGAAGCCGTCCCCGAGGCGGTGCGAGTTGGCGGGGACGGTGGCGGCATCGGCGCCGTGAGCCGACTCGTCCCGTCCGGGCCCATGTGGTCGCCATGCCCGGCCAGCGCCGCGCTCATCGCCGCAGCACTCGGAAACGGCACGGTGTCACCCGGACGCATGGCCCGGTCGATCGTCTCGCGCAGTGCCGGCGCGACATCCGGACGGATGTCGGCCAGCAGTGGCGGCGGCGCGTGCAGGATCGCGTGCGCGACGGCGGCAGGGTTGTCGTGGTCGTACGCGCGGCGACCCGTCAGAGCCTCATATGCGACGACCGCAGCCGCGTAGAGATCGTCGGCCGGTGTCGCCGCCCGGCCCAACACGCGACCGGGACTGAGGTAACAGATGGTTCCGACCACTTCTCCCGTCGCCGTGTGCGCCATCCCGGCCGTCTTGGCGATGCCGAGATCGGCAACCTTCACCCGGTCGCCGGACATCAGCAAGTTCGCGGGTTTGATGTCGCGGTGCAGCACCCCGGCGGAATGGGCGGCGTACAGGGCGGCCAGGACGTCCTCGAGGATCGCGGCGACGCGGTGGGGCGGCAACGGCCCGCCGGCCATGAGATCGCCGACCGTTGTGCCACTCAGCCGTTCCATCACGATGTACGGCGTTCCGTCGTGCTCGCCGAAATCGTGGACGGCGACGATGTTGGGGTGGTTGAGCGCGGCGGCCGCCCGCGCCTCTGCGATGAACCGGTCACGTGCGACCGTCGGGGTCTCCGGCTCTGAGCGCAGTAGTTTGATGGCGACCGACCGGTGGAGTCGCCGGTCCCACCCGTCGTGGACCACCGCCATGCCACCGCGTCCGAGAACTCCCCGGATCTCGTAGCGTCCGTCGAGCAGGTCTCGGTCCACCTATTCACGGTAGCGGGTGCCATTCCCGGCCATCGTCGACCCGGAGCCGGAGTCGGACGGCGTGATCTCAGCCCGGCAGCAACCCGTCGACCAGCGCGTCGACGATGTCGTCGACCGGCACATCCGGGAGCAGCGGACCGGTCAGCTGGTCCAGCAGGAGGCCGTCGACGGCGTAGTGGAAGAGGGCGATCTCCCGGGCCGTCCCCGCCAGGCCGGCTTGTTCATTGAACGCCACGTCCCCGGTGAACCCGGTCCGACGCCATTCGCCGATGATCTCCGCGACCTCAGGGCGTCGAATTCCTTCCAACCGGAGTTCGATCAGTGCGATGGTGACAGTCCGGTTTGCCATCAGACGCTCGACGATGTTGCGGAGATACTCGGCGAAGAGCTCCCGCGTCGGTGTGCGTCCGGCCCGCTCAGCGATGAACTCGTCGCTCGGTGCCAGTCGCTCGTAGATGCGCTCCACCAATCCGGTGAGAAGTGCTGAGCGAGAACGGAAGTAGTTCGTCGTCGTACCGAGGGGCACGCCGGCCGCCCGGTCCACCGCGCGGTGGGTGAGTCCCCGCGCGCCGGCGTCGGCAAGCACTTCGAGACCCGCGTCGGCCAGCGCCCGTCGGCGGTCATCGTTGCGAGCCATGAGAAAACGATAGCGCAACCACTACATGTGTTGTAGTTTCTCAACCACTACATCTGAAGTGATTGGGGAACAGCATGCGTGAACTCGTGTACTACGTGGCCGTGAGTCTCGACGGGTACATCGCCGGACCGGACGGCCAGTTCGACGCCTTTCTGATGGAGGGCGATCACATGGACGGCATCAACGAGCGGTTCGCCGACACCATCCCGACGGACTACGCCGCCGCACTCGGGATCGACCAGAGCACAGGGATTTTCGACACCGTCCTGATGGGAGCCGGTACCTATGCCGCCGGGTTGCCAGAGGTGACGAGTCCGTACCGCCACCTCGACCAGTACGTCTTCACCCATCGTCGACGCGACCCGGTGGACGGCGTGACTTTCACGGATCGCGACCCGGTCGAGGTGGTGCGTGAGCTCAAACGGCGCAAGGGAAAAGACATCTGGCTCTGCGGAGGCGGCGATCTCGCGACTCAACTGGCCGACGAGATCGACCGGTTTGTCCTCAAGCGTCAGCCGGTGATGTTCGGGAGCGGCATTCCGCTGATGGCGCCCGGCCGGTACGCGCCCAGGAGGTTTCGACGCGTCAGCGCACACGACTTCGACACCGGCGTGTCGATCGTCGAATACGCCGCAGCGTAGGAGCGGACCTACCTCAGCACCGTGAGCGCGTCGTCGAGTGAGACCAGGTCGGCCATCGTCACTATTCTCTTGGCGCCATGGAGTTCCGTCGCGGCGCGGATGGCGGCCAGCGCCGTCAGTCGGCCCGTGGCGTCGGACTGCCCCGTCCCGGAGGCCTCCCGACGCTCACCGGTGCGCCGATTCTCGGCGATGACGTGCCAGGCATCGGAACCAAGGGGAGGCGCCCACGTCAGCGTGCTGCGCAACGCCGGCACCCGCCCGATCAGGCCGAGCGCCGCGGTCATCGGGGCCGAGCTGAGAGTGAGATACGAGCAGATGTGACCCGGCCGGTTGTCGAGAAGGACATGGTCGGGGAAGTCCGCGCGTAGGTAGCGCCGGGTCCGGCCGTCGGGTCCGGTCGCTTGCCGACTGTCCCGGAGATTCCGCACCGGCCGATTCTCCGGCGGGCGGTGGACGTTGGTGCCGACCAGCCCGACGGTCCACGCGACCGCGGCGGGACCGTGTTTCTCCCCGGCTCCGAGCATCACGAGCACATCGAGGTCGTCGTCCGGGCGCGAGTCGAGTGCGGCGGTCAGGATGGTGCTGAGGCCCGGTGCCAACCCTGCCCCCAGGACGACGGGCCCGGTGGCGGTGGCACGTAGTCGGTCGAGATAGGCGCCGGAGGCCGAGATGTCGACCAGCGGCGTCTGCCCGGTCGCGGCTCCCAGCTCCGGGCGTTCGATGCCGGAGGCGTTGACGACGACATCGTGTTCGGCAGCGAGGTCGCGCAGGGTCGCGAGGTCGCCGCGCAGATCGATCCGGGCGTCCCCGCTCGCCGTGCGGCTCGTCACGGTCACGACGTGACCGTCCTGCTCGAGTTCGCGGGCAACGACGGTGCCCACCGCTCCCCGTCCGCCGAGAAGCAGGACTCGGAGGTGCTCACCCTTGTTCGATTCGTTCATCTACTCCACTTTCCTCGTTCCCGGTTTCTTCGGGACCATGCTCGGGGACGGCGGTCGCGACCGGCGAGGACTTTTGCGGAATCTGCAAAGAAGGCGCCATGATCGCTGACCTGGGGGACCTGATCGGCGCGATCGGTCCGCGGCTGCGCGACCTTCGCGTCGCGCGGGATCTCACACTGGCGACGGTGGCCGAGCAGTCGGGGCTGTCGATCAGCACGCTCCCGAGTGGAAACCGGTAGACGGCAGCCGACCCTCGACGCCCTGCTCCCCCTGGCGCGCGTCTATCGGGTGTCCCTCGATCAACTCGTCGACGCACCGCCCACGGGTGATCCTCGCGTGCACCTCGAACCGCGGTCGATGGCGTCCGGGGGTGTCATCGTTCCCCTCACCGATTACCCCGGACGTGTGCGGGCATTCAAGCACGTCCTCGGGCCGCGCGAACCGCGCCTGGCGACCCACGACGGACACGCGTGGCTCTACGTTCTCGCCGGCAGACTGCGGTGGCTCTACGTTCTCGCCGGCAGACTGCGGTTGCTCCTGGCCCACGCCGAGCACATCCTCGAACCCGGCGAGACGGCCCAGTTCGATCCGACGACGCCGCACTGGTTCGGATCGGCCGATGACAACCCGGTGGAGATCCTGCATCTGTTCGGTCCACACGGTGACCGGCCGGTGTCGCGCCTGGACGACGTCAGCCCGCAATGACGGCGACCGCGGTGACGTCCCGGACCGCACCGTGTGGCGTCGCCCGACCGACGTACGAAGACCTCGCAAACACGAAAGGCGACGAGGGCTCGTCGAGCCGCTCGTCGCCTTCGAGGTGAAGTGGTGGAGCCTAGGAGATTCGAACTCCTGACATCTGCCTTGCAAAGGCAGCGCTCTACCAACTGAGCTAAGGCCCCGTGCCGTACCGATCGGTTCGGCGGGATGCGAGATTCCGATGTCCGAAAACATCTGTCGCAGTGGGCCTAGGAGGACTTGAACCTCCGACCTCTTCGTTATCAGCGAAGCGCTCTAACCGCCTGAGCTATAGGCCCTTGAACCGAGGAGTGAGATTACCCGACCGATGCCCCAACAAACAAAACGGCTGGTCAGGGGCTCGCTCAATCGAGGTCGGCGAGAGTCACCTCGGCGCCGCCGACGAGGTCGGCACAGATGTTGTAGATGTAGCTGCCGATCGTCGCGAGCGCGGTCAGCAGGATCGCGTTGATGGCGCCCAGGAGCGCCGCGGCGCCGAAGACGGTGCCCGCCCCGACCACGTCGTTACTCGCGGCCGATTCCTCCGCCATGAGCGTTCCGAAGCTGTTGTTCACCTGATCCCACACGCCCATGCCGTCGAGGATGAGGTACAGCACGGCGACGGAGATCATCCAGATGAAAAACCCGACCACCGACAGCACGGCCGCAACCTTGAACGTCGCCCACGGGTCGATCCGACGCACCTGCACCGAGGCGCGTAGCGCGGTCCCGGCGGCGAGTACCTGGCGAGGCGCCGACCGCGGTGCGGAGGGCTTGGATCCCGGCGCCTGTGCCGTCTCGGGTCGCTTCAGGTCTGCCGTGTGGTGGATCTGATCGAGGTCGGGCAGATCGTTCTCCGGAAGGTGTCCGCGGTCGATCGTGCTGGTGGGTGACTCGACGAAGCCGGGTTCCTCGGTCGCCGTCGCCGTACCCGATCGACGCGGACTCTCCAGCTTGGTCACCGGGGCCTGCTGGCCACTCATGCTGGCGGCAGCGGTGCCGCTGTTCGTCACGACGCCACGCGGCGGCGGGCCGCCCGGGTTGTTCAGCGGCGGGCCGGCTGGGCCCTCGCCGGTGCTCGGACGCTGAGCGGCGTCGCGGTTGAACGTCTCGGTCGGGGCGGTCGACGGATCGTCGACCGGCCCCCGCTGCCACGGCGGCACCAGTCCCCCGGTCGGGGTTCCCGTTCCGGGTCCCGCCGGTCCCCCGGCGGGGCGCCCGTTCTGGTCCTGATGCGGCTCGTTCGGTGTGCTCACAGACATTCCCTCACTCAGGCGTTCCTGACGTTGCTCGCTCGGCGCCGGGTCCGAACCCACCGTTCCCGACCCGTCGACTCGCGACGGGTCGAGCAACAGTGGCCTTCACCCTAACGCCTAGGAAGAGACCTCTGTCTCGTCCGGCTCGTCGGCGTTGCGGGCGATGGCGATGACCGTGGTGCCCTCGTCGATGTTCATCAGACGGACACCCTTGGTCTGGCGTCCGGCCTTGCGCACCGATTTCGCCGTGGTGCGGATGACGCCGCCCCCCGAGGTGATGGCGTAGAGCTCGGAGTCGTCGTCGACGATGAGCGCGCCGATCAGCTCACCGCGTCGACGATCGTGGGCGATCGTCAGCACACCCTTGCCGCCGCGACCCTGCACCGGGTAGTCGTCCATACCGGTCCGCTTGGCGTACCCGCCGGAGGTGGCGACCAGCAGGTAGGTGCCCTCGCGGACGACGTTCAGTGACAACAGCGTGTCGTCGGTGTTGAACCGCATGCCCTGGACGCCGGAGGTCTGCCGGCCCATCGGCCGCAGGGCTTCGTCGTCGGCGTGGAACCGGATCGACTGTCCCTTCTGCGACACCAGGAGCAGATCGTCGTCGGCGCTGCACAGTTGGGCGCCGACCAACTCGTCCTCGCCACGCAGGTTGATCGCCGCGATGCCGCCGGAGCGGTTGGAGTCGAAGTCGACCAGTCGCGACTTCTTCACCAGGCCGTTGCGGGTGGCGAGCACCAGATACGGCGCATCCTCGTAGGTCTTCAGCTGGATGACCTGGGCGATCCGCTCCTCCGGCTGGAAGGCCAGGAGGTTGGCGACATGCTGACCACGGGCGGTGCGGTTCGCCTCGGGCAGCTCGTAGGCCTTGGCGCGGTAGACGCGACCCTTGGTGGTGAAGAACAGGATCCAGTCGTGGGTCGAGCACACAAAGAAGTGTTTGACGATGTCGTCCTGCTTGAGACCGGCACCCTGCACACCCTTGCCGCCGCGACGCTGGCTGCGGTACAGGTCGGTCTTCGTGCGTTTGGCGTATCCGGTTTCGGTGATCGTGACGACGACGTCTTCGCGGGCGATCAGATCCTCGTCGCTCACATCGCCGTCGGCCGCGATGATCTTGGTCCGACGCTCGTCACCGTACTTCTCGACGACCTCCTTGAGCTCGTCGCGCACGATGGCGCGCTGACGCTCGGGCCGGTCGAGGATGTCCTTGTAATCGGCGATCTCGAGTTCGATCTCGGCGAGTTCGTCGACGATCTTCTGGCGTTCCAGGGCCGACAGACGGCGCAACTGCATCGCGAGGATCGCATCGGCCTGGATCTCGTCGATGTCGAGGAGGTCGATCAGGCCGGTACGCGCGGTCTCGGTGTTGGCCGAGCGGCGGATCAGCGCGATCACTTCGTCAAGCGCGTCAAGGGCTTTCACCAGACCACGCAGGATGTGCGCGCGCTCCTCGGCCTTGCGCAACCGGTACCGCGTCCGTCGCACGATGACGTCGATCTGATGCGCCACGTAGTAGCGGATCATCTGGTCCAGACGCAGCGTGCGGGGCACGCCGTCGACGATGGACAGCATGTTCGCACCGAAGCTGGTCTGCAACTGGCTGTGCTTGTACAGGTTGTTCAGGACGACCTTCGCGACGGCGTCGCGACGCAGCGTCACCACGATCCGCATGCCGACGCGGTCCGAGGACTGATCCTCGATCCGGCTGATGCCCTTCAGCTTTCCCTCGTTGACCTGCTCGGCGATCGATTGGATCAGGTTGTCCGGGTTGACCTGGTAGGGCAACTCGGTGACCACCAGCGTGGTGGATCCCTTGTTCTCCTCGATGTCGACGACACTGCGCATCCGGATGCTGCCGCGCCCGGTGGTGTAGGCGTCCTTGATCCCCTGGCTGCCGACGATCAGTCCGGCCGTGGGGAAGTCGGGTCCCTTGATGCACTCCATGCACGCGGCGAGGGTGGTCTCGTCGTCGGCGTCGTGGTTCTCCAGCGCCCAGAACACCGCATCGGCAACCTCGTTGAGGTTGTGCGGGGGCATGTTCGTCGCCATACCGACGGCGATACCGCCGGAACCATTGATCAGCAGGTTCGGGATACGCGACGGCAGGACCGTCGGTTCATTGGTCTTGCCGTCGTAGTTGGGGACGAAATCGACTGTCTCCTCGCCGATGTCGCGCAGCATCTCCATGGCCAGCGGGGTGAGCCGGGCCTCGGTGTAACGCATCGCCGCGGCGCCGTCGTTGCCCCGCGAGCCGAAGTTGCCCTGACCGTCGATGAGCGGGTACCGCATCGACCACGGCTGGGCGAGGCGCACCAGGGCGTCGTAGATCGCGGTGTCGCCGTGCGGATGGTAGTTACCCATCGTCTCCGCAACGGGTTTCGCCGATTTGACATAGCTGCGGTCGGGACGGAACCCGGCGTCGAAAGACGCGTAGAGGAGGCGGCGGTGCACCGGCTTGAGACCGTCGCGGACCTCGGGGAGCGCACGGCCCACGATGACGCTCATCGCGTAGTCGATGTAGCTCTTCTGCATCTCCTGCCCGAGATCGACGGGCTCGATGCGATCGCCTTCACCGCCGGCGGGCGGCAGGGTGGTGTCAGTCATGTGTGTACTTTCTCCGATCGGAGCGGAATCGCAGGAACCCGCGATCAGACATCGAGGAAGCGAACGTCTTTCGCGTTGCGGGCGATGAAGCTGCGTCGGGCGGCGACGTCCTCACCCATCAGGATGGAGAACAGTTCGTCGGCGGCCGCGGCGTCGTCGAGGGTGACCTGACGCAGGACACGCACGGCCGGGTCCATCGTGGTCTCCCACAGTTCCTTGGCGTTCATCTCGCCGAGGCCCTTGTACCGCTGGATGCCGTCGTCCGGGTTGATCTTCTTGCCCGCCGCACGCCCGGCCTCGAGCAGTCCGTCCCGCTCGCGGTCGGAATAGGCGAACTCCGGCGCCGACTTCTGCCATTTGAGCTTGTACAGCGGCGGCATCGCGAGGAACACGTGACCGTGCTCGATGAGCGGCCGCATGAAGCGGAACAGCAAGGTGAGCAGGAGGGTCGAGATGTGCTGACCGTCGACGTCGGCGTCGGCCATCAGCACGATCTTGTGATAGCGGAGCTTGCTGATGTCGAACTCGTCGTGGATGCCCGTGCCGAAGGCGGTGATGATCGACTGGACCTCGGTGTTCTTGAGTACCCGGTCGATTCGCGCCTTCTCGACGTTGATGATCTTGCCGCGCAACGGCAGGATCGCCTGGTACATCGAGTCACGGCCCGACTTGGCGCTGCCGCCGGCCGAGTCGCCCTCCACGATGTAGACCTCGCACTTGCTCGGATCGTTGCTGCGGCAGTCGGCGAGCTTGCCGGGGAGACCACCGATGTCGGTGGCGGTCTTGCGGCGCACCAGATCGCGGGCATTGCGCGCTGCCATCCGGGCCCGCTGCGACTCGACGATCTTCTTGATGATCGTCTTCGCCTCGGCCGGGTTGGCCTCCAGCCAGTGCCCGAGGTGCTCACTGCACACGCGCTGGACGAATCCCTTGACCTCGGTGTTGCCCAACTTGGTCTTGGTCTGACCCTCGAACTGCGGATCCCCGACCTTCACCGAGATCACCGCGGCGAGGCCCTCGCGGATGTCGTCACCCGAGAGGCGGTCTTCCTTCTTGTCCTTGATGAGCTTCTTGTCCACCGCGTACTTGTTCACGGTGAGGGTCAGCGCGGCGCGGAATCCCTCTTCGTGGGTACCGCCCTCATGGGTGTTGATGGTGTTGGCAAAGGTGTGAACCGACTCGGAATAGCCTGCATTCCACTGCATCGCGACCTCGACCTCGTGGCCGGTCCCCTGGCCGGTGAAGCCGACGACGGTGGTGTGGATCGACTGCTTGGTCCGGTTGAGGTGCTTGATGTAGTCGACGAGGCCGTCGGGGTAGTGATAGGTGCGGGTCTTCGGCTTGGCCGCGGCGGCGGCCTTCTCCTCCTCGGACTTCACCGCCTCGGCGGCCTCGGTGGTGCCGCTCTCCTCGTCACCGTCGGCGTCACCCGGCGGCTCGATGGCCTGCGGACGCTGATCGGTCAGCGTGATGGTGAGGCCCTTGTTCAAGAAGGCCATCTCCTGCAGACGACGCGCCACGGTCTCGGCGTTGAATCGGGTGGTCTCGGTGAAGATCTCGGGGTCCGGCCAGAACCGCACCGTGGTGCCGGTCTTGCGCGTCGGGGTCCCCTTCTCGAGGGCGCCGGGTGTCGCGTAGGTGTAGGTCTGCTCCCAGTTGAATCCGTCGTTCTGGATCTCCAGCTCCACCTTGGTGGACAACGCGTTGACCACCGAGATGCCGACGCCGTGCAGACCACCGGACACCGCATAGGCGTCGGAGTCGAACTTGCCGCCGGCGTGCAGCTGGGTCATGACGACCTCGACCGTCGGCACGCCCGTGCGGTGCATGCCGGTCGGGATGCCGCGGCCGTCGTCGACGACCTGGACGCCGCCGTCGGCCAGGAGGGTCACGTCGACGCGCGAGGCGAAGCCGGCCATCGCCTCGTCGACCGAGTTGTCGACGACTTCCCAGATCAGGTGGTGCAGCCCTCGCTCACCGGTGGATCCGATGTACATGCCGGGCCGTTTGCGGACGGCTTCCAGACCTTCGAGGATGTTGATCGAATCGGCGCCATACTCTGACGGCTTCTTCTTGTTCTTCTTCGGTCCGGTGTCGTTGGTGTCGGCCACGAGGTGCGTCCGCTCCTGTTCTGCTCATCGACGGATCAGGTGGTCTCCGGATCCGTCGTCGATCCTTCTCGACGGGGGCACACGGCGGTTGCGCGCACAGGAATACCCGGTGGGTACATCCGGGTAGCCTGGAGGCGCTGTCTGTCTGCTGTTGTGCACCCCTGTCGGGACAACTCTCCACAGTGTACTGCCTGACTCGCCCTGGAACGCGCATCCGGGGCCGCTAACAGGCCCTCAGAACGATTTTTTTGCCTCGATCCCGGTTCGATCGTGGCTTGGGGATGGAAAACGGCCCACGAGGCTCTGCAACTAGTAAAGTGCGGTCGAGTCTGCTAGCGGCGCGTCAGCCGTAGGTGTCGCGTGGGCCGCGCCCGCGCACATGCCGTTCACCCTTACGCCACGACGGGCCCTTCGGACCGCTGATCCGCAACGAGGTGACCTGGCCGTTGCCGATGGCGGCCGCGATCTTGGCGAGGATCTGGGCCTGGATGTAGCGAAGTTGCGTCGCCCATGCCGTCGACTCGGCCTGCACGTGGAGGACGTTGTCGCGCAACGCAACCGGCTTCGCATGAGCGGCTATGTCCGAACCCACGATCTGTTCCCACATCCCGAACAGGGTGCCTTCGCCGATCTTCTCCTGCCACCCGCGATCCTTCGCCAGACCTCCGACGAGCCGGCCGAAGGGCTGCGGATCCCGCGGATCCGGACCGGAGCCGGACCAGCGTCGACGCCCCTGGGATCCGCGCGGGACCCGACGGACGGGTGACGCCCGGCCCCGGCCGACCGACTTACCCGCGGCGCGGGCCTGGGCCCGGGCCTCCTCGAGCGCCTTGCGGGCACGCTCGTACCCGCCGAGTTCGCCGGGCGGTGTCGGCCGTGGTGCGGGGTCGGCAGGATCCGGGGACCCGGACGGGCGATCGTCACTCATGGGCTTCCTCCCCCGCTGCCGTCACATCGTCGAGCGCAGAGTCGACGATGTGCGACCGCCGGCCCGCATCGTCGTCGACCACATCGACGCCGATCCGCCGGCCACCGATCCGCCCGGGGATGTCCTCGGCGACGGCGGCGGTGATGAGGAGTTGCTCGGCGTCGGCGGTGAAATCGACGAGTTGCGCGCGCCGCTTGGCGTCGAGTTCGGCGAACACGTCATCGAGCATGATCACCGGCTCGACACCTTCGGCGCGGGTGAGTTCGACCGAGCCGAGGCGCAGAGCCAGCGCCAACGACCAGGATTCCCCGTGTGAGGCAAAGCCTTTCGCGATATCGCTGCCGAGGACGATGTCGATGTCGTCGCGATGCGGACCGACGAGACACAGGCCCCGCTCGATCTCCTTGTCGCGCAACTCCGTCAGGCGTAGTGCCAGCACGTCGGCGATCGCCTCGGGTGTGTGCTCCTCGATCTCCACACCGCCCGCGGGACGATACCGGAGCACGGCCGGCCGTGAATGCGGCGCGATCGACGCATACGAGCCGGTGAAGTGCGGCTCGAGCTCGGCGAGCACCGACAACCGTGCGGCGATCACCTGACCGCCGAGATCCGCGAGCTGACCGTCCCAGACATCGAGCGTGCTGACCACCGAATCTGCCTGTTGCCCACCACGTCTCAGCGCCGCGGCGGCAGTCTTGAGCAAGGCCGACCGCTGACGCAGGACCCGGTCGTAGTCCGCGCGGGCGGCGGCGAAACGGGGACCCCGCTGCGCGACGAGCTCGTCGACGAAGCGTCGTCGGTCGCTCGGGTCACCACGCACCAGGGACAGGTCCTCCGGCGCGAACAGCACCGTACGGAGGATGCCGAGCAGGTCGCGGGGCCGCCGCGCCGGGCTGCGGTTGATCGTCGCCTTGTTGGCGCCCTCGGCATTGATCCGCAGCTCGGCGGTCAGCTCACGGCCGTCGTTCTCGACCGTCGCGGTCACCGACGCCGACGCCGATCCCGCGTGTACGAGCGGTGCATCGGAACTCACCCGGTGTGAGCGCAGCGTCGAGAGATAGAACAGCGCCTCGAGCAGATTGGTCTTGCCGAAGCCGTTGCGGCCGGTGAAGACCGTCGGCCCGGGTGCCAGATCGAGGTCGACGGCCCGCCACGATCGGAAATCGCGCAGATGCAGCTCACGGACGAACACGAGTCGGCGTCGATCCTGAGGACGGTGAGGCCGTGGCGGCCGTCAGCCCGGGAGGCGGACGGGCATCAACAGGTAGCTGAACGCGCTCTCGGGAGCGACGAAGGCGCCGGACTCGTCCGCGACCGGATCCTCTCCGCTGGCCGGGCGGAGGACGGCAGGCCGACTGGGGGTGGTGAATCCGAAGTCCACCGCGTCGGCGTTGATCGCCGACAACCCGTCCTGCAGGTACCCGGGATTGAACGCGATCGTGAGGGGCTCACCCTGGAACGACACGGGCAGCTCTTCCTCGGCCTTGCCGGCCTCGTCGCCGCCCGCGGTGAGCAGCACGGATCCCTCGGAGAACTCCATCCGGACCTGCGCGCCGCGCTCGGCGACCAGGGCCACACGCCGGATCGCCTCGATCAGCGGGCCACTGTCGATGGTGGCGACGGCGGTGTGGCTGGCCGGGAGCAGCTGACGGAACTTCGGGAACTCCGCGTCGAGCAGGCGGGTGGTGGTCTTCTTGGTCTCTCCCAGGATGCCGAGGATGCCGTCGGATCCGATGGCCGCGCCACCACCGAACGCCAGCGAGACGACGCCGGTGCCCTCGGCACCCGCGGTCTTGGCGCTCTCCGAGAGCGTCTTCGCGGGCACCAGGACGGCCCCCTTGGTGTCGGGATCGGAAGGCTCCCACTGCAATTCACGCACCGCGAGGCGGAAACGGTCGGTCGCGGCGAGGACGACGGAGTTGCCCTCGATCTCGACGCGGACACCGGTGAGCATGGGCAGGGTGTCGTCCTTGCCGGCCGCCACGGCCACCTGCGAGATCGCCTCGGCGAAGAGCTGCGACGGGATCGTTCCGGTGACGGAGGGCACGTCGGGCAACTGCGGGTAGTCCTCGACCGGCATCGTCGGGAGCGAGAACTTCGCGCTGCCACAGGTGATCGCGACGCGTGCACCGTCGAGGGTCACATCGACCGGTTTGTTCGGCAGGGCCTTGGTGATGTCGGCGAGGAGCCGACCGGAGACCAGGACCTGTCCGGGCTCGGCGACCTCCGCGCCCAGATTTTCCTGGGCCGAGACCTCGTAGTCGAAACCCGAGACGGTCAGGCCCGTTTCGCCGACGTTGAGCACCACACAGCCGAGAACCGGGACGGGCGGACGAGACGGGAGACTGCGGGCCACCCAGGCGACGGAATCAGCGAACTCGTCACGCGCGACACGAAACTTCATGCTGGGAGGTTGCCCTTCTCTCGTTCTCGTTCCCGCCTGGATCGCCGGGTCGGCGCCGCAGCGGGTCGGCCGGCCTGGAGTGGGATCCCGCATCCGGGAATCCCACTGTAGAACGCCGCCGCCCGAGCCGGAGTGGTTGGGGCCAAGTCAGACCGTCTTCGGAGCCGGCCGCGGGCGACCCGATCGGCGACGGTCTGTGCACAGACCTTCTTACAAAAGAATCTCTTTCTAGAGGGATCCATCTCAGTAATAGGAGTTGTGCAATCTGTGGACAACCATGACATCGGGCCAGTCCGGGCGGGTGTGGACGTGTGCATGACCGGTGGAGCAACGTCGAGCGGATCCGTCCGGGGATGTGGAGTTCTCATGTTGTTCGCGCGGCGTCCACCGGCGATGCACATGCCGACCCCGGTTATCCCAAGGATTGTGCACAGCTGGTGATCGATCGTGAGCAGGGTCGATGTCGGCCGAATCCGACTGTGGGAAGGCAGTCCACGGCGGCGAAGACTCTCGACCCGAGGACCAGACTTGGCATTCGGAGGGGCCATCGCAGTCGCCATCGGATGCCACTGCGGGCGGCGGAACACCCCCGGACGACCGCACCCCCGGGCCGTCGTGGCCTCGGGGGTGCGGAGAGCTGTAGGTGTGCGCGTGTCAGCCCACGGCGCGCTGCTTGATGCGGGCGGTGAGTTCCTGGACGTGGTCGTACACCCGGCGGCGCTCGGCCATCTCCTTGCGGATCTTCCGTTCGGCGTACATCACCGTCGTGTGATCGCGGTCGAAGGTCTCGCCGATCTTCGGCAGCGAGAGGTCGGTGAGCTCACGACACAGGTACATGGAGATCTGGCGGGCCTGGGCGATCGACCGTGTCTTACCGGGACCTCGTAGTTCCTCGACAGAGATGTCGAAGTACTCGGCGGTGATCGCGAGGATGCTCGCCGCGCTGACCTCCAGGGTCCCCGAGTTGGGCAGCAGGGCCTGCAGGACGACGTCGGCCAGGGACTTGTCGAGAGCAGCGTCGTTGAGCGACGCGAACGCCGTCACGCGGATGAGTGCACCCTCGAGTTCGCGGATGTTGCGCTCGATCTTCGACGCGATGAGTTCGAGAACGTCGTCGGGAACCGCGATGTTGTCCATCTGCGCCTTCTTGCGCAGAATCGCGATCCGGGTCTCCAGATCGGGTGGCTGGACATCGGTGATCAAGCCCCACTCGAACCGTGTACGGAGCCGATCTTCCAGTGTCGCAAGCTGTTTCGGCGGTCGATCAGAGGAGATGACGATCTGCTTGCTCGCGTTGTGCAGGGTGTTGAAGGTGTGGAAGAACTCTTCCTGGATACCTTCTTTGCCCACGAGGAACTGGATGTCATCGACAAGCAGCACATCGACGTCGCGATACCGGCGCTTGAACGCCACCCGCCGGTCGTCGCGGAGCGAGTTGATGAAGTCGTTGGTGAATTCCTCGGTGGACACGTACTTGACCCGCATGCCCGGGAAGAGGCGCTGCGCGTAATGGCCCGCGGCGTGCAGCAGGTGCGTCTTGCCGAGTCCGGACTCTCCCCAGATGAACAGTGGGTTGTAGGCCCGGGCGGGGGCTTCCGAGACCGCCACCGCCGAGGCGTGCGCGAAACGGTTCGACGCGCCGATGACGAAGGTGTCAAAGGTGTACTTGGGGTTGAGGTTTGCGCCGGTGGCCGGCGGCGTCGAGGTGGGCCGCTCGGCGAAGTACGACGCCCAGTCGCCGGACGGGCGCGTCGACTCCGGCATCGGGGACGGCGCGCGGCCCGCGCCGACGGGGGCGGCCGTGTAGTCGACCGCTGCGGCCGCTCCGGCGATGGGCCGCACGTCGGGAACGGGTGTTTCCGCCACCGGCTCGTCGTTGCGCGGGGTGGCGATACGGACGCCGAGATCGACGGGTTCGTCGAGGTGGCGGCTGAGGACCGAGCGGATGGTCTCCCGGAGATTGCGTTCGATCTGTTCCTGGACCAGCGCCGTCGGCACGGTCAGCAGGGCGAAGCCTTCGGTGAGGGTCAGGGGTCGAACCAGTGACAGCCACGCCTTCTGCTGGCGTGTCAGTGGTTCGTGGTCGCGTGCGGCTTCGTCGTCGTTGAGTTCGGCGACGACTTGCTGCCACACCTCGCCGAAAGTGTCTCGGTCTGAAGTCACGGGGCTGGCCTCCTGGTCCGGAAAACTACCAGCGATCACGAGAGCGGTGGCATCTGCGCCGGAGTCCCCGTCTCTCCACAGGGTTATCCACACCTGTGTACAAAGGTGACGAACTGGGGACTTCGGTCGGAGCCAGGTCCTCGAAGATCTACCTCGACGGGAGGGGTGGCCGACGCTGTGAGTGAACGTAACAGAGGTCGGGGAGGGCCACAAAGCGATCGGGACGTTTGACTCGATTCTGCTGACAATCTTGCTTTCGTGGCCCAGAACACACTGGTCGCGAACGGTCCCGGAGAACGGACGTCGCCGTTTGATTTGGACGCCCGGTGTCAGTAGTCTCGACTGGTCATCCAGGTTGCGGATTTGCGCGGCGAACTTCCGTGTTCGCCGAGTCATCACCGACACCAGTTCGGCACCGTCCTGGATCAACAGACCAACGACAACATGTGGGTCATGCCCGGGTAACCGGCGTGCCCACAGGGAGCACAAGGAGTCACCGTGGCCAAGGGCAAGCGTACTTTCCAGCCGAACAACCGTCGTCGCGCGCGCGTGCACGGATTCCGTCTGCGCATGCGGACCCGCGCCGGACGCGCGATCGTCAGCGGCCGTCGTTCCAAGGGCCGCGCGAAGCTCACCGCCTGATCGTCGGCTCTCACCGGGTCCCGCACGGGGCCCGGTCAGCTGTTCGATGACTGCGCCCCTTCATCGGATCTCACGGGGATCCGACTTCTCTCGCACCCTCAAGTCCGGTGCGCGGGTGAACAGTCGTGACTTCGTCGTCCATCTCGCGATGGTCGGCCGTGAATGGCCCGACCCCCGCGGCCTTCGACGGGACGTGGCGATGTCCGGTGGTCCCTGGTTCGGTCTCGTGGTCAGCAAATCCGTCGGCAATGCGGTGACGCGCCATCTCGTCGCCCGCCGACTGCGCGCGGCATTCGCCGGCGCATCGCATCTGCTTCCCGCCGAGACCTATGTGGTCGTCCGTGCCCGCCGAAGCGCGGCCGAGCGATCCAGCGACGAGCTCGCCGACCAGCTCCGCGACGCCTTCACCAGTCGTCGTGTCCTGGCCCTGACCGAGGCCGTAGCGGCGTCGGCCGACGGAGCGGGACCGCGGTGATGAGCGGCACCACCGACACCACGCCATCGCCTGAGACCGAGGCGGATCCGACGACTCCGCACGCGGCCTCGAGTGGAACCGGCGCGCGCCTGTGGCGCGGACTCCGCCTCCTCCCCCGCCGCACCGTCATCTTCCTCATCGAGCTGTACCGCACGTGGGTGTCGCCGATGCGTCTGCCGTCCTGCCGGTTCGAACCCACCTGCTCTGGATATGCGGTCGAGGCACTGGACCGGCACGGCTTCCTCTACGGCTCGGTGCTGTCGGTCATCCGGCTCGCGAAGTGCGGGCCCTGGCACAAACCCGGTTACGACCCGGTTCCCGAACGCGGCTTCGGCGAACTGTGCCGCGACCTGTGGCGCTCGGCGACCGGCACACACCGACCTCGAAACCATCAGCACGCGTCCGGCGAGACGCGTGCTCTGTGAGTACAACAAGTGAGGGGTAACTGACCCGTGCTCGACTTCATCTATTACCCGGTCTCCGGGATCATGTGGGTCTGGCATTGGCTCTTCAGCCATGTCACACCGAACTCCCCCGGTGGCGACGGCATCGCCTGGGCCCTGTCGGTGGTGTTCCTCGTGTTCACCCTGCGTGCGATTCTCTACAAGCCCTTCGTGAAGCAGATCCGCACCACGAAGAAGATGCAGGAGATCAACCCGCAGCTCCAGGCGATCCGTAAGAAGTACGCCAAGGATCGGGTCAAGATGACCGAGGAGATGCAGAAGCTGCAGAAGGAGCACGGGTTCAACCCGATGCTCGGCTGCCTGCCGATGCTGCTCCAGATCCCGGTCTTCATCGGTCTGTTCCACGTGCTGCGCTCGTTCAACCGTATGGGCACCGGCATGGGTCAGCTCGGCATGAGTGCGGCAGAGACCCGGTCCCAGGGCAACTACGTGTTCAGCGCCGAACAAGTGCAGAACTTCCTCGACGCCCGCCTCTTCGGTGTCCCGCTGTCGTCCTACCTCGTCGAGCCGGCGACCGAGTTCCAGGCCTTCGTCGAGCCCGGCTCCCCCATCGACTTCACGCGCCCGCAGATCGCGTTCGTCGTCATCCCCATGATGATCGTCGCCTCCATCGCGACGCACCTGAACTCGCGTGCGTCGGTTGCCCGTCAGCCCGAAGCGGCGCTGGAGAATCCGCAGACCCGGATGATGAACAACCTCGCGCTGTACGTCTTCCCGATCGGCATCCTCGTGACCGGTCCGTTCTTCCCGGTCGCCATCCTCCTGTACTGGATGAGCAACAACATCTGGACCTACGGTCAGCAGCACATCGTCTTCGGGCACATCGCCAAGGAAGAGGAAGAGGCCAAGCTCCTCAAGCAGGAGAAGCTGAAGGCCAATGCGCCGAAGCCGGGCGCGCGACCCGACCGGAAGAAGAAGCCCGCGGCGACGAACACCAACGGCGCCGACTCGACGAACGTCTCCCTCTCGAAGGACGGATCGTCGGACAAGGCCGGGACCGACGGTGTCGACGCAGATGCATCGCCCGACGAGTCGACGACCGCCGCAGCGGACACCGGGGCGGGAGCCAAACCCAAGCCGGGTCAGAAGCCCACACGTCCCGGCGCCGGCGCCGCCCCGGGCAAGAAGCAGAACCACAACCGCGGAAGCCGTTCGACAGCCAAACGCGGAAACAAACGCGGTGGCAAACGATGACCGCCCCAGACTTGTTCGATGAAGCACAGAAGTTAGGTGAATGAGATGACAGCAGAGACTGCAACTCAAGCCGGTACGGACGCCGAGACCACGGCGGGACCCCAGACCGAGGACCAGGCCGATACGTCCTCGTCGGCCGTCGGCGACGACGGTGCGGTGGCGGAGAACGCCGTCACGGAAGCGGTGGATAGCGACGCCGACGAGGACGAAGCGGACGCGACCGACGTCGACGACGAGACCGATGACGACGACTCGGATGAGGACGAAGACGACGAAGACCGTCTGGTCGAAGAAGGCGAGATCGCCGGCGACTACCTCGAGCAGTTGCTCGACGTCCTCGACTTCGATGGCGACATCGACCTGGATGTGGATGGCGACCGAGCAGTCGTCAGCATCGATGGCGGCGACGACCTGACGAAGCTCGTCGGGCGCAAGGGCGAGGTCCTCGACGCGCTCCAGGAGCTGACCCGCCTTGCGGTCCAGCAGGCGACAGGTGAACGCAGCCGCCTGATGCTCGACATCGCCCGCTGGCGGGCTGATCGCCGCGATCGGCTGGCACGCCTCGGTCGTGAGGTCGCCGAGCGAGTCCTGTCGTCCGGCGAGCGCGAAGCGCTGGATCCGATGACCCCGTTCGAGCGGAAGATCGTGCACGACGCGGTCGCGGTCGTCGACGGCGTCGTCAGCGAGAGCGAGGGTGCAGAGCCGAAACGTCGCGTGGTGGTCCTCCCCTCGTAGCAAGTACTCCCCTCCCCCACGGAGGTGAACAGGCCCCGACCGGTCTCGGTCGGGGCCTGCTTTGTTTCCGGGTAGTGCTTGGTTGTGTGCCGCGATAGCGGGTGGCGTTTCGACGGCGCTGCGCGCTGTGGGCTACTTACACGGTTGTTGTTTCACGTGAAACACGACCCGTCCGCTGAGTCGGCGAACAGAACGGATGCGCGCGGGGCGTTGTTGTGCACGATCCAGTCGACGGTCGGCGCCCCTAGCAACTCGGGTTGCGGTCAAACGTCCCGGGATGTCGCCGACGGAATGCGTAACCGTCACCTTCGGATGCCTCGATCCCCCGCGCCCGGTGGCCGACTCAGTCGGCGACGTTGCTGCACATGGCGGTAGCGCCAACTCGCACCATGGACGTCCTCGTAGCGCGGTGGATGGCCACGTATGCCGGACGCGGCGAGAGAGCCCAAAGCCGTTCATTGCCCGGACCGGGTCGAGGCCCGTTCGGTCGAGCGGCTGCCGAGTTGCAGTCTCGGCGGCCGCTGTGGCGCCAGGGCAGTTCCGGGTGTTGGCAGCGCGGACCGCGGCAGTGAGTCTCCGGCGCGTTGGCATACCCGCGCCACGCGTCGCCACTGGCCAACGACACCGCTCGCTGCTCGGTCCAGACGCAAACTGGTCGAATTGTCACGTGACGCTTCCTTCCGGGACCGGAGTGTCAATCGAAACGGTCGTCATCAGACCCTTCGAGGCTCGCTTCGCTCGCACCTCAGCGAGCTGGGTGGCGCAGGGCTCGCACGTCACTATCTTCAGCCTGGCGACTGTTGTGGATCATGGAAGAACACTCGTGAATATCCGAGTCCGTGCTCCCCTGATCCGACAGATCGACCTGCCCCTGCCCCCAGAGGTGTCCCCGGAGCTTGCGGAGGCCGCGTCTAGTTCCGCCCCTGCGGAGTGTCCGGAGCTTGCGGAGGGCGCGTCACCCCCTGCTCCCTGAGGAGCGTCCGGAGCTTGCGGAGGGCGCGTCACGAAGGGTCTTCGCAACCCGGCCCACCAAGACCCTTCGTGATGCTCGCAGGCTCGCTCCTCAGGGAGCGGGTGGTGATGCTCGCAGGCTCGCTCCTCAGGGAGCGGGGGTGATGCTCGCAAGCTCGCTCCTCAGGGAGCGGGGGTGCCGCTCGCAAGCTCGCTCCTCGGTATCTGCGGCCTGGCCGGCCGTCGTGGGCTACGAGGGAACTACCGCTCCCTGAGGAGGCCGGAGCTTGCGGAGGCCGTCACGAAGGGTCCTGGCGAGATGCGTCGCGAATCTATCAAGGCTCGTCGACCTCGACCACATTCGTCGCTTGCAGTGCCTGGTGGCTTGCACTTCTGACACCCCAGGGGGCCGCAGTCTTGAGGACCTCTCGGACTAGGGGGCGGAGGGGGCGTATGCGACGCAGTGTCGATCTCGGATTCGACGGGACGCCGCGTTCTGATCCGCCGGTTTGTCGTCGAATCACACCGATGTGTTTCACGTGAAACATGGCGCCTGGACCCGATGTGCACCGACCTGCCAGAGGGTTGGGTTTCACGTGAAACACTGTCTAGGAATCCCACTCGAACGGAGGCGAAGTGCCGTCTGACGCACAACCCGAGCACGAGCACGATCTTGATGTGTTGGCGGTTCCGCCAGACATCGCGACTGATGTCTTCGGTGAGCGGGTGGCGCTGGCGGTGGACTACTGGCGCATCCTCGCCACCGACGGGATCGACCACGGACTCATGGGTCCGCGAGAGGTCCCGCGACTGTGGGATCGTCACATCCTCAACTGCGGCGTACTCGGCGAGCTCATCTCCGACGGATCGCGCGTGATCGACATCGGCAGCGGTGCCGGCCTCCCTGGCATCCCCCTCGCCATTGCACGCCCGGATCTCTCGATCACTCTCATCGAACCGCTCCTCCGACGCAGCACCTTCTTGGACCGTGCTGCTGCCGCGCTCTCGTTGGACAACGTGATCGTGATCCGTGGGCGAGCCGAAGAGAAGGCGGTACGCGCCGTCGTCGAGCCCGCCGATGTGGTGACGTCGCGAGCCGTCGCGCCGCTCGAACGATTGGCGAAATGGTCCGCTCCCCTGGTCCGGCCCGGAGGCCAGATGATCGCGATCAAAGGGTCGTCAGCAGCCGAAGAGATCGAACGAGATCGGGCGGTGGTCGGGCGCTCTGGGATCACAGAACTGACGGTTCACACGTGTGGCGATCGCGTTCTCGAAACGCCGACGACCGTGATCGTGGGAACCAAGACCGAGCGGTCGCGCGGTGGCCGTTCCGGACGGCGCTGAGGAGGCGATCGGATTGGTGTGGAGTCCGCGAAGGGCGCAGAATAGGAAGCGTTCTGTCGGCACCCCCGAAGGTGCTGCAATGGACGCTTCCGCGACCGTGGGGTCGGCAGCTACAGCCGCCGGCGGTACGGACGCGAGTCCGTACGAGGTCGGTCAAAGGAGTCCACGCGTGGTCGATCAAGACCCGAATGTTTCACGTGAAACCCCGGCAGGGGGTCACCCCGGAGTTGACGGCCAGCCCTTCGCCGACACCCCTATCGCCATGGCCGCAGAGCGCGCGAGCCAGGTACTGACTCCCGGGGGTGCGGGGCAACTACCCAAACCGCCGCATACACGGATCATGACCGTCGCCAATCAAAAGGGCGGCGTCGGGAAGACCACGACGACCGTCAACCTCGCGGCCGGGCTCGCACTGCGCGGTCTTCGCGTTCTGGTCGTCGATCTCGACCCCCAGGGCAACGCCAGTACCGCGCTCGGCATCGATCATCGTGCGCAGGACATCGCATCGGTGTACGAGCTGTTGCTCGGTGAAGTGACCCTCGAGGAAGCGATCCAGGAGTCGCCCAGCCAGCGCGGCCTGTTCTGCGTGCCTGCGACTCTCGATCTGGCCGGCGCCGAGATCGAACTCGTGTCGCTGGTGGCCCGCGAGAATCGGTTGCGTAATGCGCTCGCCGACGATGTGCTTGCCAAGTACCAGATCGACTACGTGTTCATCGACTGTCCCCCATCACTGGGTCTGCTGACCGTCAACGCGATGGTGGCAGCCCGTGAGGTTCTCATCCCGATCCAGTGCGAGTATTACGCACTCGAGGGCGTCGGACAGTTGCTGCGCAATATCGAACTCGTACAGGCGCACCTCAACCGTGAGCTCCACGTCTCCACGATCGTGCTGACGATGTACGACGGCAGGACGAAACTGGCCGACCAGGTGGCCGAAGAAGTGCGGCGCCACTTCGGCGACAAGGTGCTGAGCACGATCATCCCGCGAAGCGTCAAGGTGTCCGAGGCCCCCGGCTACGGGATGACGATCATCGAGTACGACCCGGGCTCTCGCGGCGCAATGAGTTACCTCGATGCCGCACGCGAACTGGCGTTGCGGGCTGCCGAGGGGGCGCCGGCGTGATCCGGTATCGCCTCGGTTCACGTGACACGCCGACTCACGACCATCATCGCGAAAGGGAGCACCAATGAGTCAACGAGACGCCGCTCAGCGCCGGGGTGGACTCGGACGAGGGCTCGCGGCGCTGATTCCGACGGGGCCTGCCGACGACCAATCGGGCGCCCCGCGCCTCGGCAACGCCGCAGCGGATGTCGTCATCGGCAAGGGTCCGACGACAGCTGATGATGGCGTCAAGACCTCGTCGACTGCCGCTACGCAGGCGACCGGGACGCAACCTCTCAGCCCGGAAGAGGCGGGCGCGGTGTACCGCGAGTTGCCCCCGAAGGAGATCCAGCCGAATCCCAGTCAGCCCAGAACCGTCTTCGATGACGAGGCGATGGCGGAGCTCGTGCACTCGATTCGAGAGTTCGGACTGATGCAGCCCATCGTGGTGCGCCGACTCAAGCAGCCCACCGCGGATGGGATCGCCTATCAGATCGTCATGGGTGAGCGCCGGTGGCGGGCAAGCCAGGAGGCAGGGCTCGAGGCCATCCCCGCGATCGTGCGGGAGACGCCTGACGGTGACATGCTGCGCGATGCTCTGTTGGAGAACATCCACCGTGCGCAGCTCAACCCACTCGAAGAAGCGGCGGCCTATCAGCAGCTGCTCGAGGAGTTCGGTGTGACGCACGAGGAGCTCGCCTCTCGCCTTGGCCGTTCTCGCCCGCTGATCAGCAACATGATCCGGTTGCTCAAACTCCCGATTCCGGTGCAACGCCGGGTCGCGGCGGGGGTGCTGTCGGCCGGCCATGCCCGCGCTCTCCTGTCCCTCGAGACCGGAAGCGACGCTCAGGAAGCTCTCGCGGCGCGGATCGTCGCCGAAGGGTTGTCGGTGCGGGCGACCGAAGAAGCTGTCACGCTCGCCAATCGTGGCGACGGTCCGGAAGCGAAATCTCCGTCGGCACCGAAACGCCGTCCGATGCAGATGCCAGGCCTCCAGGATCTCGCGGAGAGACTGTCCGACAGTCTGGACACCAGGGTTACAGTCAGTCTAGGGAAAAGAAAAGGCAAGATCGTGGTGGAGTTCGGCTCGGTCGACGACTTGGAACGCATTGTCCAGTTTATCGATCCGAAGAAGTGAATTTCGGCGCGGGATTTCCGGTACCACCTAGACGCGGAAGTAATGTCACAGTGACGATTGAGGTAGCCAGCGGGCGCTCATGCAGCGAAAGCTGTTGTTGCGCTGCTACATTCGGCATCCGTGGAATTCTCGACCGGGGCGCATCGACATGAGTGTGTCCGTCACTCGGTTGGAACTGGGATCCTTCGCGTCGCTCCCCCACCACACCCGCAAATGCGTCTTCTGGGAAGTCGAGCCCGTGGCGCAGACAAGCCGCGGCACGGCACCGGGCCCCGGCGATCTCGAACCCTACGAGAGCGAGTTCGACAAGGAGGCGTGGATCTCGGGTCTTCTCCTCGATTGGGGTGCGTGCGGGCAGGTCGCGATCGAGTCGAGCACGAACACTGTCATCGGTACAGCCTTCTACGCGCCGCCCAATCGTGTTCCGCGGTCGCAGCACTTCCCTACGTCGCCGGTCAGCCACGACGCCGTGCTGCTCACCAGCATCCGTACCGAGCCCGGCCACGACGAAGTCGCCACCATCCTGCTGGACGCGGTGCTGGGCGACCTGATCCGGCGAGGCGTCCGGGCGGTCGAATCGTTCGGTCTGGTACGGAACGGGTCCGGCGCGGATCCCTTTGTGCTCGCCGGGAGCGCGGGCGGGGTGGCCGACGATCTCGAGCTCTGGTCGGATGAGGCGATCGTCGAAGTCGCGCGTGAGATCCTCGACGACCCCCAGGCCGATCTCTGCACGAACTGTATGAATGACGCGTCGTTTCTGAAAGATTCCGGGTTCGACGTCGTGTCGTCGCACCAGAGGTTCCCGCGTTTCCGACTGGAGCTCGACGAAGGGCTCGGCTGGAAGGTCGAGGTGGAGAGTGCGCTGCAGAAACTGGTGGTGATGGCCGAGATGGATCTGGCCGGTCGGCAGCGGACGGCGGTCCCGGTGGGAACCGGGCCGCAGCGGATCAGCGGGAGCTGTTCTCCGCGGCCAGCAGATCCGCGAAAGTATAAGTGCCCGTAGGACGATCGTCCTGATCGAGCAGGTACAGTCGCTTCACCGCCACCACGATGGCGTCGGCGATGACGTTGCGCCAATCCGAATCAGCAAGCACTGCAGCGTCGTTCGGGTTCGTGATGTAACCGACGTCGATGAGGGCCACGGGCATCTTGGTGAGCCGGAGAACGTCCCATGTGCGCTCGTGGGTTCGGCAGTCCGACAATGGCGTGCGTGCCGCGATCTCCCGCTGGATGAAGCCGGCGAGGTTGCGCCCGATCGTCGAGTACGAGTCGTTGTTGCCGAAGTAGAACGACGCGACACCATTGGCGCGCGCGTTCCGGTAATGGCCGCAGCGGAGCGAGATCATGAGGTCGGCGTCCATCAGATTCGCGACGCGAGCGCGCTCGTCGTCCCCGGGACGTCCCCGACCGTCATGCGACAGGAACGTCTGCATTCCGGCGGCCGCCATCCGGCCTTCGAGACGAGCACCGAGGTCCCACAGCAGTTCCGACTCGCGATCGGCGACCTCACTCGTCGACAGGGCATGGAGTCCACCGGAGCCGGGGTCGATGAGGATCCGCTTTCCGGACAACTGCGGTCCGGAACGACGGACGTGCTCTTCTTCGCGGATCGCGTACGGCGAGCCGCCGGTCACTCTCGTGCCGAGGCGTTCCAGTGAACGCAGGGTGGCCGGACCGCAGATGCCGTCGGAAGCGAGACCGTATTCACTCTGGTAAAGGCACACTGCGTTATGAGTGGTGAGGCCGAAGACGCCGTCGACCAGCGACGTGAAGTAGCCGAGGTTCTGCAGCCGGCTCTGCAGGGTCGCGACATCGTCGCCGACCATGGGCGCCGACAGCTGATACGAGAGCACTCGAGCGCCGAGCCGGTAGGACGCCTCGCGCAGGACGCGGTAGGTAGCCGGACCGACGATGCCGTCGACGATCAGTCCGCGCTCCTGCTGAAACGCACGGACGGCCCGGTCACACGCCTCGTCGAAGACGGCTTCGGGTGGATTCCACCCGTTCGCCGGCCCACCGTGTGTGGCGCTGGAGGATCCATCGTCGGGCAACAGACCACGTCCGACGAGGATGGCGCGGATCTCGGCCACCGCCGAGCCGTGATCACCAAGTCGGAACAATGGCATCTGGTCACCCCTCGTACGAATCGCGGCAGGTGCGGCTCTGCGCGATGTCCGATGTAGCCATGCGGTACACCGGTGAAACGTCAGCCTGCATTCTCGCAGCTGGACTTCACTACACCAAACTGCACGAAGCCGAATCGGTGTGATCCGGCGTGCAGGGGTCTCCGGTCGAGACCACGGCCGACACTACCAACGCAAACAGTCCGCGGGTGGAACGGCAACGTCGTTCACCCGTCGGACTGTCGCGTCGATGTGCGGGAAATCGCAGGTCGTCAGGCCGACTGGCCGACGACCGAGTCGAGCTCACGAAGCAGGGCTGCCTTGCCCTTGGCACCGACGATCGTCTTCACCGGCTGACCCTTGTCGAACAGGATCATGGTCGGGATGGACATGATCTGGAAGTCACGCGCGGTCGACGGGCTCTCGTCGACATCGAGTTTGGCGACCGTCAGCTTGTCGCCGTGGTCGCGAGCGATCTCCTCGAGAACCGGAGCGACCATGCGGCAGGGACCGCACCAGGTGGCCCAGAAGTCCACCAGAACCGGCTTGTCGGCGCCGAGAACGGCGTCCTTGAACGTGGTGTCGGTGACGGCAACGGTGTGTGCACCCATGATCTGATCTCCTTGGTCGGACCGGGCCGGGTGGCCCAGGGGGTAAGTGGTTGACGGTTCAGGCGGGTGCCTGAACAGCGTCGATCTCGGAAACGGAGGCCGCCTCGGCATCGTTCACGCTGAGGTCGGCTGCCTCACCCTGCTCGGCCAGCCAGCGCTCGGCGTCGATGGCCGCCGAACATCCACTGCCCGCGGCGGTGATGGCCTGTCGGTAGGTGTGGTCCACGAGGTCCCCGGCGGCGAACACGCCGGGAAGAGAAGTGAGGGTCGTACGTCCCTGAACCAGGACGTAACCCTCGGAATCCAGGTCGACCTGCCCGCGGACCAACTCGCTGCGCGGATCGTGGCCGATCGCGACGAACATGCCGGTCACATCGAGGGTGCTGACCTCGCCGGTGCGCGTGTCCTCGACCTTCAGACCCGACACCGAACCGTCGCCGACCACGGACTGCACCGCGGCATTGGTGACGAAACGGATCTTGTCGTTGGCACGTGCGCGCTCGAGCATGATCTTCGACGCCCGGAACTCGTCACGACGGTGGACCAGCGTGACACTCCGCGCGAACTTGGTCAGGAACGTGGCCTCTTCCATCGCGGAGTCGCCGCCGCCGATGACGGCGATGTCCTGGTCCTTGAAAAAGAAACCGTCACAGGTGGCACAGGCGGACACACCGCGGCCGAGGAGCTGCTGCTCCCCCTCGATGCCGAGATAGCGCGCCGCCGCGCCCATGGCGAGGATGACGGCGCGGGCCCGGTAGATCTCCCCGCCGACCTCGACCTCCTTGATCCGGCCGGTCAGCCGAACGGTGTCCACGTCCTCCATGCGCAGGTCGGCGCCGAAGCGGATGGCCTGCTCACGCATCTCGTCCATCAACGCCGGACCCTGGATACCGGTCTGGAAACCGGGGAAGTTCTCCACCTCGGTGGTCGTCATCAGGGCGCCACCGAACTGGGTGCCCTCGAAGACGATGGGAGATAGCTCGGCGCGCGCGGCGTAGATCGCTGCGGTGTACCCGGCAGGACCAGATCCGATGATGATCAACTCGTGGATCTGCTGGGTCTCTGGCTGGCTCACTTGTCCTCCGTGCTGTGGGTTTAGCGAGACCCGCCCAGTCCAGGCGGGTCACGGCTGCTTCAACACCAGGGTAGGCGGAGATGTTCCCGCTGACGCGACGCGTGCCCCGGCCGGTCGGCGCAGCCCTGGGCCTCGTGACGTGCCGGTCACCCGCCGACGATGCCTCGTGAGATCAGCGCCGGGTTTCCCAGGTCACAGTCGAGGCCGACGATCAGCGCGTCGAAACGTCCTGCCACGCCCGTCGACAAGAGAATCGCGGCGGCCCCGGTGCCGTCGACGAGGATTCGACCGGAACCGACGATCACCACCTCGACCGGTACCAGGTGCGCGGCGGTGCAGCGGCGGAGCGCCTCCACGGAACCAAAGGGTGCTCCGTCGGTACGCCCGAGGACCGAGAGTGCGGTCGCGATGCCCGCGGGACCCGCCGGGGTCGGGACCGACGACGACTGAGCGCGCGGCGTCTGCCCGGGATTGGTCGCGTCGGGCGCCGAGACCAGCCGCAGTATTCCGACTGTTCCGACCGCGACGACGACGACTGCGGCGGCAGCCAGCAACAGACGGCCGGCCATTCGACGGTCGTCGCGCGATCGGGAGCGGGCGGGTCGACGCCCGCGGCGTGCGGCCGAGATGTCGACCGGTGCGGGATCCCGGCCGAGCGCGGCGAGGGTGGTCGCGACGTCGGCGCGGACCTGGTCGGGAACGGGTGCGGGCGCCGGACCGGCGGAGCGTAGATCGTCGGAGGTGTGATCCAGCGCGGCCAGGATCGATTGTGCGGCAACGTCATCGACGATGCGGGAACGGATATGTGCGGCTGTCCGGTCGGGCAGTGCACCGGCGTGCAGGTCGGCGAGGATCTCCGCCGAATACGGCGGGTCCGGTAGATCGCCGGTCTCGTGGTCGTCGGGTCCCCGAGGGGTCATGGTGTCAGTCTTCCATTCCGGGGGATGGCGGGCGTTCGTGGAGTTCGGCTCGGTTCGGCGTGGTTCACGAGCGGAGTCGGGTCAGAGGAGGCGGTCTCCTGGTCGCGATCCGTCGAATACTTGGACGCGGCCCGCCCCGGTTCGGTTCCCCCCGGCCGCGATCTGTCGGGAACGGTATGGACCAGTCGGGGTGATGGCGGGTCAGCCGCTCCGCAGATGTCCGAGGACCTGGGCGAGTTTGAGGCGGCCGCGAGCGCATCGACTCTTGATCGTGCCCTCGGCGACACCGAGGATCTCGGCCGCTTCGGCGACCGTGTAACCCTCGATGTCGACGGCGACGATGGCCGCCCGTTGCCCTTCGGGGAGGACGTGCAGCGCTCGCCCGATCGACACCGACAGGTCGACGGCGGCGATGTCGTCGGTGGTGTCGGCGATGGAGACCACGTCCCATTCCGGCAGCGGCACGGTTCTGCGGACCTTGTTCCGTCGGATGCGATCGAGGCCGGCGTTCACGACGATCCGGTGCAGCCAACTCGTCACCTTGGCATCGGACCGGAAGTCGTGTGCGGTCCGATGCGCGGCGAAGAGGGCGTCCTGCAACGCGTCTGCGGCATCCTCCGGATTCTGGCTGGTCCGCAGCGCCACCGACCACAGGTAATCGAGATGGCGGCTGATGAGATCGGAGAAGGCGTGTGGGTCGCCGGCGAGGTGAGCGTGCAGAAGCTGCTCGTCGCTACGCGTGTCGATCGCGTCGTTCCCCCCGGGCATGGGCTGAGAGTAGTGGAGCCGACACCGCGTCATCCGTTGGAGCGACGGCTGTGCACAGCTGTCGCCGGTTGACGAATTTGTCCTCAGGCCGGCCGGTCAGGACTCCAGGCGGGCGCGCACCGCAGCCATCCGCGTCCGCAACTCACTCTCGTCGATGACCCCGCGGTCGAGCAGAGTGTGTGCCAGGGCGACCAGTTGGTTCTCGGGGTAGGGCAGGTCGGCGTAGATGGTCGCCGACAGCCGGTCCTCCTCGTCGCGTCGTTCGACGACGCCGGGGGCGCCCGCGTTCACCGCGGTGGAGTCGGCGACCCGGTCGAGCGCATCGCAGAGACCGTCGAGGCTCGTCTTCCACGGTGGAACAGGGTTCTCCACACCGTATTTCGCGACCATTCGGTGCCACACCTGGTTCCGGTCGACGATCTCCTCGAGTGGTCCGTGGGATGATCCGGTGCGTCCGTCCTCGGTCATCGGCTACTCCCCCGCCGGGTGGACGGCCGGACGGATGGCCGAGACGACGTTGGTGGTGACCCCCGGTCTGGGGAGCGCGACTCCGATGAGGCAGTCGCGGGTGATGATCTCCGACAGCTGCTGCTCGGTCCATCCGTCGGTGCCTGCCGGGCGCCGCGGCATCACCATGAAGCGGTGCTTCTGATTGGAGTCCTGCACGCGTACGGAGACACCCTCCGGGAGCTGGAGTCCGAACTCGGACAGCACCTGTCGCGGCCACCGCACCATCCGGCGACGGTAGTTCGGCGTTCGGTACCACTCGGGCGAGTTCCCCAGGATCGGGCGCGGATAGCACGAGCACAGCGCACACACGATCACGTGATGGATCGTGGGGGTGTCGGCGAGGATCTCGAAAGCCGTGAAATCGCTGGGTGTTCCGAAACCGGTCGGTTCGAGCCAGTCGACGCCGACCTCTTTGCTGGCGGCCATCGGATCGTCGAGTGCCAATCGCTCGAACTCGGGGTCGAGCCAGGCCCGGGCGACGAGCGTCGCCGCGGGCGTCGGCCCGATCTGTTCGGCGAACTCGGTGAAGCGGCGGTGCTCCTCGGCGGTGAAGAGTCCCTTTTCGATGCACAGCTCACGCAGCGCGATCTCGAGTACCTCGAAGTCGGTGATCTCGTCGACCATCGGCTTGACCGTCCGGTCGTGGTCGTGGTCGTGGTCGTGGTGATCGTCGCTCATCAGCGGTCGTCCTCTCCGCCGGCGGATTCGAGCCAGCGTTCGGGGATCTCGGTCTGCAGGGTGTCGTCGGCGGGCCCGGTGTAGCCGTGCCAGAGGTCGCCCATGGTGAACCGGACCACGTAGAACCACTCCGGTTGGGCGTCAGAGAGACCCCAGGTCTCGTCCTCGGGCGCTGGGCTCTCGTAGGCGACGGCCGCGACCTCGCCGACCGCGCCCCGGACGTATTCCGGTGTCCGGGTGTACAACAGGACGGGCAGCTCGCGGACCCGGACCCGGTCCCCGATGCCGAATGCGGCGTCGCCCGCCCGCCCGGCGTAGATCTGCGGGTCGCCGATTCCGATGGCGTGCCGGTGGTGTGTGTTCCGCGGGACGTCGGATCCGTCTCCGACGCTGCGCGGGCGGGCCTCGAGACGCCGGCCGTCCAGGCCGCCCGCGTATCGCTCCCGGACCTCGAGCATGCGTTCACTGAGCTCGCCGAGCGCGATGTGGTGCTTCTCGACGAGAATTCTGGCGACCGCCAGCAACCAGCGTCCGTAGTACGGGATTCCGAGGTAGACCGCGCGACCGACGTCGACGTTGCCGATCCGACGCCGCTCTTCGGACAACCAGATTCCGCGCCAGGCGAGCACCTCACACATGACATAGGTCATGTGCTCCCATTCTTCGTACGCCTTGCCCTCGTAGGTGATCGGTGCGTCGGGCTCACCCCCGACGTCGTGAACCGGCTTCATGTAGGCGACGAATCGATCGTGGTCGAGGAGATCGGGCGTCGGGGCATCCGGCAGCTCGGGATACGAGGACTTAAGTCGCGCAACGAGTTCGAGTTGTCTCGCACGTTCTTCGGCAGTGCTCACCGGACACCTCCCGGACCCTTGTCCGACGGTTGCAGCGCAGTTGCAGGAGAACCTACACGCCGGCCGCGGGGTTCAGGAGCGTTTTCGGCACGCCCTTGCTCCCCGATCCGAACGAACGACAGCCGCGAGCGCATCAACCCTTCGTGGCTCGTCGCTTGCGCTCCTCGCACCTCAGTATCTGCGGCCTGGCGGCCGTCGTGGACTACGAAGGAACCCGTTGTGTTCGAGCAAGCCCAACCACTGCTCCCTGAGCCTGGATATTTCACTGATGTTGCTGGTGTTCGGCGTGTGATACGCGAAAGTGCCTGTCTGCC
>NZ_JAGRQM010000022.1:0-98360 GCF_018132775.1 Gordonia sp. SCSIO 19800 | reverse complement strand
GCCAACCTAAGAACATCCCGCACAGGGTGGGGACTTCTACCTGGCCACCAGCGGGGACATCAAACTGGCCGTTGACACGATTTGAGGTGAATCGGTTGGTAACGCACGGGCAGGACCCAAGCGATCACATTGCGAACGTTGACGCTCAACGGGAGCGCGCAGGCGGCCAGATCACTGCGAGAACAACGACTCTCAAATGTCGCGCCCAGTCTCGCCGATTCACACCTATACCGATACTGTCATTGCGCGGCGCCCCCGCCGCGCAACGCGGTTCCGTGCGCCTCATCTAGCGCGACCCGATCTCGTTCACCTGCCCGGTCCCATACGAGCCCATCGGCCCGAGCACTCGGAAGCGTCGCCAGAATCGAGGCGCGGGCATCGTCGAGGCAATGTCCAAGCATCACGCCATACTCGACCGCGACACTGGGCGTCCGCTGATGTCCGGCAACGCAGTGGAGCAACACCGCCTTGCCTTCAGCACGCAAACCACGGACGGCATCAGCTGTGTCCGCGAGGACGAACTCGAGGTTCGGGTTCTCGGCAGGATCTCCCGAGTCCATGAGCCGGGACGCGACAAACTCGGTTGCCTTCCCGAAACACGCCTGGTGCCGTCCGACCCGGCACATCGACACCACCGCGTCAGCACTGTGGTCGACAGTCGCGTGTGTGCCGAGCAGCACCCCGTGGTCGAACGGGTGGGGGACCGCGTCGGTGAATGCGTGCTCGGAGTACTGGACGTCGTCAACCAGCGGCCAGCCCTTGCCATCCGGCTCGCCGTCGCGCACCGCGAGGGTTGCCAGCGCGATCAGGTCGTGCGAGTCGCTGGGTCGTCCGTCGCGTTCCGGCCAGCCGTGAATGGCGCGACGCCAGAACCACGGGACCGCACTCGCACCCCATCGAGCGCCGAGCAGTCCGCCGGCAATCGCGGCGACCGTGTCGGTGTCGTTGCCGATCCGGATTGCGGCGTCGAGTGCACTGTGCAGGTGACGGCATGGCATCGTGTCGGGGATCGGGGTCTGCAGAATAGCCGAGACTGCTGCCTGGAGCGCAGTGACGGTGAACCCATTCGGCGAGAACGACATCGGAGGCTGTGACTCGGCAGCGTCGAGCCATGCCGACCACTGGTCGACTCGCTCGTCGGGTAGTAGGTCGAGTCCGGCGCGGACGTCGAACTTACCGTCCAGAACCGCCACCCGGATCGCCTCGCACCACAAGACACAGGAATCGCCGGCGAGGGGGTCGGCGTGGGTGAGACCGGCCACCAGCCGCGCGGCGTCAGCGAGGCGGTCCCGATCTTCGAGGTGCGCGAGCGCGACGGGTGCGGTTCTCATCAACGCACCGTTGCCGGCCGAATGCGGATGCTGCTCGGCGTAGGCGTTCGCCTCCTCGCGCATGATCGCGCCCGCGCCGAGTCCACTGCCGCTGAGTCGACGCCTCGTCGCGCTCAGAACAGCTCGGGTTTGGATTCCGATGTCGGCGGGTCCGCCGTCGAACCAGCGTAGAAAGTTGTCGGCGATGGCGTCGAGTGCCTCGTCGCTGGTGAGGTCGGCGCCGGTCGCCGCGACGTCGGCGATCGCCATCGCCATGGACGTGTCGTCACTCCATTCGCCGGGAGCGAAGTCGCCCAGACCTCCGCCGAGCATCTGGGGCGCCTCGTCACCGCGCAGGACGCGGGACTCGAACTCGTACGGAACGCCGAGCGCGTCACCAGCGGCTGTCCCGAGGAGAACACCTGCGGCGCGGTCGAGTTGGGCGGTGGTGAGGTGCATATAGTTCCTCCTGGTGAAGAGTTCGGGCGCGCTCGACGCGGTGGGTCGTCGGCGTCGAGGGCAGAACCTGCGGACAGCGTCATCGAGGACGAGCTCAGTCCCGGCGCCGGCCACGCTTCCGGTTGGCGAGATGATACGAGTCGCGGGTCGCCTTGGACACGTAACCGGCACCTGTCGTACGGACATCGGCAGCGAGCACGTCAAGCGCGCCAACCTCCCCATCGATGGCCTCGCGGTCCTCGGGCGGGCAGAATGAGGCGGCCTCGGTGAGGCGTGCCCGAGCGACACCGAGCGCGGACTCGCCACCCTCAATGTCCCCACGCTCGAAGGCCTGCGACGCCCGGAGCTTCTCCGCCTGACCTTCTTGGTAGAGCTTCTCGGACTGCACCTTCGGATCCGGTATCCGATCTCCGAGCTCATCGCCCGGCACCACGTTGACCGAAATGGGCAGCGTCACCGTGTGCTCGGTCAGCGTGGCCGTCTCCACGTAGCGCAACTCCAGACCGGCGACCTGTGTGACCCCAAGCGCGGCAAGCCCGTCGACCTTCATCTGCAGCAACAGCTTTCGCTGCTCCAGCGCATGCAGGTCGCCGAGCTCGATCATCAGCTCGCGCTCAGCGGTCTGGTGGACTGGAAGGTCGTTGTACAGGGACAGCTTCTGCACCTGCGGAACGAAACGTACGGTGAGGGTGACGGCCTGAGCCGACTTCGCCAGCAACCCGTCCACCTCACCAGCGATTGCCGCACCAGCAGCATCCGGGTCGTCGGCGAAGACGTGATTCCCGTTGCCCGCCTTCGCCATCGCGGACAGCAGCGTTTCGTCGTACCCGCGGCCGTAGCCGAGCGTCGAGGTGACGATGCCGTCAGCCGCGGCTTTCGCGGTGACGCCGGCGAGGGCGTCGACGTCTTGGATCCCTTGATTCACGTGACCATCGCTGACGATCAGCACGGTCCCGCCTCGAACACCTGCTGCGGTCGTTCCGCGTCGCAGCTCCTGCAGAGCTCGTAGGTAGCCCGATGACAGGTCGGTGAGGCCCCCGGCGTCGATGCGAGCAACGGCATCGGTAGCACGCTGCTTGTCTGTGAGTGGACCAGCGGGGACCACGACGTCGGCCGAATCGTCGAACGTGACCAGCCCGAACACATCGGTCGGGTCGAGCTGGGCGACCACGCTCGCAAGCGCTTTCCGTGCGCCGGCGAGTGGGGCGCCGGACATCGACCCGCTCCGGTCTAGGACGACCTGGAACGCTGTCGGTGTCCGGTCCGTGACGGGCCCGGCAGGTGCCTGCAGTTCGAGCAGCACGGTCACCTCGTCGGCGGCTTCGTGGGCGACGACCTCGACATCAAGCGCAGCAGAGAGTTTCATCCGTCTTCCTTCCTCCAACCCGCCTCGATCGTGTTGTCACCGAAGCCGTAAGCGACGACGCTGCTCGTGGTGGGAGAGAGCGCCGGCGGTAAGGCGACTGACGACGAACGCAGAACAGGAGCGAGAACCACTTATGACGCACAGATGATCGCATCGACCACTGACAATTTCGGTCGGCCTGCGACTGCGGGATGACGCCGCAGCGTTCTGGCGTCCGCGGAACCGAGGTGCCCCGACTCGCAGTAGCGCCCCGAATCCTCGGGGCGAGCGCTGCCTTCCGAAGACAAGCCCGTCGAGTGTCGGCGAATCCACGTGAGGTCGGAGCGAGCGGACATAGGCTGCCCATGACGCCCGAGCGGACCGAAGGGCCGGGGGCCTTGCAGCGGAGAGCGGATGGCGATGACGACTGATTCGGAGCACGAGCACGTCGCTGCGATCGAGCGACTCAAGTACCGCTACTGGCGAGCGTCGGATGCCAAAGACGCGGACGCCTTTCGCGACTGCTTCGTCCGCACTGGCGCGCGGATCGACTACGGACCGATGGGCACCTTCGACGACGCCGACGCCCTGACGGACATCTTCCGGCGGGTCGCGCTGCACAAGATTGATGGCCGGTTCGCCATCCTCGACATGCATCACGGCATGCATCCGGACATCACCCTCACCAGTGAGACGACTGCGACGGGGCGATGGTCGTTGCGCTTCCGTCAGGTGAACCTGCTCGACCGGACCGAGACGGTCATGGTGGGGGAGTACGACGACGAGTACGTCGTCGAGGACGGCGAGTGGAAGATCGCCGCGTCGAAGCTGACTGAACGCTGGCGGATGCGGCATCCGCTGTCGCCTGACGTCGAGATCACTAAGGGGACGTTTGGGACCGCAGACGACTGATTCGCTTGCCGTTCAAGGCTCTTGACGGTTTGGGCAAGGATGTCGACATGTTGTTGGGGTTCTACGCGGGCCGCAGGACGGCCACGAGGAACTCCGACTTCTCGGTGAACGGGCGGACGTCCCATGATTCCAGGAGTAGGTCCTGAGCGAAGCCGGCGGTGGCTGCGTTGTTGAGGAACTCGTCGAATGCGTAGTCCCGGCCGGCTCCGAATCCGATCACGGCGCGGCCGTCGTTGCGGAGATGTGCGCGCAGTCGCTCGAGGACGGTGATACGGGTGCTCGGCGCGAGGAACGCCATCACGTTGCCGGCCGAGACGATGAGGTCGAACGGTTCGTCGATGCCGCGGGCGGGGAGGTCCAGTTCGGCGAGGTCGTTCACCAGCCAGCGCGGGCCGGGATGGTCTTCTTCGGCGGCCTTGATGAGGACCGGGTCTACGTCGACGCCGACGACGTCGTGTCCGACCTCGGCGAGGTACCCGCCCACGCGTCCCGGACCACACCCGGCGTCGAGGATGCGGGACCCGCGCGACGCCATCGCGTCGATGAGCCGCGCCTCGCCGACCAGGTCGTTGCCCTCGCGCGCCAGGGTGCGGAAGCGTTCGACGTACCAGCTGGAGTGGCTGGGATCCGCGGCGGACTTCTGCATCCAAATGCTCTGTTCGACCATGCCCGCATTCTGCCAAACCCGCCGGAATCATCGACCGTGCCGAGACGCAGCGTGGCGTTGGCCGACTGTCAGGTCACTTCTGGCGGAAGTGGGGCGCTGAACGCGGATGCCAAAGGAGACTCAGTACGGCTACTTCGATGACCAACAGCAGGACGTCGAGCGTGCTGGTCACTGACCTGTCGTAGGTTGCTAAGGACGTGATCCCGGAGACGATGCCTACCGCGCCGATGACGGTGGCCGCCACGCGTGCCCAGCGGAAACCGCGCAGGTTGGCGTACGCAAGTAGTAGCCAGAGTCCGGCAAGTGCGAGGCAGGACGCGACGATCAAACCGGTCGCGACGTTGGTCCCGGTCTCGCTCGCGACATCTAGTGCGTCAGAGCTCCGATAAGTCGATCCGTCACCGAGACGAACGGACTGCCGCAGACGCACTTCTTCCCTAACTGCGTCGACCAACGAGAGCGCGTGGAACATGCCGACGAGCTGGATGCTCGCTCCGGTGATCATCAGTCCGGTGGCTAGCCACACCGTGGACGGTGTGGACGCGGAGCGTGTTCGCAACACTCGTTGCGCACCATGCGTGTCAGTCGTCATGCGATGACAACAGGGCGGTTCGACGGCAGCGAGAGATCCTGCTGCACAGCGCATTGGCCCACGCTGGTCGGAACCGCGTGGCGTCCCGAAGCTGCGACTGCACGCCGGTGGCCGAACGTCACCGCAGTCCTCATCCGTTCCGGGTGGGTGCTCAGGCCAGCATGAGTCTCGTCGCTACGTCGGCTATCGCGGCTTCAAACCGCTCGCGCCCGCCTGCGGTATTCAATCCACGCATCGAACAGTGCGGAATCTTGCCTGCCGGCACGTAGATGCCGTCTCGCGTGATGGATGCACGACGCCAACCATCGCGAGCGGAACCACCGAGAAGCAGGACGATCTCTAGATTCGTTAGCAGACTCACCACTTCCCGGGTCCAACGGGCACCGCGCGCCCGCTCCGTCGGCGTCGATCCACCGTTCTTCACACCGGCAACCGGGAAAGGCACCACGTTCCAGTGGACAACGTCGTCCCAGTCGACTCCGTGGCGCGCATACGCCTTCGGCAGTTCCTTGCTGTCCAGTCGTTGTTGTCCAGACTCAGAAGGCCCGACCCGCTAGTCGATTCGGCCTTCGTCGACGGATTGTCCAGGAGCACGAGCATTCGAGCGTTGACGCCGCCTGCGTCCGGGTCGACGTAGGGCACCTCACCTCGGCGTAGTCCTTCGGCATCGGCGACCCGATCGGCGAGGTCGTTGAGCGGCGCGACGTGGGGTTCCCGAATCCGCGCCATCTTCGCCGCGACCACGCTGGGGTCCGCGTTGCGTCCGTTCACCGGCCCCATGATCGACCGCTATGAGGCGATCGCGGGAAAGACGATCACCGAACCGTCCTTCTCCTGGACCATGTCGATGGTGACCTCCGACTGCCGTCCGGCAATCTGCACCGTCTGCCCGAGACCGCGCAGTCGACGCGTTGTGTTCAGCAGTTTGTCCACCTCGCCGGAGGAGAACATGATGTCGCGGATGCCGTGAGACCGGTCAAGTTGCAGCGCTGACAGGCGGAGGAGAACGCCATCCAGGCGGCGATCGAGTGCCTCGATGTCGTGCTGCTCCTTGTGCAGCATCGCAGCGAAGCGTTCGAACGGGTTTCCTTCCGACAGCTGCGCGTGCTCGACAGCCTGGAGCACGATGACACGCCGCTTCATCGCGATGGCGAGCTGGGCGAGCTCGACGTGGACGTAGAACTCGCTGTCCGCGGCCTCCACACCCGGGATCGCTTTAGCGAGGTGGTTCAGTTCGACCTTGTCGGTGTCGAACGTCTGCAGTGCTTTCTCCCACTTGACGATCCGGGACGACGCTTTAGACACGGCGCTGTCGATCGCGAACACCGCGGAGTCAAGTCCCAGGGACACCCCTATTCGCCCTTCGTCTAGGACGATGGCGGTCGCCTTCTGGATAGCACCCCGGCATGCCTCCAGCGCGTGCTGTTCGGACTCCAGGTTTTCAGCAACAAGCTTCTCGAGTAGTTCAGTGATCCTCTCGAGGGTTTTCTGACGCTGCTGGTCGGCGTATGCGCTTACGCCAACGGCCACAGCCATCAGGACCAAGGGCGCCGCGACAGTCAGTGCCGCGGCACCGGCACCGGCAGCGGCTGCCTTTCCCGCGGTCACAGGAACCATCGTTGCCTGCCCGACGATCCTTGATCCGTCGGTGAGCGCAGTGTGCACCCCACTCGCAGCGCTCGACGACGCCATCGGCTTGACCATCCCGCCTGCGACCTGTGCCGCAAACTTCGCCGGTACCTGCATTCGGTAGAGCGTTTCGCCGCCATCGGTGAAGACCTGTGGCGTGTTCTTGACGAGCTGTGAAAGCTGCTGCGCCAGCGGACTCACGCCGTGCAGGTGGATACCCTTCGACCGATCGAGTGACTCGGGCGCCGCATGAGCCTCCAGCGTCGTCAGGGGCGTCTCGCTGAACTCAGCGAGCGCACGGCGAAGGCCCGCGAGCCGATCGGGAGTCAGCGCTGTGTCGCTCAGGACTGCGGGGATATCCGCCTCATCTGTGGCCAGCGTCCACACCGGTACCTGGACGAGCTCGTTGGACATCGGACCTCCATCTGCGTGGGAACGAACCGAATGTATCGGACAGGACCGACACCGTCACGGTTGGTCCGAACGGTGGACAGAACCTCTGCGCTGAGCCGATCCGATCGGTTTGAGCGCGGACACCCATAACCGGAAGACGGATGAACTATGCATACGACTCGGAGTTCATGATGGAAGTCCGCGACGCCGATCGATCGTCAATCGCTAGGTTCGCCAAGTACTCAAGCAGGCACTTGGGTGTCTGCCCGGCCACCACTTCGCGATCGGCACGCACGAGGCGCCCGACCCGATTCAATTATCTAGGAGCGGTGAGTCATCCGTCGCCGGGGCTACAAAGGAATATCGGCGATAGTTGCGCGCAGAAACTCAACCGCCGTATTGCAGACTTCGGCAGTCGGCGGTCGTACTATGTCGAATCTATTCACGGTAGTCCCAACTACCGCATCGCCAGAACGAACGAAGACCGAGCATGAACCGGGTAGTCGGCTTCCTTGCAGCACCTGCCTACCGCCAACCTCGAGGTCGGGTAGCAGATCGAAAGTGTTCCGGATTCGGTCTTTGTGGCCGCGCAAACCTTGGTCGGGCCGCACGAGGTTACCCACAGACTGACTGAGTGACGAAAGAGCGTCATCGACGTAGTACCAACGGCATCCGCGCGCTGTCTGAAAGTCGGATGAAGCGGCGTCTTCCACAGACCCGGGATCGAGTCCAAAACGGATTACCGTCGACTCGGCCACGTAAGTGCATGGTTCGTAATTCGTAGCATCATTGTTGATGCTCCATCGATTCGGAAAACGATTCACAAAGGGTAAATTTCGTCCCTGATCGTCGGTCTGCCTGATGCCCGCGACTTCTCCGCTCGGTTGGGCCGATGATTCATAGACACCCGAGCTTCCCGCCTGCGGCGTACCCGATACAGCGCACGAGCTGATAGCCAACGATGCCGCCGCCGCCAAGAAAACAGAAATGAACAGACGGCTCGACTCACTAGGCCTCAATTGACAAGGCGCTCTCTTCGTCCGTGGACGAGATCTGCTGTGAAGCTTGTACGCACTGACTCGCGAGGCTTCGCGCAGTCCTGAGATTCTTATCGATCTGCGTGCTCAGCTGATCAAGTGCGCGGGTGAATGCGTTGAAGAAGTTGTCACCTTCAATGCAATCGCCAAAGTAGTTCGTCGATTCAACCTCGCCCAGGGCTATCGAAGCGGCTGTTAAGTGATGCGCAGCGTCTGAGGCGACGGCCGCGCGTTGCTCCCACGCAAGTCGCTCAGACCGTAGGATCGTGGAACGCCCGTGAGGACTAGTTGGCATGTCCGGGACGGGCCTTGGCAGCAACGAGCCGTCTTCGAAGGGCGTACTCACAGGCTTCCTCCCCGTGTCGGGCCTGAGCGTTGGTCTACCTCGACGAACACAGTAGTACGGCTTCCCTGGTCGCGACGTCAACCACCTGTCTTGTGAGTTGGCGGACCACTTCGATGATTCACCGCTGACCTGCCCAGCAAGACGGCGGTGAACTGATGTCTGTTGTGGACACCGCCGCGAGAACCTGGACTTCATGATCTAGCATCAACCGGCACACGGTGATGACTGCGGGGGAGTCCGGTGATGACGACATATGTCGATGAGGTGCGGGCGTATTTGTCCGGTTTCGGCGATCCGCCTCGACTATACGATGCCCTCCGCGATGTCACCCTCGCTGTCCCTCTCGACCTCCACGGACGCCTGTTCACGCTGGTGGCGGCCGGAATCCCGTGGATGCTGGCGTTCACGACGCCGGACAGGCTGCGTGACTTCGCCGAACTCACCGACCGCGACCTGGACGAGGTCCGCTACCTCGAAGTTCCCGGTCATGCGCTGATCGACCGAGTCCTGGACGAAGCCCCCGAACCCACCGGCCTCGTCGTCGATCCCGCGACACCGTCGACGATGACGTTCCCGCCATCCCGCGAGCTGACACCGCACTGCTACTACGACGACGAGGGCGAGGTAGTCCGATGACCGAAAACCTGCACGTTGAGCCCTCGGCCCTCGATAAGACCAGCGCCGGCATCAACGGCGTGATCGACGGACTCGCCGACACCGGCGTTGGCTCGGACTACAGTGCCGCGCTCGGTCGCGGATACGGCGACCTCGACCTCGACGGTCGAACCATCGGCCACGCCGACCCGAAGAGCGGACTCGAGGAGTACTGCGACCGCTGGGAGTGGGGTGTTCGAGCCTTGGTGACCGGGGCCGCTGAGTTGTCGCGAGGACTCGGGCTCGGTGCCAGCCACTACGAGCGCGAAGAGAAATGGGCGGGCGACCAGCTCAAGAACTATGCGATGGACGTGTTCGGCGACCCAAGCCTCACCCCGGACAAGATCAAAGGAATGTCGTGGGGCGATCTGTGGGAGCACAACAAGAACGCCATCACCGATCCGCAGTGGGCCCTGACGCCGGAAGAGCTGAGAAAACACCAGGAGCTCGGTGAACAACTCCGAGGGACGATGATCGAGGACCTCGAGACCATCGCACGCCATTCGGTCGACCCGTCGTCTCGCTTCACCGACGCGATCGACGGCTTCGAACGTGACGGGTTCACCGCCGACTCACCGAGCACCGCCGAGAGCGAACCAACCGGCACGCCGGAGACAAAGTAAGTGGGGCTGTTCGACGCCCTCGAGGGCGGCAAGGAGGTCGTCGGCGGACTCGTCGACGGCGCGACTGAGATCCTCGGCGGCGGCCTGCGCGCCGTCGGTCTCGACAGCATCGCCACCAACGTCGAGGACTTCGGTGACGGCGTCGCCAACTCGCTGGGCGCCATGCCCGACGAGAAGAATCTGGGCGAGACCAAAGACCCCAGGGAGTTGATCCTTGGTGATCCGGCCGGTATCACCTCGCTCGCTGAGAAGTTCACGGGTTTCGCCGGGAACTTCGTCACCGCCGGCGAGGGCTTGCGCGCCATTTCGGTGGATCACTGGTCGGGCGACGGCGCACAAGAGTTTGCCGATGCGATCGGCCACCAAGTTCCACCATGGTTCGCCGCCAGCGACGCCGCGGCTAAAGCCGCTGCCGCACTCACAGGTTGGGCCGGCGTCGTTACCTTTGCGCAGCAGAAAGCCGCCGAGGCCGTGCGCATCTGGGAAGAGGGCGAGCGCAACGGGACGAATGGGTCACCAAGGCCAACATCTACAACGACGAACTCGACGACTACAAGAACGATCGACGCGACACCCCGCCCACCCATCCCGGACCCGATCCCTGGCCCGGATACAAGGCCGAGGCGGAGCGAGTCCTCAAAGTCGGCCGCGACCACCGCAACTCGTCGGCCCCGGGCGTCAAGGCCGAACTGAGCGGCGCCGCGAACATGGCACCGCCGATGCCGTCCGCGTTCGATCAGGCGCGCATGACCGCTACCGATGTCGGGACCGCCGCCGTCACCGGCTTCAACCACTTCGAGGCAGGTCTCATCGGGTCGGTCACCGAGGTGGTGAGGGGGCTGAACACGATGCTCCCGCAGAACCCGTACAACGTTGCCAATCCCCACAACTACATGCGCAACTCGGCGACCATGGTCACCGGGATCGTGCACCAGGTCGCCCATCCCGACGAGTTCGTCCGGAACTTCGCCGGATCCGGATGGTCGACCGATCCGTCCCAGGCACTCGGCAATGTCATCGGCAACACGGCCATGATGATTGCCCCGGGTCCAAAGGGCGGCGGTATGTTGACCGGCTTCATGAAGGCCGGTCGCAACATCCCGTCGACGCCACCAACTCCACACATCAACCCGACACCACGTCACCCAGGCGCCCCGCCCGCGTCACCACACCCGACGCCCGCGCCACACGGATCGTCGCCAGACACGCCTGGCGCCAGCCCCAGTGCCGACCTGCCTGGACGACAAGGTCCCGACCTCGCTGTCGACCACAACGCGCCTCCGGTCCCCAGAGCTGACGGTCCCGCGCCGGACGCTCCAGCTGTCGAGTCACCGGCGCCCGCCGGCTCACCGAATCCGGCGCCCACCCCCGACGCCGGCGCGCCTTCGCCGGGCGCCGTCGACACTCCGCCCAGCGGGGGAGCGCCTGAACCGCCTGCGCCACGCCCAGACGCAGCGTCCCCGGACCAGCCCGTCGCCAGCGGACCTGTTGACGGCCCCGGCCCGCACACACCCGGTCCCGAGACCCCCGCGCCCACTCCGAATCCCGAGACCACTCCCTCGTCCGTTTCCGACGGACCGGGATCACCCACGCCGGGACCCACGGACAATCCCTCTGGACCACGAAACCTGGGCGACGACGACCCGCCCGGGCCGAACCGCGGCGACACCACCACTCCCGCAGCCGCACCCGGTGGCGACCGGTCACCCGGCCAGTCAACTCCCGGACACAACGCCGTCGACCGCGATGGCGCACCGATCCCGACACACCATGAACCGTCGGCGCCCAAGCCCGACGAGCCTGTCGTCGACCGGACCCCGACCCGGCACGACGAGCCGATCGGCGGGCACCCACCCAAAGCCGACGAACCAGCAAGTCCCACAACACCTCACACGCGCCCCGACTCAGACGCGCCTGGTCCACGCCCCACGCCGGCCTCGATCCATCCCGACGCGCCGACAACTCGACCAGACGTCGTCGAAACCCCAACGCGCACACCTGAGCACACCGACACGCCCGCAACCGGACCCGTCGGGCCGGTCGCCGGCCACCACCCGGTGTCGACGCCACATGCCACACCCGATCCCGCGCAATCGAAACCCGCTCCGACGCCGGCTGGTCCCGGCGCCCCGGCGCGTGCGGAAGCTCCCACGACACCTCCGCGCGCACCCGATCACACCCCGGACCGCACGCCGCCTGCGCGCACCACACCGGAATCGACGACACCGCGCGACCTGGACCGCGGCCGCCCGGTTCCGTCGAGCACCTATCACGTGCCCGAACCCGCCGCGCGGAACACGCCGGATACAACACCCAACCCGCCGCGCACCGGACCCGACGACCGTCCGATCCCGCCGCCAGTGATTCCCGACCGCCCGTTCACGCCGGAACGCCCGTCACCGGCCAGCCCACGTCCGGCGAGCCCCGATGCACCGTCGTCGCCGCGCGACCCCGCCCCAGGTAGTCGACCCGACGGTGACAACCCGGACGTCGATAACCCCGCCCCGGACAACGACACCGGCGAACCGATCGACCCCGCTCACCCCGAACGCACCGACGCGGGCTCGACGGAACGCGCCGACACCAGTGAAGGCAACGAGTCGCCCGAGCAGTGTCGGAGCAACGGCGAGCCGGTCAACGTCGCCACCGGCGAGTACTTCCTTCCGCTGACTGACGTCGACCTACCCGGCGTTCTGCCGCTGCGGCTCACACATCGACATCGCTCGCGCTACCGGTGGGGTCGGTGGCTGGGACCGACGACACCGTCCACGTTCGATGCTCGTGCCATCGTCTCCGACGACCTGGTGACCATCGTCGACGCCGACGGCACGATGACGAATTTCCCGAAGCCGCACAATGACTCCGTGTCACGAAGCGTGAACGACACCGACTGGGAACTGCGAGCAACAGCAACGGACGGGTACCAGCTGACTCATGTCCGCACGCTCGTCAGCTGGTTCTTCATCCCGATCCCCGAGCTCAACGGTGTCGACATCGCGACCGGCAGCATCGCGGTCTCCGCCATGACCGACCGGCATCACAACCGCATCCGCTTCGTCTTCGACGAGCACGGGAGACCCTCGGCGGTCGAGCATTCCGCAGGCTACCGCATCGATGTGCAGTGCGACGGCGCTCGGATCCTGGGGCATCGCCTGGTCGCCGGGGTGGACGGGGTTCCGGTCGACCAGCAACTGTGCACGTTCACCTACCACCGCGGCCATCTCGCGGCGTCGACCAACGCCGTCGGTGCAACAACGCGTTTCGGCTACGACGACGCCGGGCGGATGACCTGGTGGCGCGACTCGATCGGGATGGAGTACTGGAACCGGTACGACGACCTCGGCCGTGTGACCATCCAATCCGGCATGAACGGGGTGTGGTCCGGGCGGTTCGACTACCAGCTCCGCACGGCGGGTCCAGGATCGATGACGACCTACACCGACGCCGTCGACGCGACGACGCTGTACGGCATCGATGCAGACAATCGGGTGCGGCAGGAGATCGACGCGCTGGGTCGGATCACCCGGACCGACTACAACGACAGTCGACAACCTATGGTGCTCACTGGTGCAGATGGACTGTCGACACGGCTGCACTACAACGCTTTCGGTGATGTCGAGCGGATCGTCGGACCCGACGGCGCAGCAGCGGAAGTGAGTTACGCGGGTCCGGGACGGCTGGACCGAATCGTCGAACCGGGTCCGGTCACCACGCGTATCGCTTACACCGACAGTGGAAGTCCGCTGACGGTGACCGACAATGCCGGCGCGGTCACGTCGTACACCTACGACGAACACGGCGCGCTGACGTCGCTCACGGACCCCGACGGCGTTATGGTTCGCTACCGCAACAACGCGGCCGGACTACCCACCGAGATCATCGACATGCTCGGCCACACGACGCGGATCAGATACGACGCGTTCGGGCGGCCGGTCGAGGTCGTCGACGCCGAGGGCGCCAGAACCACCGTCGGGTACGACGCGATGGGGAATCGGACGAGTCTCATCGCTCCCGATGGTGGGCAGTCGCGGTGGGAGTACGACGGGGAGGGCAATTGCGTCGCCTACGTCGATCCCGTTAATACGACGACGCGTTGGGAGTACGGCCACTACGACCTGCCGGTGGCGCGGATCGATGCAGATGGTTCGCGAACGGCGTTCGCCTACGACACCGCCCGCCGGCTCGTCGCGGTCACCAACCCCGACGGTCTGGTGTGGAGTTACTCGTACAACGCGGACGGCTCATTGCAGTCCGAGATCGACTTCAACAACGCGACAACGACCTACACGTACGACGCGTGTGGACGGCTCGCTACGCGGTCGAACGCGGCCGGGCAGACTGTAGCGTTCGAGTACGACGCGGCCGGTCGTGTTGTCGCCGAACGTAGTTCCGACCCGCTTAACCCCGACTTCGACGGGGATGTCACCGAGTACAGCTACGACCTCGCCGGGCGGCCGGAGAGTGTCGTCGGCGCGTTCGGGCGGTGGCACTCGACGTATACGGCGGCGGGAATGCCGCTATTGACCGGCGTGAACGACGGATCCGCGGACTGGGTGATCGAGTCTGGTTGGACGGGCGCGGGCCGTTCGGCATCGGTGACGACGCCAACCGCAGTGCACACGCGCTACGGGTATGACCCGCGCGGCGTGCTCGACTTCCTCTCATCGGCCGGCCGCAGCTGCGACATCACCACCACAGCCACGGGGCGTGAGCAGCGTCGACGCTTCGAGGGCACGGCGATCGACTCGTCGTGGGATCCGGTCGGTCGGCTGGTGGGCCGCTCGGTTGCGACCGTTTCGGCGAACCCGGCGACGCTGAACCTGGGTTCGAGTGGATCGGCCGGCGGGGGACCGGAGCGCACCGTCGCACGAGCCGAGTACAGGTACCGCGCCGACGGCATCCTCACCGCTTCGACGACGACGCTGGCCGATCGCGGCCGGACCGACTACCAGGTGGATGTACTTGGACGGATCACTGCGGCGGCCAGTTCCGCCGGCACGGAGCAGCTGACCTACGACGCGGCCGGCAACATCACCGACTACGGGATCTCGGGTTCGCGTTCAGAGACCACGCCTCCCGGTGCGCAAGACTCCGGCCAACCCCAGCCACCTGGCCAGCCAGGCGCAAGCCGACCCCCGCTCCCTGAGGTGCGAGGCGCTAGCCAGTCTCCGTCCCCTGAGGTGCGAGGCGCTAGCCGAGCCTCGAAGGGTCCCCGCTGGCGATACTCCGGCACCCTCCTAGTCGATGACGGCCGGACGTCGTACCGATACGACCCCGCCGGTCGCCTCACCTCGATGAGTCACAGGCGATTGTCGCGCAAACCCGATGTGTGGCATTACGTCTGGGACGCTCACGACCGACTGCGCAGCGTGACCACCCCCGACGGGACGACGTGGACGTACGCGTACGACCACCTCGGGCGACGCCTCAGCAAGACCAACACGGCAACCGGGGCAGTCACTCGGTTCCACTGGCACGGCGAGCAGCTGGTTGAACAGACAGAGTCAGTGCCGGATGCATCGGACGCCGGAACCAACGCGGGCCTCACGGCGACTACCTGGACGTTCGCGCCCTATGCGTACACCCCTCTGGCGCAGACACGCAGTACGGAAACGATAGTGGCGTCGGACAGTGCTGACGAAAGGAACAGCGCACCCGACGCGGACGTGAGCCTCAACCTCGGGTCACCTACGTTCGCGCCGTCCAGGCCGGTCGAGTGGACCCAAACTGAAGTCGATCGAGAGTTCTTCGCGATCATCACTGATCAGGTCGCGACACCAACAACACTCGTCGACCCGCACACCGGCGAAGTCGCCGGGCATGCGGCAAGAACGTTATACGGCGAGGGCACGTGGGTGGGCTCGTCGACGCCGTGGGCGTTTCCCGGTCAGTACGCGGACTCCGAGAGCGGGTTGTACTACAACCGTTACCGGTACTACCAACCGGGGACCGGAAGGTATCTGAGTCCAGACCCGCTGGGGCTGGCGCCCGCGCCGAACCCGCACACCTATCCCGCCGACCCGACCGCCACTATCGACCCACTCGGCCTCACCCCGTGCTCTGGCGATGAAACGGTCAAGAGATACGGTCCTCACGTAGATGGGCCCCTGGAAAAGTGGTTGGCCGAAACATTCCGAGGTGGCAGCTATACAGAAAGAGTGTCGACGAGTCCGATGACGTTGTACAGGACATACACAGAAGGCGGACGTCCTCTTGGTCAGTTCTGGACTCGGACTGAACCGAGCGGACCTTTGCAGGCTCGTATCGATAGCGCACTGAACCCGGAGTGGATGAATCAAGCCACAGCTGTGACCAGGATTGAAGTTCCGGCTGGCACGAAGTACTTCGAGGGAGCTGTCGCGCCTCAGGAAATCTATGCAGGTGGCGTGCTTCTCGGCGGTGGAAATCAGATAGTCTTCACGCCGGGCATGATGATTCCCAATTCTTGGATTCGTTAGACCGATCTCATAGTCAGAGAGGTGCAGTCTTGGGCAAGAATCAATGTCAGCTAGCAATCGACGCACTGACTCAGTTCTTCAACACGTACTCGACGTCAACGCCGATTTACATGGAACTGTCAGACGTCCCACGAGGAAGGGCGCTCGACTCGTACATAGAACTTGTTTCAGTCGACACGCTCCCTGAGAACCGTATCCACGCGGATCTCGGGTATGGCTGGGGGTTTACGGTCAAGCCCACCGAGACGACCCTGGACAGCGATCTGTTCACCCTCACCATTGAGGGAGAGGAACTGGACTTCGAGACGACGAGCGTTCTCCGACGGTATCACCAAGGGTGGGTGCGCTTTTTTGTCATTCCCAATACCGACTTCTCCAACAAAGCGAAGGCGACCAATGGTGCGAAACTGCGAGAAGTCGCTCGTAGAATCAATGCGTCGAATTGATAACATTCGCGAACTAAGATCAACGAGTCACGCCGTTGACCCCAAGCGTGGACTCCGTTGAGGTTCCTAGGATTGAGGCAAATCACTGCAGTGGCGACTCTTGCAATATGCCTTATCGGAATCACCGGCGGATGCGAAGGTTCGATCCGCGCCGAGAAGCCGTCTTAAGAGATGCCCGTCGACGTGGCCTGGAGAACGGTCAACCAGAACCTCAACGAACTTGTGCCTGTATGGCAGGTCGCACTTCCTTTTCCCGAGCAGCCGATGACGCATCCGGAAAAGCTTCACGGATGCAGCACCGGCAAGAACTCGCTCGTCGACGGGCCGCCGTGGAGTGTTCGGTCGGAGACAAACGTCGATTACTACGAACCGACGACACGCTCGCAGGTTGACCGCGGCTTCTCCGTACTTGAGTCGCGTGGATACAAGCCCATTGAGATTGCGCGGAAGAATTCGGCGGACGAACGGAAGGTCACGAACGACGAGGGATTCTCCGTCGTCCTCACTCGTTCAATCGTTTCGTATGGTCCGCCGTGGACAGTAACGTCGCTGTCGCCTTGCATCACGTTTTCCGGCGACGAGCAGTACTCGCAATCCGGCTGACGTCTAGGTACCTAAAACAGGCGACGTTCAGATCCTCTGTCTGGTCTCCTGCGACAGGACCGACGTCGTATAGCGAGGACGACCAACCGTCACGGGTGAACGCCACGCTTGTTGAGCCAGGCCTGGGGATTGATCTTGGTGCCGTTGGCGTCCCAGACCTCGTAGTGCAGGTGGGGGCCGGTGGATTGACCGCGGTTGCCGACGGTCGCGATCTTCTGACCCGCGCGCACGTGCTGGCCGGGGTGGACGAAGCTCTCGTTGACATGCCCGAAGACGCCGACGGTGCCGTCGTCCTGCTTCACACGGACCCACTGGCCGAAGCCGGAGGCCGGTCCGGACTCGAGGACGACGCCGTCGGTCACGGCGTAGATGGGCGTTCCGATCTTGTTGGCGATGTCGACTCCGTTGTGGTGGGTGCCCCAGCGCGGGCCGTAGCCCGAGGTCACGGTGCCGCTGACCGGCTTCACTGCCTTCTTGATACCGGGGAGCTCCAAGCTGCCCGGGCCGAACGCCGAGGGGGGCAGAACGTCGCGAGCGAATTTGTCGAGCTCAGGCGGCAGGACCACGCCGGCCGGCAGCTTGACGTTCTCGGGCAGCGCGATCTTCGGCGCAGGCGGGGGAGCGGGCTGCGCCGCTGCCTGCGCGGCGGTGCCGGCACTCAGGCCGACCGCACCGACGAACGCGGCGAACGCACCCGTTCGCAGGGCTGTGCGGGCGGTGGAGTGCGACGTGGCACGATGGCGTCCGGGACGCCGGGTGCGCGACGTCGAGTCGAGCAGGGCGCGAGTGGCGGGGCGCGTCGAAGAGTCGGCGTTCAGTCGGTGAAGAGGCAAAGCGTTGTCCATCTCAGATTGGGTAACAGTTCGGTATCGGCAAGGACACGGCGAAGTTACCTCCCGAGACTTAAGCAGACCCTGAGAGCTCGCTTCAGACACCCGCGACACCGCAGGTGAGACACCAAACGAGATCCCGGTCACACAGGGCGGCAAAACGGCGTGGCACCGTGGAAACCATGTCCGAGCCCGAACACACCCCCGACGGCCACCACATCATCGTGAAGGGCCGCAAGTGGCGGGCGACGGACCCGCTGATCCCGGACGAGAGGCGGTCCGAACTGCAGTCGATTCTCATGGCGTGGCGTCGGGACGTGAAGCGGACGAAGGGCGCACCCGAATCACGCCAGGGCGTGCAGGCGGCGAAGGTTGCGCTAGGGGAGCGCGGGACCCCGTGGTGGGAACAGACCGACGACGAACGTCGCGAGCGATGGGAGACCCACGTCGCGCAACCCGGCGAAGAAGACTGACCGGCGCCTACCGCGGCAGCAGCGACTCCGCGGCATAACGTCCGGCGCGTTCGAAACTCTCGCTCACCTCGAAGCCGGGGTCGATCTGGAAGTACCGCATGCTGGAGACGTAGATCGCCGCGACCATCTGGGCGAGGAACTCCGGCGGATGATCGGTCCGTACATCCTGCTGTTCGACGCCGCGCTCGATGAGCCGCAGCACCTCTGAGGTGAACACGTGGCTGCGTTCGCCGAGTGTCCCCGACATCGACGAGATCCGTTCGATCTCGCTGGTCACCGTCCGCATGTAGTCCGGGTCGGCGACCGACGAACGAGCGAAGTCGACGAACACACCCACCACGCGCTCGTACGTACTCAGCGGCTTCTCGAGCATCGCGTCGACGACGTGCGAAAACGTGCCCATCAGCTGGGCGTACAGATCGGTGAGCAGGTCGTCTTTGCTCGGGAAGTAGTTGAAGAACGTCGCCCGCGACACCTCGGCGCGCTCAGCGATCGACTCGACCGTCGCGGCGCTCCCCTCGGAGGCGAGCAGTTCACGCGCAGCGATCAGCAGGCGTTCGCGCGTCTGCTGCTTGTTGCGTTCCCGCCGGCCCATGGCCGGAGCTTCGGTCACAGTGGTGCCTTCCGTACGGGCGGGGCGACCCCGACCGACCAATTCTTGCATTCCGCCCCCAAAGTTTGGATGGGCGTCTAACTTTTTCCTCTGAGTCCAGTGTGAAGTCGTCGATCCATCAGACGACGTCACGCGAGTCGACCGCGGGGGGATCTTCCGGCGCCGGACCGACGGCTTGTGCTGCCATGCGCACCGGCCGTCAACCGAGCCGAGACTCATTGCAGGACAGAATATTTCGAATCCAACTGACGACCGCGACCTGCGGGTTACAGTCGCCACCGAGTCAGCAAACCCGACATTTCGTCCGTCTCCGCAGCGGGGCGGTGACTTGTCGAATCACGATCGAAGGGGATCGCATGAAATCACCCAGTGCACTCAGGCGTGTGCTTCGGACCGCGACGGTGATCGGCTGTTCCGGGGTGCTCGCGCTCGGAGCGCTGACGGCCTGCGCCGACGACAGCTCGGAGAGCTCCACCGCCGGCGAGACCAGCCAGCTCCCCAGCAACCCGGCCACCGGCGACCCGGTCAAGGTCGGCCTGATCGTGCCCGAGGGCGGTGCCGTGACCACGCCGATGGTGCGCGAGGGCAGCGAAGCCGCCGTCGAATACCTGAACAACAACGGCGGCGGCATCGGCGGTCACCAGATCGAACTGGTGGTGTGCAAGCAGCAGGAAGAACCCGCCTCGGCCACCAAGTGCGCGAATCAGATGGTGGAGCAGCAGGTTTCGGTTGTGGTCTCGCCGCTGGGCGCGCAGGGTGCGGTCATGCTGCCGATCATCGCCGGCGCCAAGATCCCGTTCGTCGCACAGGCTCCGGTGTCCCAGGCCGAGATGGCGACCCCCGGCTCGTTCATGCTGTCCGGCGGAATCGTCGCCGTCCTCGCGGGACAGGCCGCGACCGCCGCCAAGGACGGACTCAAGAAGGTCACCCTGATCATCGGCGACTCCGGTGATGCGGCTGCGTCGGTGAAAGCCCTGGGCGACCCGATGTTCCAGCGTGCCGGCGTCACACTCAACGTCGTCACCGTGCCGGTCGGCGCCGCCGACCTGACCCCGCAGATCACCGCCGGCCTCGCCGACAACCCGGATGCCGTCAGCATCCTCGGCGACACCCGCCAGTGCATCTCGGTCCTCAAGACCCTCCAGACCGTCGCACCCGACGCTTCGAAGTACCTGATCGCCAGCTGCCTCGACAAGCCCGTCCTCGACGCCGTCGGCAACGAAGCGGTCTCCGGCGCCAAGGCGTTCACCACGGTCAACCTCAGCTCCGACGATCCGAGCGTCACCCAATACCGCAGCGTCATGGCGCAATACGCACCCGACACCGATCCGGCCGGTCTCGCCTACATCGGCTATCAGGTCATGACTGCGCTCGGCGAGCTGAACGGTCTCGAGGGCACTGTCGACGCCCAAGCGTTCACCACCGCGCTGTCACAGGCCAAGAACGTCCCGCTCCCGGCCGCACCCGGCATCACCTTCACCTGCGACGGCAAGGCGTTCCCGCCGCTGACGTCGTTGTGCAGCAAGGCGATCCTGGTCAGTGACGTGACCGCCGACGCCAAGCTCGAGAACACCGTCGTCACCAACAATTAGTTCCGCTCCAGATCGGGGGTCGCGTCCGCGCGGCCCCCGATCCCCGCACTTCCCAGTGGGAGTTCCATGACCGACCATCTCGCCTTCCTGGTCCTTGGCCTCGGCAACGGAGCCGTCTTCGCCGCTCTCGGCCTCGCGCTGGTGATGACGTTCAAGAGTTCCGGCGTCGTCAACTTCGCGACCGGCGCGGTGGCGCTGTACGCCGCCTACACGTACGCCTTTCTGCGCCAGGGGGAACTCCTCAACCCCATCCCAGGCTTCCCGGCGACCATCTCACTCGGCTCCGAACTGGGAGTCGCTGCAGCGCTGCTCATCTCCGTGGTCGTCGCCGCGATCCTCGGTGTTCTCCTCTACCTACTGGTGTTCCGGCCGATGCGGGCCGCCCCGGCGCTGGCCAAGGCGGTCGCTGCGATCGGTCTGATGCTGGTCATCCAGGCGCTCATCGCGCTGCGGGTCGGCGAGAACGCGCCCAGCGTCGGACCCATCTTCAAGGTCGACACATTCACGATCGGCTCCAGTGCCGTTCCGACAGACCGTCTGATGTTGGCCGTGGTCATCGTCGGACTCGCGATCTGCGCGGGACTCGTGTTGCGCTATACCCGCTTCGGCGTGGCGACCGAGGCGGCCGCGGAATCCGAGAAGGGTGCACTCGTCACCGGCCTCTCACCGGACCGGATCGCGGTCGCCAACTGGGCGTTGTCCTCGGCCACCGCCGGACTCGGCGGCGTGCTCATCGCCCCGATCGTTCCACTCAATCCCGTGGCCTACACCATGTTCATCGTGCCGGCCCTCGCGGCGGCGCTGGTCGGCAATTTCACCGCGATCTCGATCACGGTCGGCGCCGGACTCGTCATCGGCATGCTGCAGTCCGAGGCCACGAAACTCCAGACCACCTGGGACTGGATGCCCGACGCCGGTGTGGCCGAAGCGGTCCCGCTGATCCTCATCATCGGCTTTCTCCTCATCCGCGGGCGTCCATTGCCGGGCCGTGGAGCGGTCACCCGCAACGACCTCGGCCGGTCACCGCGTCCGAACCGTCTGGTGATCCCCGGGATCGTCGGTGTCGTCGTCGCGGTACTGGCACTCGTCACCACCTCCGGCAGTCTCCGGCTCGCCGTGATCGCCACGATGATCTACGCCATCATCGCGCTGTCCCAGGTCGTCGTCACCGGGTACGCGGGCCAGGTGTCACTGGCGCAACTGACGCTCGCCGGCGTCGGCGCCTACGCGCTCAGCCGACTCACCAACGACCTCAACATCCCGTTCCCGCTCGCCCCGCTGCTCGCAGCCTGCGCGGCGATGGTCATCGGCGTGATCGTCGGTCTGCCCGCTCTTCGGGTGCGCGGGTTACCGCTCATGGTCGCGACGCTCGCCCTCGCCGTGTTCTGCGAGGCGTTCTGGTTCCGCAACCCGTCGCTCAACGGCGGATTGCAGGGTGCGCCTGTCGAATCCCCGTCATTGTTCGGCATCGATCTGGGAATTGGTGCGGGTGAGGGATATCCGCGGATCGCCTTCGGCATCCTGTGCCTCGTGGTGCTGACCCTGGTGGCGTACGCGGTGGCACTTCTCCGTCGCAGCGGACTCGGCGCGTCGATGCTGGCCGTGCGCGCCAACGAACGGTCCGCAGCCGCGGCCGGGATCAACGTCGGCGCAACCAAACTCATCGCCTTCGCTATCGCATCGTTCCTCGCCGGACTGGGCGGATCGCTGCTGGCGTACCAGCAGACCCTCGCGACCGCAGGCAGCTACGCCGTCTTCGCCGGGATCGGACTCTTCGCGGTCTTCTACATCGCCGGCGTCACCTCGATCTCCGGAGCCGTCCTCGCCGGCATCATCGCGCCTGGTGGGCTGATGTACTTCGCTGCGGACAAGTACGCGTCGTTCGGCGACTACTACATGCTGGTCAGCGGAGTCCTGCTGGTGCTCACCGTCGTCACGAGTCCCGACGGCGTGATCGGGTATCTGCACAAGATCCCGATGCCGGCTCGACGTCGTGCACCACAATCGGCTCACGACGACGCTCAGGCCGCGCCGACTCCGCCGGTCACACCGCCCAGTGGCAAGGTTCTGCTCTCGGCTCGCGACGTCACGGTGCGCTACGGGGCGGTGACCGCCGTCGATGGCGTCAGCTTCGACCTCCGCTCCGGCGAGATCGTCGGCCTCATCGGACCCAACGGCGCCGGCAAGACGACTCTGATCGACGCCATCAGCGGATTCGCGACCGCGTCCGGAACGGTGACTCTCGGCGGCACGACCCTCAACGGCCTTGCACCACATCGACGCAGCCGCGAAGGGCTCGGCCGAACTTTCCAGGACATCGAGCTCTACGGTGAGCTGTCGGTCGCCGAGAACCTGGCGATCGCCGCGCGCCGTGCGCCGGGGGATACCGCCGAGAACGTCCGCACCGTCCTGCGGATGCTGGAGATCAGCCACCTCAGTAATGTTGTGGCCGCTGATCTCTCGCAAGGTCAGCGTCAGCTCGTCGCGGTGGCTCGCGTTCTCGCCGGCCAGCCGGAAGCTGCGCTGCTCGACGAACCGGCCGCCGGACTCGACAGCACTGAGAGTCGATGGCTGGGCGACAGGTTGCGGGCCGCACGGGCACACGGGGTTTCCATGGTCCTCGTCGACCACGACATGGATCTCGTACTGAGCCTGTGCGACCGGGTCATCGTCCTCGACCTCGGAGCCGTCATCGCCGAAGGCACCCCGGACGAGATTCGACGCTCACCGACAGTCGTCAACGCTTATCTCGGCACGCCGTCGTCGGCGGTCGCGGGGACCGCGGAGTCCGACGATCCTTCGCCACCCAATGCAACTGTCTCCGAGACCCATTCGACGACCAAGGAGATGACGCCGTGACGGTCCTCGAATGCCGCGGCCTCGACGCCGGGTACTCGCGCGGCAATGCCTGTGTCCACGGTCTCGACCTGTCCGTCGAAGGAGGGGAGATCGTCGCTCTGCTCGGACCGAACGGGGCCGGAAAGACGACGCTGCTCACCACCCTTGCCGGTCTGCTTCCGCGACTCGACGGCGAGGTCAGCGTCGGCGGTCACGCGGTTCGGGCGGGGGATGCGCGCGCGGCCGTGCGTGCCGGACTCGTCCTGGTTCCGGACGACCGGTCGCTGTTCAAGCGACTCACGACCCGGCAGAACCTCCAGCTGGCCATTCGCCGACGCGGGGCGGCTCGGACCGACGCCGTCGACCGGGTGCTCGACCACTTCCCGTCCCTCCGTGCGCGGCTCAAGGTTGCCGCGGGCGAGCTGTCCGGGGGAGAGCAGCAGATGCTGGCGATCGGACGCGCGATGTTGCAGCAGCCGAAAGTACTGCTGATCGACGAACTGAGCATGGGACTCGCGCCCATCGTCGTCGAGTCGATCCTGCCCGTCCTGCGGGATGTCGCCGACACCGAGGGCACCGCAGTGGTTCTAGTCGAACAGCATGTTCGGCTGGCGCTCGGCATCGCGGATCGGGCGATCGTGCTAGTCCACGGGGACATCGCTCTGACGGACTCCGCGGCGTCGCTTGCCGGTGACATCGGGCGGATCGAGGAGGCGTACCTCGGGAGTGCCCGGGCGTAGGCCACAAAGGGGCGAGGCGAGCCACCCACAGCCTCTGAGGCAGATCCCTTCGCTCCCTGAGGTGTGAGGAGCGTAGCGACGAACCACGAAGGGTCATCGCGAGGCGCCTTACCAAGCCCTTCGAGGCTCGTCGCTACGCTCCTCGCACCTCAGGGAGCATGGGGGGTCGGTCCTATCGGTGCAGGGAGCAAAGGCGGGAGCGATGCGTCCACCATTGACATGCAAGTAGCGACTTGCCTATTATCAGGTGTGGCCGACGTGTTCCATGCACTCGATGACTCGACGAGGCGGGCAATCCTCGACGAGCTGGTCGAACGGGACGGCCAGACGCTATTCGAGATCTGCGGTCGCCTCACGTCCCGGCGTGGGCTCACCCTGAGCCGACAGGCGATCTCCCAGCACCTCGGCGTCCTGGAAACGGCCGGGCTCGTCCACACCGAGAAACGCGGACGCTCCAAATTCCACTACTTCGACCCCACACCGCTTGGCGAGATCGCCGAGCGGTGGCCTGCCCCTCGAAAGGACCTGCCATGAGAATGACACTGATGTCTGTCTTCGTCGACGACCAGCGCAAGGCACACGAGTTCTACACCGAGATACTCGGATTCACGACTCGCCATGACATTCCAATGGGGGAGAACACGTGGTGGTTGACGGTGGTCTCCCCTCACGATCCCGAGGGGATGGAACTTCTTCTCGAACCGTCTGGCCACCCCGCGGTCAAGCCCTACCGTGACGCGCTCATCGAAGACGGAATCCCGTTGGCGCAGTTCGCCGTCGACGATGTGCAGGCCGAGTACGAGCGGCTACGCGACCTCGGTGTGGAGTTCACCCAGGAACCGACCGATATCGGACCTGCGGTCGTAGCGGTCTTCGACGACACGTGCGGCAATCTGATCCAGATCGCTGCAACGAAAGACGTTGACCCGCAGTGACTATTGCTGTGGAAGCAGCGACTCTGACGCGGGGGATGCCGGTTGTCGGGTAGTCACCGGCGCCTCGAGCGGAGGAATGTCGACCGCGCGGACCGATAGGTCCTTGACCAGCTCTTCCCACGCGCCGATGTTCGTCGCCCTCTTCTTGCGTGACCCGATGTCGTCAGTCCACCGAGTAAGCGCGGGCGCGGCTATGTACAGCGGCCTTGCCGGATCATTCTTGCTCGCCTCGAGCAATCGCGACTGACCCTTGTGACGCACGGTTTCTCCGCGCATCCGCAGCGGGCCGAACGCGAGCTTGAAGATGTTGACGATGCGGTAGGCAGCGTTCATCGACTTGTTGGTCGCGTACTTCTCGTTCGACGGGTCGATGGGGAAGCTGATAGGCGTAAATCGCTTGTAGCAGAACTGCAGGCCCGCAAGCTCCGCCTCGCGCACCATCCAGGACAGACTCAGTTCCGAGGGTTCAGTGACCGCCAGACCACCGCCGATGTCGGAGTGGACCCCCTCGAACCACACCTGTTTGACGTCGATCTCGCCCTCATCTGCCTTGTCGACTTCCCAGACACAGGGATCGAATGTCAGCCGACGTTCGTCGATGGCGAGCGCCTGCCTGGCCACTGCGACGTTCTTGCCGAGCTTCACGTCGTGGAACTTGTGCTTGACGCGGGTGATGCCGGGAACGCCGAGCGCACCGACGGTGTCGAAGACCCCGATGAACTCAACCGGCACCGGGGCGCCTGGGGTCTTCGCCGGACGATCCTCCCGCTTCATCCGGTAGTACCGCAGGACTGTTTCAAACAGGTTCTCGGTTGGGTGCTGCGCGAGTTCGAGCGGGGTGACAAGGCCGATGTGCCAGATCATGCCCCCGAGACTCCGTGCAGTGTATGCGCCGCGACTGAACCCGAAGACGAAGATCTCATCGCCGGGCTCGTAGTTCAGAGCGAGGAATCGGTAGGCATCGATCAGGTTGGCATCGAGGCCGCGACCGAACGCCCCGCCGATGACGCGGTCAGACCAGCCCGACCCGGTTCCCACGCCGTTGACGTAATGGACCAGCTGCACAGCGCCGTCGTCGGCATCGGTGGTGACGGCTCGGGCGATCTTCTCGACATTCGAAATTCGTGGGTCTTTCGACGACTTCCACGTGCCGTCGCAACAGACCACCAGACGCTTCTTCATTTTTCCGACCCTCCACAGGCTCGCATGCGGCCCACCCGCAGTAAACGGTAATAGCTCCGACGGTTCGATGCGATAGGCGTCGGTCGTACGGTTTACTGCGGTCATGAGGTTCATCGACATCGCGGCCCGGCGAATCACGGTCATCTGTACCGCCCTACTCGGGGCCCTGCTGCTATCCGGACTCGGCGGCGTACCGGCGAATGCCGCGCCGCCCACCGCCGGCCTCGATCCAGCGCTGGCGGTGGCGTACCAGCAGGCGTCGAACAGCGCACGGGCACAGGGGGTCTCGCTGTGGATTACGTCCGGTAAGCGGACAGACGCGGAGCAGCGTCAGATGTGGCGCGATGCGATCGCGACCTATGGCAGCCCGGAAGCCGCTCGACGGTGGGTCCTGCCGGCGGAGGAGTCGCCACATGTGAGCGGCCACGCCATCGACGTCGGCCCCCGGGAAGGCGCCGCTTGGCTCGAACGAACCGGTTACCGCTGGGGTCTGTGCCGAACCTTCGCCAACGAGTGGTGGCACTTCGAGCTCGCGACGGTACCCGGTCTCCCATGCCCTGCGATGTGGCCCGACGCCGCGGCCCGCGCTGACCGGCTTCGTTAGTGGTGGCGTTTTGTGATGACCCTTCGTGACGGCCCTCCGCAAGCTCCGGGCCTCCTCAGGGAACGGGGGGACACGGCCCTCCGCAAGCTCCGGGCCTCCTCAGTACCTGCGGCCTGGCGGCCATCGTGACAAATAAAACACTCGTGAACGTCCCAAAGGAATGCTCCCTGAGGTGCGAGCGAAGCGAGCCACGAAGGGTGTGGCAACTTGTCTCGCCGGGCCCTTCGTGGCTCGTCGCTTGCGCTCCTCGCACCTCAGGGAGCAGGAGTTATGCGCTTCCTTCGAATTAGGGCAGCGGTAATCGAAGAACGACGGGCCGAATGTGTCGAATGGCGTCCGGCACGCTCGTCATCACTGCACACGGACCGACGAGCGGCCCGCTGAACGAGAGGCCAGATCATGCATTACTCGCTGCTGCTGCACTACCCGGAGATGGACGCGTCGACCCTCGGTGAGGAAGCGATCGCTCAGGGACAAGCCGCCTTCGCCGCCTACACGACGGCCCTCCAAGACGCCGGCGTGCTCGTGAGTGCCGAAGTCCTACAGCACTCGGACGTCGCGACGACGCTGCGCAAGGTCGACGGCCGGCTCGTCGTTCAGGACGGCCCCTTCGCCGACACCAAGGAGCAGCTCGGCGGAACCGTCGTCATCGATGTCGACGATCTCGACGCCGCAATCGAGTGGGCGCGTCAGGCACCGCCGATCGAGTGGGGTGTCGTGGAGATCAGGCCCGGCGCGACCTACACCGTCGATGGTGCGTGGACACCCAACGCATGACCCGACGAGAAGCGCACACCGCCGCCGAACATGCTGCCCGCGAGTCGTATTCGCGGCTGGTGGCGCTTCTCGCCGCCGCGTCGGGGGATCTCGCTCTCGCGGAGGATGCACTGGCCACCGCCTTCGAACGTGCACTCACCTCGTGGCCGTCAGATGGTGTACCCGCGAACCCGGAAGGCTGGCTGCTCACGGTCGCACGCAACCAGCTGCGCGACGTCTGGAAGTCGGCGGCGCACCGTACGTCGAAGATCCTCGACGACACCATCTCTCCCGGAGCAACCACAGTGACCCCCTTCGACGATGTGGACCCCGACGCCATTCCCGACAAGCGGCTCGAATTGTTGTTCACCTGTGCGCATCCGGCCATCGACGCCGCCGCCCGCACGCCACTCATGTTGCAGTCGGTGCTCGGCTTCGAGGCCGCCGACATCGCGACCGCCTTCACGGTCGCCCCGGCAACGATGTCGCAGCGCCTCGTGCGCGCCAAACGCCGGATCCGCGACGCCCGGATACCGTTCGTCGTTCCCGACCGCGCGGCGATGCCGGAGCGACTCCCCGCTGTGCTGGAAGCGGTCTATGGGTGTTTCGCGATCGCATGGAACGACGCCGACGGGACCGATCCCGACACCGTCGAATCGATGGCGGGGGAGTCGCTGCACCTGGCCGTCACGCTCGCCGCGCTGCTCGACGATCCCGAGGCGTGGGGTCTCGCTGCACTGATCGCGCTGTCGTTGTCGCGGGCGCCGGCACGGACCGGCCCGTTCATCCCGCTCGAGGAGCAGGATCCGGCCACCTGGGATGCCGCGCTCATCCGGGACGGGGAAGCGATGCTTCGACGCGCATCGGCGTTCGGCCGGCCGCACGGTCGGTTCCAGCTCGAAGCTGCCATGCAGTCGGTCCATGCCGACCGCGCACGCACCGGTGTCGTCGACTGGGCCGCATTACAGTCGCTGTCGTCCGCGCTCATGGCCGTGGCGCCGACGCTTGGTGCGCGAATCGCCCACGCTACGATCGTCGGGCGGGCGAGCTCTCCCGCAGATGGGCTATCCCTGCTTGACGAGTTGGGCGGTGACGCCGCGGGTTTCGGCCCGTTCCACGCGGCGAAGGCAGATCTGCTGGTTCGGGCCGGGCACTCCGACGCGGCGCGTGAGCACTTCGAGCGGGCCGCCGAGCTCACCGGCGACGAGCGAGCGCGAGAGTATCTGCGACGACGTGCGCGCGAGGTTGTTTAGGGATCGTCGCGAGCCCGACGGAAAACGACGCACGGTCGAGGGTGGCGCCGGCCTGGTGTCACCAAACGGCGGGAATGCCTGATTCTGGCAACACGGACGACCTAATGTGTGACTCGGGACACAACTGTGCCGGACCCTCACCGAGGGCTTCACAACGGGTCGAGCCCCGCTCGACGAATGGAGGCAGTCATGACTGCAAGTGCCGAGGTCACGAACGATCTGACCACCGAGCCGTACCGCTCGCGCCGCAATCACTGGAACAACCAGGTCCGCCGGCACGCCATGATGACCCCGGACAACACGGCGATCACCTACCTCGACAAGAACACGACCTGGAAGGAACTCGACGACCGGTCGCGCGCCTTCGGGGCCGCACTCCACCGGCGGGGTGTCCAGTTCGGTGATCGGGTCATGATGGCCCTGCTCAACCGCACCGAGTACATCGAGGCGATTCTCGGGGCCACTCTCATCGGCGCCATCCCGGTACCGGTCAACATCCGCATGAGCCCCGCCGAGGTGGCCTACCTCGTCACCGACAGCGGTACGAAGGTCGTCGTCACCGAGACCCTCCTCGCGCCGATCGCGGACGCGGTCGCCGGGTCGACCGGTCAGATCGAGACCATCATCGTCGTCGACGGCAGCGACAACGCCGACCATCTCGACTTCGAGACCCTGCTGGCCGAGGGCGCGTCGGAGCTGCCGGAGGTCGACGTGCCCGAGGACACCGTCGCCGCCATCATGTACACCTCGGGCACCACCGGAAAACCCAAGGGCGCCATGCTCACCCATCAGAACATCCAGGCGCAGGCGGTGACGACGATCGCCACGGCCGGGGCACAGTCCGGTTCCGATGACGTCGCCTCGATCGTGCCGCCGCTGTTCCACATCGCGGGGATCGGCGGCTTCGCACCGATCTTCTACCGCGGGATCCGCGCGGTGCTCCACCCGCTCGGCGCGTTCGATCCCGACACCATGCTCGACACGCTGGAGCGCGAGGGCGTCACGTCGGTCTTCATGGTCCCGGCTCAGTGGCAGGCCGTGTGTGCGGCGCAGAAGGCGCGCCCCCGGAAGCTCAAGCTGCGCACGATGAGTTGGGGCGCGGCCCCGGCGTCGGACACCGTGCTGAACGCGATGAACGAATCCTTCCCGGAGGCCGCCAACATGACCGCGTTCGGTCAGACCGAGATGTCACCGGTGACGACGATCCTCGAGGGCAAGGATGCACTGCGCAAGCTCGGATCGATCGGCAAGGTCGTCCCGGCGGTAACCGCGCGCATCGTCGATCCGCTGATGAACGACGTCAAACCCGGTGGGGTCGGCGAGATCGTGTATCGCGGACCCAACATGATGATCGGCTACTGGAACAAGCCCGAGGCGACCGCAGAAGCCTTCCGCGGCGGCTGGTTCCACTCGGGCGACCTGGTGCGCCAGGACGAAGAGGGTTTCCTCTACGTCGTCGACCGCGCCAAGGACATGATCATCTCGGGCGGCGAGAACATCTACTGCGCCGAAGTCGAGAACGTCCTGTTCAGCCATCCGAGCATCACCGAGGCCGCGATCATCGGTCGCGCAGATGAGAAGTGGGGCGAGGTGCCGGTCGCCGTGGTCGTGCTCGCCGAAGGCGTCGAGGACCTCACCCTCGCCGATCTCGAGCCGCACCTCAACGAGAACCTCGCGCGGTTCAAGCACCCCAAGGACCTGGTGATCATCGACGAACTCCCACGCAACGCCGGGGGGAAGGTCGTCAAGCCACGGCTCCGAGATGCCTACGGCAGCAAGGACGCCGGTCTGTCGAACTGATCACCGCCCGCTCCATGAGGTGAGCGTCCGATTTCTATGCTCCCTGAGGTGAGCGTCCGATTTCTATGCTCCCTGAGGTGCGAGCGAAGCGAGCCACGAAGGGTTTGGCGACGCATCTCACCAGGCCCTTCGTGGCTCGTCGCTAACGCTCCTCGCACCTCAGGGAGCGGGGGTGGGTCGCTTGCGCTCCTCGCACCTCAGGGAGCAGGGGTTAGGTCGTTCTCACGGATTTGGAAGCAGAGGGGGCGCAAGAGCGAAAGCGACGAGCCACCACGGGCTTCCGATCACTCCGGGTCGGCGAAGCGCGCTTCGCGTCGCGCCATCCCGGCGTGTACCGCCTCCATCTGATTGGGGGATCCCATCAGTCCGACCTGGAGTTCGCTCTCCAGCATCAGCGCCGCGGCCGGATCCCTGCCCGCCCACGACTCGTCGTAGAGACGCTTGGCGGCACGGACCGCGTGCGGCGACTTCGATGCGATCTCGTGCGCGAGATCCAGTGCGGCGGTGAGCGGATCGTCGACGACGCGGGTGACCAGCCCGAGTCGTTGGGCCTCGGCGCCGTCGACGATGCGTCCGGTGAACGTGAGTTCCTTTGCCACATCGGCGGACACGAGTCGCGGGAGGGTCTGGGTGATGCCCATGTCGGGCACCAGTCCCCACTTGACCTCCATGATGGACAGGCGCGCGTCGGGGGTCGAATAGCGGATGTCGGCGCCCAGCGCGATCTGCAGGCCACCGCCGAAACAGTTGCCGGTGATGGCCGCGATCACCGGTGCCGGGATGCGGCCCCAGTCCAGTGACACCCGCTGCGCGTGGTTGCCGAGCACGCCCGGTTCGCGCTCCAGCAGCGAGTTCACCCCGCCACCCTGACCCAGGCTCGACACGTCCAGGCCGGAACAGAAACTCTTGCCCGCACCGTGTACCACCACAGCCCGGACGCGGTTGTCCTCGGCGAGGGTGCCCGTCACGTCGATAAGCGCATTGAACATCGCCGGATCGAGCGCGTTGTGTTTGTCGGCCCGGTTGAGCGTCGCCGTGGCGACACCGGCGTCGTCGATGTCCACGACGATCCGCTGCTCGGTCATGTATCTACTTCCGATCTGTTGTGGGTGGGTGTTTGATCTCGCGGAGCTGACGTCCGCGGCGCTGGTAACGCCAGATGAAGTAGCCGACGCCGATCGCCAGAACGACACCGATGATCACGCCCCACGCGGTGGCGGCGCGAAAGCCGGGCGCTTCGACGTCGAAGATGCGCTCGCCGGCATGCGCGCCGTTCCCACCGCCGGCGACCACCGTGAGGGTCAGCAGGTTGGGGATCGCGACGAGCACGCCGAGAACGGCGAACATGATCGTCGGGACGTTCTTCATGCGGCTGCGGTTGACGAACGCCAACGTGAAGAACAGCACGGGCAAAAAGGTGCACACGATGCCGAGAACCAGGCCGGTGCCGATGCCGCGGCTGAACGATCCTTCGACGCGCTGCCCGATCTGACCGGCCCACCAGCGCGGCAGGAACGCCTCGAGGATGAAGTAGGTGACGACCAGCAGCGCGGCGATGACGAGCCCGATCACCACCTTCTTCACCACGGAGTTCGCGCGTTCGGCGGCGGTCGGCTTGACCGGGGTCGTCCCATCGGTCGTCGAGTCGGTCGGCGCGACGCCGGGCGTGGCTCCGGCGGAATACTGGGAGGCTTCCGGTGGCGGCGCGGCGGGAGGCACCGCTCCCGTCGGGTACGCACCGGAGGGCGTCTGTCCGGGCCCGCCCGGGGTCGGCGGCTGTCCGGATGGATTGGCAGAGAACGGTTCGTTGCTCATGGGCCGAGTGTATGCGCGGACCGCCGCCCGCCCGCCCGGAAAAGCACCCGTGCACTCACCGCTTCCGGATGCCGCCGTAGATTCCGCGACGGACGATCCACGGTTGCAGGATCGTGTCGACCGACCACGCCGGGAATCGGAACGGTCGCCCGTTGGGCGCGAACACCTGCAGACCGTCGGCCTGGACACCGAGCACCGAACCCCAACGCCGCCGTGGGGGAGCGTAGCGCCGCGCACGGCCCGGCCGCCCGGTGAGGTCGGACCGGATGTTGTGTGCGAGCAGACGATCGGCACGATTCCGAGCGGAACTGCGGAGGTCGTCGGTCGCCGCGACGTCGCCGATCGCGTAGACGAGATCCGCACCGGGTACGCGCAGTTCGGCCGTCACGCGCACGAAGCCCGACGGATCGAGCACCTCCCGCGGAAGCCACTCCGTGTTCGGTCTCACCCGGCCGATGGCCCAGAGCACTGCATCGGCCTCCACCGGCGACTGCCCTGTCGAGAAGTTCACCGGCCCCGGAGTGATCTCGTCGCAGCCGAATCCGTCGGGCACGACCGCACGATGGCCGCCGTGCACGCCGACGCCGAGCCGGCGCAACCGCGCAAGGACGATGGCCCATGTCCGCGGATGATGCTGCGGCAGAGCACGTTCGCCCGGGTGATACAGGTCGATTCGCTTGCCCGGCCAGGTCTGCGCCAGGTTGGCGGCGGCACTCACCGCCGCCGCACCGCCACCGATCACCGCGATGGTCTCGGCATCAGCGAACCGCGCATGAGCCGAGCGCAACTCGGCGTCGACGTCGGCTTCCGACTGCAGTTCCGGATGTCGCCAGAACCCATTCCGCACGCCGGTGGAGACGACCAGCGCGTCGAAACGCTCGACCCTCTCGGAGCCGTTGGCGTCGACGACGGTGACGGTGCGGTCACCGAGGTCGGCACCCGTCAGTGTGCCGTGGACGGTCCGGATGTCGTCGAGCTTCCGAAAGCGCCCGAACGGAATCCGGTAGTCGCGCGCCCACGCATCGGGCCGGCTGATCCGCAGCCCGAGTTCCTGCCCGCTGACCAGCCCCGGCTTCGACGAGATGCCCACGACGTCGGCATGCCGGGCGAGATGGATCGCGGTCAGCACCCCGGAATCACCGAGACCGGCGACGACGACGCGTGGTCGGCTCACGCAGTGACCTGATCCGGCGGATGTGCGGCCGAGCGCGGGGGTCGGGGGACGAAGCGCGGCACCCGGTCGATGACGTCCTGGTAACCGGGGCGCCGCTCCAGACTGCGCTTCTCCATCATGGGGATGCTCGCGCCGAGGAACATCGCCAGCATCAAGACCGCGCCCACGAACAGCCACCACCAGTCACCGGGCGAGGCGGCGAGCCCGAACAGTGCCATCGACACCCAGAACAGGACCTCGCCGAAGTAGTTCGGGTGCCTCGACCACGCCCACACGCCGGTGTCGAGGACGGCGCCCGGTGTCTTACGTGCGGCGAACCGTCGCAGCTGCCCGTCGGCGACGTACTCGAGCGCCGTCGCAGCGAGTCCGACGACGGCCGCAACCGCCGTCAGCCACGCGAGCACGCCGCCGGTATGAGTGACCGTGACGTAGATCGGGATCATGCCGAGGAACACCTGGATCGTGGGGAAGACGTGGATCGCCATCAGGTCGACGGGCAGTTCGGCGCGTCCGGCCCCGGACTTCAGCATCGGGTACCGCCAGTCCTCGTGGTGGAGACCCGGCCAGCCGATCGCCCAGTTCGCGGTCAGACGGATCGCCCAGGCACCGATGACGACGGCGATGACCCAGCAGTGCACAGCGTCGATCCCGACGTCGCCGGCGGCCCACCAGTAGACGAACAGCGCGGGCGGCACGACGCTCCAATAGGCGTCGTAGAAGCTCGAATTCCCGTAGAACCGGCTGAACGCGAAGATCACGAGGGTGGCGAGCAGATCGGCGATCAAGGTGTCGAGCCAGAGGTAGGCGGTGGCCGGACCCCAGACTAGCCAGGCGGCGGCGACCGCGAAGGCCAGCACGTAGGCGATCGTCACGCGGACGAACGAACCGCTTCGGCTGATGGTGCTGTCGGTGCTCACGGGCGTCTCCATCACAGCTGTTCTTCGATGGATCCGGCGAGTTTCTCCGGCTTGGTCGTCGGCGAGTATCGCGCGACGACGGACCCGTCTCGTCCGATGAGGAACTTGGTGAAGTTCCATTTGATCCGGCCGCCGAGCACGCCGGATTTCTGGTCCCGCAACCACGCGAACAGCGGGTGGGCGTCGGGTCCGTTCACATCGACCTTCGCGAACATCGGGAAGGTCACGTCGTAGGTCAGCGAGCAGAAGTTCTTGATCTCCTCCTCATCGCCCGGCTCCTGGTGCCCGAACTGATCGCACGGGAAGCCGAGCACTCGCAGACCCTTGTCGGCGTAATCCCGGTGCAGTGCCTCCAGACCGCGGTACTGCGGGGTGAACCCGCACTGCGAGGCGGTGTTCACGATGAGCAGGGGAGAGCCCTGGAACTGCGAGAGTTCGACGGGATCGCCGTCGATGCCGGTGGCGGTGAAGTCGTACACAGAGGTCATGCCGCTACGCTACGTGCCGATCAAGCACTTGCTTGGGAAAATCGTCGAAGCGTCGCGGGGTCACTCACCGAATCGCTCGGTCCGGATGCGGGTGCGGTCGTGTCCGGCCTCGACCATCCACTGTGCGCAGTTCTCGACGAACCGGTTCGGACCGCAGATGAACACGGTCGGCGAAGTGGCCGGATCCATGGTCAGCGCGGCGAGTTCGTCGGCGGTGACACGTCCCGCGGGCCGCGTCGCGTCGTCGGGTGCCACCCGGGTGTGGATCAGGTGAACATCCATGCGGCGGTGCGCGATCAACTGCCGGATCTCATCGCGGTAGTAGACGCGTTCGGGACTGCGGACCGAGTACACGAGGGAGAAGGGGGTCTGCGGCGCCTCGACCTCGCGGCTGCGGATCATCGACATGAGTGGCGCGATCCCGGAGCCACCGCCGATCAGTTGGACGGGACGGTCGTCGCCGGACGGCCAGGTGAACCAGTATCCGTGCGGATCGCTGATCTCCAACGGGTCGCCGACCTCCACCATGTCGACGAGGTAGGGCGACACCTCACCGTCCTCGAGTCGTTCGACGGTCACCTCGATCGACCGGGTCTCGCGGACGTCGGACAGCGAGTAGGCGCGCGCGGTGGAGTAGCCGTCCTCGGCGGTCAACCGGATGTCGACGTGCTGGCCGGGCAACGCATGCACTGCTTCGGGGAGAGCGAGGCGCAGCGCTCGCGCGGTGGGAGTGAGGTCGACGACCGCGGTGACCGTCGTGAGATGCCAGGTCGTCACGAGTAGCGCTGTTCGCGCCAGGGGTCGCCGTACATGTGGTACCCGCGTTCCTCCCAGAATCCAGGCGCGTCTTCGGCCATGAAACGAAGTCGCCGAACCCATTTGGCGCTCTTCCAGAAGTACAGGTGGGGCACGAGGAGGCGAGCCGGGCCGCCGTGCTCGGCGGACAGGGGTTCGCCGTCATAGGTGTCGGCGATCCACCCGCGGCCGTCGACGAGATCGGCGAGCGGCACGTTGGTGGTGTACCCGCCGTGGCAGTGCGCCATCACGAACGGGGCCGGTTCCCACGGCAGCGCCTGCAGCAAAGTGTCGAACGAGACCCCCCGCCACCGGGTGTCGAATTTCGACCACCGCGTGACGCAGTGGATGTCGGTGGTGATGTCGTCGTGCGGAAGTTCCTGGAACTGGTCCCATGTGAACGTGGCGGCCCGGTGGTCCGCGGACTGCACGGCCAGCATCCAGTCATTCGGAACGATCGCGGGTGTCGGCTCCGCGGACAGGACCGGGAAATCGAGTGTCGTGTACTGACCGGGAGGGAGACGCCGCGCGTCGCGGTCGCGGCGCCCCACGAACCCTCGGTTGACGATCGCCATGGTCGCGGAGTCTACGCGGCTCGCATGTATTCGGCCCGCCCGCTTCGCTCCCGGCGCCGCCTAGTCGGCGCGGCATTTTGGTGCGGTCAGGCGAAATCGAACAGCATCGGTACCACGACGACGACCGCGGCCGCCCAGAGTGCGAACACCGGCAGGTAGTCGGTCTGCCACCGCTCTGTCGCATCGAACCCGCGGCGGCGGCGGACGAAACCGAAGAGCAGGTACGCCGCCCACGACAAGTTCACCAGCAGGACGAGATTGAGACCGAGCGCCACCGTCTTGTTGGCCGTGAACCCGAACTCCGCGATCCGCGACGCCATGATCGTCAGCATCACCGCGTCGACCGCGAGTGCGGTCACGACCAGAATCAGCTGCAAGCGGTCGAAGAGTTCCGGGCGCAGATGCGGATCGCGCGCCGAGATCGCGTACAGCAGCAAGCCGAGCACGACCACGAGGATCAGGTCCACCAGGATCAACAGTTCACGGTCGACGTCCACGACGTCGCCACTGGTCACCATCGCGATCAGCAGCACGACGAGCATCACCGCGGTGACGGGCGTGAAGACCTTCGTCAACACCGGTGCGATGTTCTCGACCACGCTCTGCTTCGCCTCCACCAGCCATGCCGCCAGCAGCACGATGCCGGGCGCGGCGATGGGCGCCAGCCACTGGGAGATCACGGTGTCGACGTCGATGTCGAGCGCACCGAATGCCCCCGCGGTCAGGCCGGTGAGGACTCCCGCACCGAGGCCGAGAAGCGTTGCATACACGACCCATTCGCCAGTGAACCGGATGAAGTCCATCCGACGCGGTCCGGACGTCCAGCGGCCACCGACGTAGGTCACCCCCATGAGGAACCACAGGACGATCGGCGCGTGGATCGCGACGATGGCCTGGGTGGTGCCGTCGTCGACGAACGGGTAGACGTTGACGACGATTCCGGTCACGACGAATGCACCGATCACCGTGAGCGCGGTTCGCGCCGAGACGCGGCGCTTCCAACCGAAATACAGTGCCATGAAAGGAAGTACGAGCAACGCGGCATTGCGGACGAGCACCCATTCCGGCATGACCTCGACGGCGACGCGGACGGTCGTGGCGGCCGCGACGACGAGGCCGATCACGACTCCGAGTTCATGACGTCGTCGGCCCAGATCGCCGGATGGTTCCGCGGTCAGCACCAGCTGCTTCCACAACCGGTCGGAGTGCTCGCGGGCGAACTCACGCGACAGCGCATCGACGCGGCCCATACGCTTGACGGCGACCAGGAACGCTTCGTCGTCGTCGAGGCCACCGGCGGCGAGGTCGGCGATCTGCCCGCGGAGGTGGTCTTCCATCTCGTCGGCGTCGGTGGTGGCGATGGCTTGGTGTCGGAGAACGTATCCGCGCCATCGGTCGATCTGGCTCTCGAGCTCGGTCTCCGCGGTCATGCCAGGCCCTCCGCGGCCGGCGGCAGGGCGACCGTCCGCCACACCTGGTCGAGCGCGTCGGCCACGACCTCCCACTGCGACCTCCGCTCGGCGAGCGCGGCCAACCCCGATGCAGTGATCGAGTAGTGCTTGCGACGCCGCCCGGTCTCGGCCTTGCCCCAGCTCGCCTCGACGTGGCCGGCGCGCTCCAAACGGTGCAGGAGGGGATAGAGCATGCCGTCGGTCCACTCCATCCGACCACCGGACATCACTCTGACCCGCTTGAGGATGGCGTACCCGTAGGACTCGCCCTCGGCGAGAATTCCCAGCACCAGCGGGGTCGCGGACGCCGCCACCAAGTCCTTCTCGATATACATAGCACTCCTATACCTAGAACTGCTAGGAGCATAGCAGTTCTAGGTATAGGGGTGTTCGGACCTGCGTGTGCCGGCCTACTTCTTCGACAGAGACGACTCCTTGTGGGCGGCCTTCGAGCCCGTCTTCGACGACTTGACGATCCAGTACGGCTCGTCCTCGCTGGCCTTGAACTTCTGCCCCTCGAAGGTGAATTCCTTGGTGCGCTTCTCTTCCGCAGTGCCCTCGGTCTCGCCCTGAGAGGTGTTCCAGCGGACGGTGTCGTTCTTCTTGATCGCCATGGCGGCAGTGTGCCCCGCCGGCGACGACGGTCAAACCTTCTCCGCTGCAACAGTCGCTGTGGAACGATCATCACGTCGTGTCGAGCCGGAGGTACGCATGAGCGTCGAACGTTCCGAGAACCCGCAGAGAACCGAGCCCGCCATCGACGTCCGGGGTCTGCGTAAGTCGTTCGGTAGGTTCGAGGCGCTTCGCGGACTCGACCTCGAGGTCGCGCGAGGGGAGGTCCACGGCTTCCTCGGGCCCAATGGCGCGGGCAAGTCGACGACGATCCGGGTCCTGCTGGGTCTGTTGCGCGCGGACGGGGGAGAGGTCCGACTCCTCGGCGGCGACCCCTGGCGTGACGTCGTCGAGCTGCACCGCCGGCTGGCGTACGTACCCGGCGACGTCGCGTTGTGGCCGACGATGACCGGCGGGGAGATGATCGATCTGCTCGGCTCGATGCGCGGCGGACTCGACGAGGGGCGCCGGGCCGACCTGGTTTCCAGGTTCGAGCTCGACACCTCCAAACGTGGACGGCAGTACTCCAAGGGAAACCGGCAGAAGGTCGCGATCGTGGCGGCGCTGGCATCCGATGTCGAGCTGCTCATCCTCGACGAGCCGACGTCGGGCCTGGACCCGTTGATGGAGAACGTCTTCCAGGAGGTCGTGGGGGAGGCCACCGCCCGCGGTACCACCGTGCTGCTGTCGAGTCACATCCTCGCCGAGGCGGAGACCCTGGCGGACCGGCTCAGCATCATCCGCGACGGGGCCGTCGTGGCGACCGGCTCCTTGGCAGAGCTGCGGGGTCACACCCGCACTTCCGTTCGTGCCGAGCTGGATTCGGCGCCGAGCCCGGACCTCGTGGCGCAACTGCACAACGCCGAGGTGCACGATATCGATTCGCACGACCACGACTCCGGCGGGCTCCGACTGAGTGCGACCGTGGACTCGGATCAGATCGGTCCGGTGATGTCAGCGCTGACCGCCTGCGGCCTGCGATCGCTGACGGTCGAACCGCCTTCACTGGAAAGCCTGTTCCTGTCGCTGTATGAGAAGAACGACGTGTCCGCCGGAGAACGGTGAGGCGATGACTGCATCGACGATCGGTACGCCGCCGCTGTTACGGGCCTCCCTGCACCATGAAGGTCGCAGCTTCGCGCCGTGGATCGTCTTGCCCACCGCACTGGCCGTGTCGTCGGTCATCGCCTACCCGTTACTGTTTCCCGACGCCGCAGAACGCGCCGCATTCGCCACGACGATCGGCTCGAATCCCGCACTCGGGCTGATCTTCGGACCCGCTTACGACCTGGCCACGGTCGACGGATTCGTCGCGTGGCGCAGCCTCGCACTCGGCGGGTTCATCGCCGCGCTCGGCGCGATCTTGATCGTGGTGAAAGCCGCACGGGGACAGGAGGACTCCGGCCAGGCCGAACTTCTCGCCGCGGGGGTGCTCGGACGTGCCGCCCGACTGTCGACCGCGTTGATCATGGCCGGCGTGTGCTCGATCGCCATCGGCATCCTGGCGGGTCTCGCGACGTCGCTGTGCGGTGGGGCGTGGGGGTCGTCGTTCCTGCTCGGCGCCGGATTCACGGTCACCGGTTGGATGTTCGGCGCGATCGCGGCGGTCAGCGCCCAGGTGGGTTCCGACGCCAGGGCCGCCACCACGATCGCCGTGTCGCTGCTCGGCGTCCTGTTCGTGCTGCGCGGGTTTCTGTTCTCGGTGGACGCACCGACGTGGACCACATGGGTCAATCCGCTGGGATGGATTCAGGAGACCAGACCCGCGACCGGCGATCACTGGTGGCCGTTGCTGATCGGCGTCGCGTTCGCGGTCGTCGTCGGCGCAGCGGCTTTCGCATTGCAGCGTGCACGGGATTTCGGTCAGGGACTCATACCGGCCCGGCCGGGCCCGGCACGGGGCCGCATCGGCTCGCCACTGGCGCTGGCGATCCGCCTCAACCGGGCGCCGATCGTCGCGTGGACGGTCGCGTTCGTCGGACTCGGCGTCATCTTCGGCTACTTCACCCGGTCGGTCCGCGGCCTGCTGACCGCGAATCCCGCCATGGCCCAGATCTTCGCCTCCGGCGCGGCGTCGCCCGCGGACCTGGTATCGGCCTTCGTCACAACGATTCTCGGCCTGGTCGGGATCATCGCATCCGTGGCCGGGGTCCAGATCGTCAATCGCATCCGGACCGAGGAGCTCGACGACCGCGCGGAAGCGGTGCTCGCGACCGGCGTCAGCCGTCCGAGGTACTTCGGCGCCGTCACCGGTGTCGCCCTCGTTGTCCCCGCCGCGCTCGTGACCATTGCCGGGCTGGTCGTCGGCGTCTTCGCCGCCACGGCCGATCTCGGCCTCGGCTTCGGCGACGTGTTCCTCCAGTCCATCGCCACGATCCCCGCCGTGTGGGCGGTCGTCGGCATCGCCGTCGCCGTCATCGGCGCCCGACCCCGCGTGCGGCCCGCGATCTGGCTGGGCGTCCTGGCGTCTTTCGTGCTCACGATCCTGGGCCCGAGCTTTAAACTCCCGGACTGGGCGCTGGGCTTCAGCCCGTTTCATCACGTACCGGATGTGTCTGCTGCCCAGCCGGATTGGTGGGGACTGGTCTGGGTGGGGGTCGTCGTGGTGCTGCTCGTCGCGCTGGGGTTCGCCGGCTTCCGCCGGCGGGACATCCCGTGAAGACGCCGCACCTTACTCATGTGCGAGCCCGACAGCTGCTCCCTGAAGTGCGAGCCCAATAACTGGTCCCTGAGGTGCGAGCGAAGCGAGCCACGAAGGGCTCCGCAACCTGTCTCACCAGGCCCTTCGTGGCTCGTCGCTGGCGCTCCTCGCACCTCAGGGAGCAATGGTCATGTCGTTCCTTCGGATGAGGGAGCAGAGGGTGGCTCGCACCGCAAGGACCGTACGCATCAGCCCAGCGCCGCCGCGAGGCGACGCCACTGCTCGCGCGGGAAGCCCCGGTGGTCGGCTTGGAGCACCTGGACGCACACGTGGTCGGCGCCGGCGGACCGATGCTCGTCGATCCGCTTGAGGATCGCCGCGTCGTCGCCCCAGACGATCAGAGCGTCGAACAGGCGGTCGCTCACCGAGCTCAGGTCGTCCTCGGAGAACCCGAGGCGTCGAAGGTTGTTCGCGTAGTTAGGCATCGCGAGGTAGCCCTTCAGCCACTTGGTGCCGACGGCGCGCGCCTCGTCGCGGTCGGTGGCGAAGATCGCCGTCTGTTCCGGTGCGAGCAGCGGACCGTCGCCGAGGGTCTCCCGGGCGACTTTGGTGTGGTCCGGGGTCACCAGGTAGGGGTGGGCACCGGCGGTCCGGTCGGCCGAGAGTTGCAACATCTTCGGCCCGAGGGCGGCCAGTACTCGTGCATCGGCCGGCACCGGCTGCGGTGCGTCGTCCAGACCGTCGAGGAACGCCTTGGTGGTCGCGAGCGGCTTCTGGTAGCGACCGGCTTCCTGGGCGTCGATCAACGGCGCGTGGCTGATCCCGAGGCCCAGGAGGAAGCGAGGACCGAACTGCTCGGTGAGGCGCACATGCGCGGCCGCGACATCGTGCGGCTCGTGCATCCACATGTTGAGGATGCCGGTGGCGACGACGGCCTTCCGCGTCGCGCCGAGCAGGTTCTCGACCGAGTCGAGCACCGGACCCCCCACATCGGGGATCCAGAGGGCCGTGAATCCCAGGTCGTCGAGCTCGGCAGCCGCTTCGGCGGCCTCCCCGGTGTCTCCGTACCGTAGCGGTGAACTCCAGATTCCTACGCCGTCGAGTTTCATGCCGTCGACACTACCGATCGAGCGATCGGGCCGCGCCGAAGCGTCCGACCCGAGTCAGCTCTGTGTCGGTCGTCCCGCCGTCGCCTCCAGTCGTGCGTCCATGGCGGCCGTCATCCGCTTGAACACGTTGATCGCGACGACGCCCGCGACGATGAGGACGACGCCGGCAACTGTCCCGAGGGAGTCGGTGACCAGTCCGGAGATGCCGATCGCGAGAACGTAGATCGGCACCCAACCGAACAGATGCATGATGCTCTCGGGCTTCTCGTCGGTGGCCCAACCCTCACGAACCGCAGCCCGGTAGGTCGCGTAGTCGGGATAGAACTCGGTGAAGGCGATCGCGAAGATCGTGCCGCCGATCTGGATGATCCATCCGGTCCAGAAGTTGTTCGGGTCGTCGAGCACCAGATCGCCGAATGCGCCCGAGATCGCGGCGACGCCGAAGCCGCCGACCCACGCCCAGGTGATGACGTAGTTGATGTGGATGAACAGCGGGCTGTCCCAGAACTCCTTCTCGGTGCTCTCCCGCGCGTACTGCAGCGTGAAGGGCTGACGGATCACGATCGAGCCGAACGCGAACGCGACGAGGGCGATGTTCGTCATCTCCCCGCCCCACCGCTCCAGCCAGTTGATGACGCCGTCGGAGGCGAACAACGCGATGAGCGCCATCGAACCGAAGTACGTGACGTCGAAGACCTCGAGCAGTTTGACGCTCGAACCCCGTTTGTGGCCGCCGATCACCAGCAACAGCGACAGCGCGAATGCCGTCGCCGCGGCTTCCTCGAACCTACCGGGTCCGGCGAGCAGCGCCATCAGGATCCACGGGGACATACCCGCGAACGGCGAGTTGAGGAACAGGGTCAGTGCCCGACGAGCGCCCGACGTCGGCGGCGGATCAGTCCGCGTCGAATCGCCCACCGGAGGATCGGGTTCGTTGCTCATTGCTGAATTGTGGGACGCGACGCGGTATTCCGCAGCATTTCCGGTTCGATGCGGCCCGAGCGGCGAGCCCGGGCCGCATCGAGGTCGGCGGTTCGTCACACCATTCACGCATTGGGCGCGAGGACGACCGCCGCGTTGTGTCCGCCCATTCCGAGGGAGGTCTTGAGGGTCAACCCGCTGACCAGATCGGTTCGTCCGTCGAGCAATTGCGGGATGATCGCGTCGGCGGTGCGCGGGGTCGCCGGTACCTCACCCCGCTCGTATCCGAGCAGCGAAGCAGCGAGTTCGACGGCCCCGGCAGCGCCTTGACAGTGCCCGGCCAGCGGCTTCACCGAGAACACCTCGGCGTTGGGCAGCATGGTCTCGGCGATGGTGGCCTCGGCGTGATCGCACTGGCGGGTCCCCGGGCCGTGCGCGTTGAGGTAGCGGATGCTCGCGCCGTCGACACCGGACATCGACAGCGCCTGCTCCACGCACGACCGCACGTTGGTCAGCTCCGGGTCGATGGATGTGACGTGGAAAGCGTCATGGGACATCGCGCCGCCCAGCACGTCGGCGTATCCGTCACCGGACCGGTTCGTCATCGTGAACGCGATGGCGGCCTCACCGAAGGTGAATCCGCGGCTGCCCTCCTGGAACGGGCGGCAGGCGCTGAGCGCATCGGTGTCGGTGATCGCCACGCCGAGTTGCACGAACATCGCGACCACCTCGGGCTTGGCCGACAAATCGGTGGCCACCACGACGACGTCGTCGACGAGATCGGAGTCCAGCCACGACTTCGCGGTGACGATCGCTGCCGAGCCCGAGGTGCACATCGCCGACACGTTGATCGCGGGTCCGCGAAATCCGTACTCCTGCATGAGCAGGGAGACCGGCGTCGACGGGGTCACCGAGAGGTACTGCCGTCCGGTGTACCGGCCGACGCCCGAGGTCACCATCGGATACATGTCGAGATCGCCGAGCACGCAGGCGTGTACGAGTCCCACCCGCACACCCGGCTTCCAGCCCCGAGCCATGGCGTCCTCGATGGCCTCTCGTGCGGCAGCACGCATCGCGCGTGAGAAGCGCGTGCGTCCGTCGAACGGGTCGCCGCCGTCGGGTACCCGCACGATCCACCCGGGCTCATCCCGACCGGATTCGCCGACGCCCTCGCGCGTCTCGGAAGGCTGCCCGCCGACGAAGCCGAAACCGTGGTGCAACGCGGCTGCCGACTTCCCGGACGTGAGACCGTTCCACAGTGCATCGCGGCCCCATCCGTAGCCACTCACGGCTCCCAGGCCTGAAATGGTCGAGCGCTGAATCGTCATGATCGTGAACTTTCTGTGCGATATGCGATGGAGTGAGATCCATCGCGGCAGCCCTCGTGGGCGACCCGCCCTCAGGATCCCGCGCAAACCCGACATTTGACCAGTTCACGCAGGTATTCGACGCTCGAATACCCAGTTGGCGCACACTTGCATCACGCAGCGCCCATATTTCGAAGCCGCGTGGGGGAGGATGGGCATCGGGGGGATGACGATCGGAGGGGGCGGCGCGGTGGGACGACCGAGGGCTGACGGCGATGACCGGCCCGGACTCGTCGCGCCGGATGCCGAACCCATGGCCCGTCCCAGTGACGCCGCCGTCGCCGAGCGGTATCGCCTACTCCTCGAGTTGAGCCCGGACGCCATCGCGGTCCATCAAGACGGCCTGATCGTCTACGTGAACTCGGCAGCGCTGGCGTTCGCTCGCGTCGACGAACGCGACGCCATGCTCGGACGGTCCATCGCCGACTTCGTCCATCCCGACGAACTGCCACATATGCTCGATCGGATCATCGGCATGGGGGAGGAGGCCGGCGCGTCGACCGTGCCCGAAGAAGTGGTGATGGTCGACGCGCACGGGGTCACCCGCCCCATGGAGGTGACGTCGGTGCGCACCGTCTGGCAGGACAAGCCTGCGTATCAGGTGATCTTGCGGGACATCACAGCTCAGAAAGCGATCGAATCGGCCCTGCGACGACAGGCGGCGCTCCTCGATCACGTCAGCAACGCGGTGATCGCCGTCGACGACCACATGACGGTCACTTCCTGGAACCCGGCCGCTGAGCAGATGTACGGCCTGCGGGCGTCCGAGGCGATCGGACAAAATATCGACGACGTCGTCGGAGCGCACGTGGACCCGCACGCGGCGGTGTCGTTGGGCGGCACCGTCGATCAGTTGCACCGCCGTTCCGACACCGGGCGATCGTTTCTCGCCCACACCTCGGTGACGACGATGGATGACGGTTTCCTCATCGTCGCCGAACCCACCCGTCGTCCCCTCATCGAGCGGCTGGGGACGATCCTCGCCGCGCTGCACCAGGCGGTCATCGTCGTTCGCGAGGACGGCGACATCGAACTCGCCAACCCGGCCGCGGGGACAATGCTCGGTTCCGAGGCGGTCCCGGGTGCCCGGGTCCACGAACTGCCGCTGGACTTCGACGGCGACGAATCACCGATCGCACGTTGCCTGCGCACCCGTGAGGCGGTCACCGACGCGACCGCGACGATCACCACGCCCGCCGGCGAGCGTTGGCTCTCGTGCAGTTGCCGGCCGATCGACGACGACGGCGCCGAGGTGGTCGTCCTGGTGTCGTTCGCCGACATCACCGACCGTTACCGCGAACGCACCCAGCTGGCGTGGGAAGCCGTACACGATCCGCTGACCGGTCTGTACAACCGCTCGGGGATCATCCGCGAACTCGAGTCGCACATGGCCGGACTCGACGACGGAAACAACGCCTTCTGCGTCGCGATCTTCTACATCGATCTCGACAATTTCAAGCTGGTCAACGATTCGCTCGGCCATGCCGTGGGTGACGAGGTGCTGCACACCGTCGCACAGCGATTGGCGGCGGCAACGCCCGACGAGGCCTCGGTCGGCCGGATTGGTGGGGACGAATTCGTTCTCGTCGCCACCCTGGGGATCGCCTGTTCGGCCGACGAGATCGAGCAGCAGATCGACAAGATCCGGGGGACGGTGTACGAGCCGATCGCGGTGAGCACCCGCACCGAACCGCTCAAGGTGGAGGCGAGCATCGGCGTGGCGACGGTCAAGGCCGGTGACGACTACACCGCCACCGACCTGCTGCGCGATGCCGACATCGCGCTGTATCAAGCACGCAAGGCTTCTCGTGCGCGCTACGTCCGCTTCCAGACGCAGCATCGGGAGGAACTGCAGCGCCGGCAGCGCATCGAAGAGGAACTGCGGCGCGTTCTCGACACCGACACCGATCAACTCGAGATCCACTATCAGCCGATCGTGTCGACCGTCGACGGCGCCCTGGTGGGCCTGGAAAGCCTTCTACGCTGGCGTCACCCGGAACTGGGGTCGATCTCGCCCACCGAGTTCATCCCGCTCGCAGAAGGATCCAATCTCATCGACCGGGTGGGCAACTATGTGCTGGAGACAGCGGCCGCCGAGGTGGCCGCTGTCGCCGAACTCCGTCGGGTGATGCTGTGCGTCAACGTCTCCCGACGGGAGCTCACCAATGGCCAGTTCCCCGACCGGCTCCGGGACACGATCACCCGCTCGGGCATGGACCCCGCCGCGTTCTGCCTGGAGATCACCGAGAGTGCACTGGACCCGCTCGACGGAGACCTGCTCACCCTGTTGCGCAACGTGCGCGAACTCGGAACACACGTGTCGCTCGACGATTTCGGGACCGGTGCGTCGTCGTTGAGCGAGTTCTACCGCCTGCCGGTCAGTGTCCTGAAGACCGCGAAGTCCTTCGTCGACGCTCTCGACGAGCACCCGAGCGCCACATCGATCCTCGCCGGCATCGTCACCATGGCGCACGCGGCCGGGATGCGGGTGGTCGCCGAGGGAGTGGAGACGGAGTCGCAGGCCGCCACGGTCGCCGAGGTCGGTTGCGACCTCGCGCAGGGCTATCACTTCGGGCGTCCCGCCCCGCTGGCCGACGTGATCGGGTCCGGAGTCCGGATCCGGGCGAATCCCGGTGTCTGGGAGACCGGCTGACCTGTCCGCGCCAGACCAACACTGTCACCGAGGCGTCCCACGCCATACCGTGGGGCGTATCTGCGCTATGCATGCGACTGTGTCCGTTACCGTCAGACTCGGCGATGCACGCGAGTAGATTGATCGCCACGTCGATTACCCGGCGTCCATGCAACCGGACAGCGAGGTCACGGACATGACACACATTCTGCGGTGGACTCCTGCAACGCTCTGGACGGCGTCATGACCGACGCGGAGCGGCAAGTCGCCGAGCAACACACGGCGAAGGTCATCGGTGTCACGGTCGCCGCGGCGGTCGGTGGCTTCCTGTTCGGTTTCGACAGCTCGGTCGTCAACGGCGCCGTCGACTCGATCGAAGCGGACTTCGCCCTCGGCAAGCTGATGACCGGCTTCGCCGTCGCGATCGCGTTGCTCGGCTGTGCGCTCGGCGCATGGTTCGCGGGCCGATTGGCCGACGTGTGGGGCCGCAAGCGCGTGATGCTGCTCGGCTCCGCGCTTTTCATCATCAACTCGATCGGCACCGGTTTCACACAGACCATCCCGGACCTGCTCTTGTGGCGTGTGCTCGGCGGTATCGGCATCGGTATCGCATCGGTGATCGCTCCCGCATACATCGCCGAGATCGCTCCGGCCCGCTTCCGCGGCGCCCTGGGGTCTCTGCAGCAGTTGGCGATCACGATGGGCATCTTCGCGGCACTCCTCTCCGACGCCCTGCTCGCCGACAGCGCCGGCAGCGCGTCGAACGACTTCTGGTGGGGCCTCGAGGCGTGGCGGTGGATGTTCCTCGTCGGTGTCGTGCCCGCCGTCGTCTACGGTGTGCTGGCGCTGCTGATCCCGGAGTCGCCGCGATACCTGGTGGGCCGCAACCGTGATGCCGAGGCGGCCCGGATCCTGCAGGAGGTGACGGGCGAGGAGAACCCCCTCGAGCGGGTCAAAGAGATCAAGCTGACGGTCAAGCGCGAGGCGAAGTCGTCGATCAGGGACATCGCCGGACCGTCATTCGGGCTGCACCCGCTCGTCTGGGTCGGCATCTGGCTGGCAGTCTTCCAGCAGTTCGTCGGTATCAACGCGATCTTCTACTACTCGACGACGCTGTGGCAGTCCGTCGGCTTCTCCGAGGCCGACTCGTTCAAGACATCGGTGATCACCGCCGTCATCAACGTCGTCATGACCTTCGTGGCGATCCTGTTCGTCGACCGCATCGGGCGGCGGAAACTGCTGCTCGGCGGTTCGGTGGGCATGTTCATCGGCCTGCTCATGGCGTGTATCGCGTTCACCCAGCAGATCGGCGAGGGCGAGAACATCACGCTGCCCGACCCGTGGGGTGTGGTCGCACTGATCGGCGCCAACCTGTTCGTGGTCGCCTTCGCCGCGACGTGGGGCCCGGTGATGTGGGTGATGCTGGGGGAGATGTTCCCCAACCGCATCCGCGGTGTCGCCCTGGGCGTCTGCACGGCCGTGAACTGGGTCGCGAACTTCACCATCTCGATGCTGTTCCCGCCGATGACCGAAGCCGTCGGACTCGGAATCATCTACGGCTTCTTCGCCTTCTGCGCCGCGGCCTCGTTCTTCTACGTCCTCCGGAAGGTCGAGGAGACCAAGGGGATGGAGCTCGAGCAGATGGATTCGGTGGCAGAGGCGCGACTGTCGCAGTTCACTGCGGTCCGTGCGGCGAAGGACAAAGCCTGAATGTTCGATCTGCGTGAGCTCTCCAGCCGCGTCGTCGCCGCCCCCATGGCCGGTGGTCCGAGCACCCCGGAACTGGTGGTGGCCGCGGCATCGGCCGGCGGTGTCGGCCAGCTCGCCGCGGGGTACCAGACTCCCGACAAGGTGCGCGCCGACATCGCGGCCGTGCGGACGGCCGGCACCGAGGTCTTCGGTGTCAACATCTTCGTTCCCGAGGCGGAGCCGGTGAACCGCGACGACCTCGCCCGCTACCGCGCCGAACTCGTCCCGTATGCGCGAAGTCTGGGCGTGACGCTTCCCGAGGTCGAGGACCTGGGCGAGGACGATGACCACTTCGACGACAAGATCCGGCTGGTGTGCGACGAGCGGATCCCGCTCGTGTCTTTCGCGTTCGGGTGTCCCGCACCCGAGGTCGTCGCCGAATTGCACCGGCACGGGTGCAGTGTCGGGGTCACGGTCACCACGGCCACGGACGCCGAGATCGCCGGTCGAGCCGGTGCTGACTGGCTGTGCGTGCAGGGTCCCGACGCCGGTGGCCATCGATCGGTCTTCGACCGCCGGACCCCTCCTCCCACAGAGCCGCTCGACGACTTGATCCGCGCGGTCGCCGACCGGGTGCCGCTGCCGATCGTGGCGGCGGGTGGGATCTCCACGTCGGCCCGGGCCGACGAGGTCCGATCCGCGGGACCCGTTGCGGTGCAGGTGGGTACGGTTTTGTTGCGGACCACCGAGGCCGGCACCAAACCCGCGCACGGGGCGGCTCTCGCCGATCCGGACCGAACCGACACCGTGGTCACCTGGGCGTTCAGCGGCCGACCGGCACGCGCCCTGCGAAACCTGTTCACCGACAGGTTCTCCGACGCCGCGGTGGCCGAGTACCCGGCCGTCAACACGTTGACCGGTGGCATCCGACGCGCCGCCAGCAACGACCCCGACGGGATCAACCTCTGGGCCGGGAGCGGATACCGCGACGCCGTCGAGGAGTCGGCCGTCGATACCATCGCCCGGCTCGGGTGATCGGGAGCGAAGGGGTCGCGCTCCTCCCACCTCAGTGCGGGTCCTGCTCGTTCAGCGTCGCCACGACGTCGACGTAGTCGCCGCGCGCCTCACCCCACCGCAGGAACTTCACCCGCTCGACGAGCAGTTCGGTGGCGGCGGGCTGTGTGCCGATGAGATGGACGACCTCATCGACGAATTCGTCGAGGGGCATGGCGAAGTCGCTGTCCCGTTGACCCGGCAGCAGGTCGGTGCGAACCGCCGGCGGCACGAGTTCGACGACGTCGACCCCGGTATCGGCGAACTGTAGGCGCAACGATTCGCTCAGCATGTGGATCGCCGCTTTCGTGGCGTTGTAGGTCGGCGTCACCCGGAGCGGGGCGAATGCCAGGCCCGAGGACACGGTCATGATCGTGGCGGACGGTCGAGACCGCAGGTGGTCGATGAACGCGCCGATCAGCCGGATCGGACCGAGGAGATTGGTGGTGACCATTGCCTCCGCGGCATCGAGGAAACCTGCCGGGGACGACCAATCCTCCGCCCGCATGATGCCGGCCATCGCGACGAGCACGTCGAGGTTCGGGTGTTCGGCGATGACCTTCCGTGCGGCGGACTCGACACTGGCCGGGTCGGCGACATCGATCGCGACGGTGTGCAACCCGGGGTGTTGCGAACGGATACGGTCGAGGAGTTCGGTGCGCCGCCCGCCGACGATGACGGTGTTGCCCGTGTCGTGCAGACGGGTCGCAAGTGCCAAGCCGATCCCGCTGGTCGCTCCGGGGATGAAGATGGTGTTTCCGGTGAGGTTCATGTCATCGAGTCTCGGATCCGGCGGGCGAGTCATCCAGAGCGCAACCATCGGGGGATCGCCGATCCCTGGCAACGCGGTACCGACGCCGTGATACTGGCCTGATGGATCGTGATGCGCTGGCCGGGTTCCTCGTGAGCCGACGCAACAGTCTGCAACCATCGGATGTCGGTCTGCCGGGCGGCGCCCGGCGACGCACGACGGGTCTTCGACGCGAAGAGGTGGCGCAGCTCGCCACGATGTCGACCGACTACTACACTCGACTCGAACAACGACGCGGCCCACAACCGAGCACCCAGATGCTGGCGGCGCTCGCTCGCGCACTCCGCCTCACGGCCGATGAGCGGGACTACCTGTTCCGGGTCGCCGGACACAGCGCGCCGGACCGGATGGCGGCCTCGGACCACATCGCGCCCGGACTCCTGCGGGTACTCGACCGACTCACCGACACCCCCGCCCTCATCCTCTCGGCACTGGGGGAGACCTTGGTGCAGAATCATTGCGCGCGAGCGCTGTTCGGTGACATCGACCATCTCGTCGGAATGGACCGCAGTGCCATCTACCGGTGGTTCGTGTACCCCGACGAGGAACGCGGCCGCTACCCGGCGGACGATCACGAGCGGCAGAGCCGTGCGCAGGTCGCCTCGCTCCGTGCCGCTTACGGCGTCATGGGCGCCGATTCCCGTGCCGGAGCAATGGTCACAGAGCTTCGACGCCGCAGCAGCGAGTTCGCCACACTCTGGGACACCCACATCGTGAGCCGACGCTTCGAGGACCACAAGATCCTGATCCATCCCGAGGTCGGCGCGATCGAGGTCGACTGTCAGGCGCTCTTCACCGAGGACGAAACCCAGGTGTTGCTCGTGCTGACGGCAGCGCCGCGAACGGACGCAGCGGGAAAGATCGAATTGCTCAACGTGCTCGGCACACAAGAACTCGGACTCGATCCGCGCTGACCGTCTGGCTCCGGGGGACTATGTCGAACCGGTGCCACGAGTGTTGATCCGCCTCCCGATCGCGGATACCTGGCGAAGCTGCGCACGCGTGAGGCGGTCGATGACGAGCTCACGCACGTTGGTCACATACCCGGGAGCGGTGGCCACCACTTTCTCCCAACCCGACTCGGTGAGAACGGCATTCGTGAATCGCCCGTTCTCGGGGCACGGATGGCGCCGAACCCATCCCCGCTTCTCGAGTCTGCCGACCACATGCGAGAGCCGGGACAGCGAACCGTAGGACAGTTCGGCGAGCTGGCTCATACGCAGGGTGCGGTCAGGGGCCTCGGACAGCGCTGCCATCACCTCGTACTCGAAGTGGGTGATCTGGGCGTCACGGAGAAGCTGGGCGTCGAGGGCGTGGGGGAGACGGGCGAGCGCGGTTGCCACCTGGATCCAGGCGTCCATTTCCTCGTCGTCGAGCCAGTTCGGCTCTGGGGCAGTGGACATCTGCGCAGTGTATACGAAGTGAACACGTCCGTGATCAGGTTGACGCATCAAGTGTCAGCACCTAGCCTTCACTTGATACTTCAAGTCACAATCATCTAGTGAGGCGGCTCAGTCATGACCAACCCCATCGTCCGCAACGCGGGCATCCTCATCGGACGCGTCGCACTCGGCGTCATCTTCTTGGCTCACGGCCTGCAGAAGTTCCAGCAGAACGGCTGGACCGGACCGCAGACCGGGTTCGACATGATGGGTGTTCCGGCCGCGTCCTTCTCGGCGTTCGTCGTCACGTGGCTCGAAATCCTCGGTGGCATCGCCCTGATCGTCGGGCTGTTGACCCCGATCGTCGCCGCCCTGTTCACGCTGGACATGATCGGCGCGCTGTTCATCGCCCACGTCGACAACGGCATCTGGGTCTCCGACGGTGGTTACGAGTTCGTGCTCGCCCTCGGTGCCGGCGCACTGCTGCTGGCCGTGATCGGCGCCGGACGTTTCAGCGTGGACGCCGTGCTGGGGTCGAAGCTGCGCTGGCTCGCCGCCGACGACACCCGGTCGCGCGACTTGGTCGGCACCTCGCGCTGACCCATTCGCTCCGCTCCCGGAGCCCGGTTCATGCGCCCCGGTCCGCCCACCCTGCGGACCGGGGCGTTCGCCGTCCGCGGTCCTCGCCTACAGTCCCAGCAGGGCGTCGAGTGGAATGAGAGATATGACCTGGCTGATGCTGATCGCGGCGATCGCCTCGGAGGTCGCGGCGACGTTGTCACTCAAGGGTTCACAGACCGAACCGATGCTGTACGCGGTGGTCGCCGTCGGTTACACGTTCGCGTTCATACTCCTGGCCGCAGTCCTGAAGCGCGGCATGGGCATCGGCGTGGCCTACGGCATCTGGTCGGCGTCGGGCGTCGCACTCACCGCGGTACTGGCGACCTGGATCTTCGACGAGCCCTTCGGATTCCTGATGGGAATCGGCATCGTGTGCATCATGATCGGGGTTCTCCTCGTCGAGACCGGCCACCGGCCACCCGTCGACGAGGGCACCGACTCCGCCGCTTCGGGGGTCTGACCGTGGGATATGTCTTCATCGTCGCTGCCATCGTCGCCGAGGTCACCGGGACCCTCGCGCTGCGTGCCGCCGCGACCGGTCGACCGGCCTTCTACGGAGTCGTCGTCCTCGGGTATTTGACGGCATTCGTCGCGTTGACCCTCGGGCTGCGGCACGGCGTACCCCTCGGTGTGGCGTACGGCATCTGGGCGGCGGCCGGGGTCGCAGCCACGGCCGTTGCCGCGCACTTCCTGTTCCGCGAACGCCTCAACCGACGCATGGTCGCCGGCATCGGGGTGATCATCGTCGGTGTGCTGCTCGTCGAACTGGGCGCGATGCACTGAGTTCCGGCTTCGCTGATGTCGCGCCGCGAGCGCCGACGGTCAGCCGCGTTCTGGACCGGGGGAGCGCGGGCCCGCCTCAGCGCCGGACTCGACGTCACGCGGATTGTCGAAGGAGACGTCGATCTCCTGAAAACCCTTGTTGCGCTGCGCGAGAACCTGCGCCGAGTACGCCGCCTCGTCGCCCTTCGTCAGACTGACGTTGTCGGTGAACGGGGTGAGCAGCGAACGTGGATAGAGCCGGTCGACGCGAACCGCGTTGGTCTCGAGACAGATGACGATCACGATCGACGACACGTAGAGGAAGGCGAGCAGGCCCAGCACGATTGCGAAGACGCCGTTGGTGGAGCTGGCGTTACCGATGACGTGCTGCACATAGACCGCGCCGAAGGTCTGGATGATCTGCCAGCAGACCGCCGCCCCGAAGGCGCCCGGCAGTACGTCCCGGATCGACACGTCGCGGGCCGTGCCGATCCGAAAAGCCACGGTGAAGACCAGCGTGCTCAACGCCACCGATCCGAGGATCGCCAGCCAGCGTCCGACGATGCCGAGTTCGAAGGCGGCCGAGACGCCGTTGACGACGGTCAGGCCGATGACCGCAACACCGATCGTGGACAACAACAGAAGGCCACGCAAACGGGCGAAGATCGGGTCGGGACGCTCGTTGCGCGGCACTGCCCAGATCGTGTTCATCGCGTTCTGGGCGGCGACGGCCACTCCGAGGCCGCCATACAGCGACACGACAACCCCGATGATGATGGCGGTGGCCCCGCCGCTGAGCTTCTCGGGTTCGCCCAACTGCCCACCGATCACCGGGATCTGGCTCATCGCCGAGTCCAGGATGCGGTCTTGGAGGTCGGGGTTGTCGGCCAGGACGATCCCCAGCACGGTCGCGAACAGCAGCAACAGTGGGAACAACGAGATGAACGCGTAGTAGGCACAGAGCGCGGCCAGATAGGCGCCCTGATCGTCGACGAACTTGTAGATGACGGCAAGCGGAAAGCCGGTCGCCGGATGACGCCGCTGAAAACGGTCGACCCGCTCAGTCAACGACACCCGATCATCCTTCTCCTCGCCGGACCGTGCCTGTTCCCCGTTCCGTTGAACGAGTCGTTCACCGGGGGTACCACGGTCGTGCCGACTTTAACCCGAGCACGAGACGATTCGGGACACGTCATCGGATCGGATGTTCACCGGAACGGATCGAAACCCGGGATGCCGAGGGCGCGGAAGGGTGTTCCCAGACGCCAATAGGCCAGCCCCGCCAGCCCGCGCGGGAAGTAGCGGTCGGTGGTCGTGACCGTCACCGACCCGTCCGCGTCGTCCGCATCCTGGAGGCGGTACTCGCGATACGATCTGCCGAACCGGTTGTCGCGCAGACGAATACGAACTCGATCCGGTCGTTGCGCGAGCACGATCTCACCGCGGTGCCGCGCATCCCGCTCGAGCCGCTCCCAGACCGTCGCACTACTCGCGCGCTCACTGACCCGGGTCTCCGATTCGAACATCTCCTCACCGGCCCACTGTGGATCGGTCGGAAGAGGTTCGGCCGGCGACACGTCTACGGACGCGTTGGCCCACGAGGCACGGCCATCGCCGCGCGCCGAGCGTTCGAGCGTGTGGGCAACCGCCTCCGAGTAGGAGGTCAACCCCCCTTCCGGACGATCGATGATCGCGTCGACGGCCCGGTCGCGACAGACGGCGTCGCATTCGAGGGACTCGATCAGCGGTCGAGCGATCTTGCCGCGAATCGGCGTGACGAACCGGACCCAGCGGCTCGCCAGCGCCGGCGTGAGATACGGCAGCACCACCATGACTCGGGGGCGAAGACCCGCGACCTCGGCATACACCTGCATCATGTCGCCGTACTCGAGGACGTCGGGACCGCCGATGTCCCAGGTCCTCGACGACGGGACGGCGGCGGTGGCGGCTTCCACAAGGTAGTGCAGGGCGTCGTCGACCGCGATCGGTTGGATCTTGTTGTGCACCCACCGCGGCGTCGTCATCGCGGGCAGTCGCTCGGTGAGGTGCCGGATGAGTTCGAACGAGGCCGACCCCGAGCCGATCAGCGTCCCGGCCTGCAACGCGATGGTCTCGATCGGTGAGTCGATGAGGATGTCGCCGACCTCGGCGCGTGAGGCCAGATGTTCGGACAGGTCGGTGCCCGACGGATGGAGACCGCCGAGGTAGACGATGCGCGACACGCCGTTCTGCTGAGCCGCGGCCACCACATTCTCCGCGGCACGCCGCTCTTCGGCCGCGAAGTCCGCGTCGGTGCTCATCGAGTGGACCAGGTGGTAGACGACATCCACACCCGCGAAGGCCTTGACCAGCGAATCGCGATCCGACAGATCACCCCGAATCACCTCGGCCGTCGGATCAGACAACCACGGTGCGTCGGCGAGCTTCTCCGGTGTCCGCGCCAGTGCGCGCACACGGTGCCCGCGTGCCAACAGCCGGGGCGCCAATCGGCCGCCGACGTAACCGGTCGCTCCGGTGACCAGACAGGTTCGCGACTCGTCCACCTGACTCCTCCGCTCTGGGGTGTTCCTCCCAGGCTATGGAGCGAAGCCGCTCGGCGCCGTCGCCTCGGCGCGGTCGGTGCCGGATCGTTCTCCGTGGCCACGATTCGATAACGGCACGTTTGGCCGAGACCGAACCCAGACCACCAGACCTGAATCCGACAGCCAGACCTTGATCGAAGTCTGGCGGTCGAGTTCAGGTCTGCCCGTCAGCTGTCGTTCGCGCCCGCCGGCGAATTCTCGAACCACAGGCACTCCTCCAGGAGGCCCGCGCTCTTCCAGCCATCCGCGGTCCGGACCATCGAATGGTGGTAGTTGCCGCCGCAGGTGCTGAGTTCGGGCATGCCGACGAAACGCATCGGGTTGTAGAACATGGCGCGCACGTCGGCCCGTTCTCCGTCGAACGTGTACTCGATGTTGGTGATGAAGTGCTGACTCACCGACACGAACGCGAAACTCTCCTCCAGCCACGCGGCGATCTCGTCCCGAGTGCCCGCCTGACCGTAGGGCGTCGACGAGTAGTCGACCACCGCCTCCGGGGTGAACACCGAGCGCCAGAGTTCCCAGTCCTTGGTGTCGACCGCTCGTGAGTACCGGTACAACGTGTCCGCGATGCCGAACCGGTCGCTGATCTCCTGCAGGTCCATCGTTCTCCCGTCCACCGGTATCGGTACGGGCAGCCCGTCGTGGCAGCGCCGAGACCGGCCGTCGCCGCCGACTATAGACACCAGTCCAGACGCTTGTCAGCGAAACCGCACCGGAGCGGGTGCCGCAAGTCAGGTCGATGCTGCGAGGTCGCGGACGACGCGGAGGTCGGCGACGAAGGCGTCGAAGGCCCGCTCGCGCTGATCCGTGGGTCCGCGGAGAATCGACGACGGGTGCACGGTCGCCACCACGGACTCGGAATGGTCGGGGCCGAGGTCTCCGTCGGCGCCGAGATCGAAGCGCTCGCCACGGTGTGGGGTGAGCCGGAAGTTGGTGCCCAGCAAGGCCTGTGCGGCCGTGGCACCCAGACACACGACAGCGGCCGGCCGGACCGACGAACGGTTCGTCGGCACGATCCTTCTGGTCACCGGGCTGTTCGCCGATGAACATGATCGTCGAACCGGGCGCGCCCACCCCACCGCGACACCCGCCGCGGCCCCGGTGATCACCCGCGGCCCGCCCACCAGCAACGGGTCGAACCGGGAGTGGTTGCCGTCGACGCGTTTCCGGCCACGGCGGGACGACCATCCGTGGTGGGAGAGTTCGGACCGGATGCCCGTCTCGGTCACCGGGTTGTCGGGGCCGACCGGTCGCGAACGACGCGAGGTGCGCCTCGATGGACGCCACGCGATCGGCGCCCAGCAGGATCAGCCAATGCGCCGCGCGCCCCTCGCTGTAGCGGGACGCGGAGCGTCGGATCACCCCGGACAGCCCGCGCGGCAGCGTGGACGTGCCGAAAACCGGTGGCAGAAAGGCATGTTCGTTCGATCGCTCGCGGGGCTGACGCTCGGGCTGGTCTTCGGGGACGGTCCAGTGGACGCCCGGGGCCGGTTCGACGGGCAGTTCGCGCGGAACCGCGGGGCGGTTTGCGGGGCCCAGGTCGACGCCCCATCCGGGTATGCGGTCGACCAGTGCGGCGGTGTCGGGGTCGTGGGGGCGGTCTGCGGGATAGCGGGCACGGGTCCTCCTCAGCCGGCGTCGGCAACGATGATTGGCTTGATGCAGTCGTCGAGCTCCTCGGAGAAGATGCGGTAGCCCTCAGCGATGTGCTCGAAGCGGAATTCGATGCGTGACAATGTGTGAAATAGCCGTTGCGGATGTGGTCGAACAGTCTCGGCCACTGCCGTTTGACCGGGCACTGGTTCATGTTCGGGGTGAGTCCCTTGTTCATGGCGTCGCCGAACTTGACCGCGCTGAACATCGGCCCGTACGCACCCATGACCGAAACGGTGCCGCCTTTGCGGACCGCATCGATGGCCCAGTTGAGGGCGATCGGTGACCCGCCTGCAGCTGGAACTTGGCCGCGGGGCCGCGGTAGACCATCGCGCACATCGTGTCTGGACTCATGCGCGTTCGGGTACCCCACAAATGCGGTACTAACCGCGCCGGCGGCGCGGTGCGCGCAGACCGGTGTCACGCGCGGGGGTGTAGAAAAGGAACCCGAATCCAGGACAGTCCTCGGGAGGAGATCGTCGATGTCAATGGTGTCTTATGTGATCGCCGGTTCGGAGGCCAGCGGGGGAGCGGGCATCCAGGCCGACCTGCGCACCTTCGCACAGCTGGGTACCTATGGTGTCGGGACCATCACCTGCATCGTGTCCTTCGACCCGAACAACGAGTGGTCCCATCGGTTCGTACCGATCGACTCCGGGGTGATCGCCGATCAGATCGAGGTGGCCACAGCCGCGCACGAACCCGAGGTCGTGAAGATCGGCATGCTGGGCACCCCGGCCACCATCTCCACGGTCGCGCAGGCGCTCGGCTCCCGACAGTGGCGAGACGTCGTCGTCGACCCGGTGCTGATCTGCAAGGGCCAGGAGCCCGGCGCCGCACTCGACACCGACAACGCCCTCCGCTCCGAGATCTTGCCGCTGGCCACCGTGGTGACCCCCAATCTGTTCGAGGCCGCGACCTTGGCCGGCATGGACGAACTGACGTCCACCGACGACCTCGCCGAGGCGGCGCGGCGAATCCATGATCTCGGGCCGAAGGTCGTCGTCGTGAAGGGCGGGGTCGGACTCCCCGGCGAGGAGGCGATCGACGTCGTCTTCGACGGCTCCGAGGTCACCGTCCTGCGTGCCCCGAAGGTGGGCGACGAGCGGGTCTCCGGAGCCGGCTGCGTGTTCGCGGCCGCCACCACCGCCGAACTCACCAAGGGCGCAGGGGTCCTCGACGCGATCCGGACCGCCAAGCAGTTCACCCACGACGGCATCGTCGGCCGGCTCGCCTCGAACGCACCGTTCGACGCCGTGTGGCACGGATCGAGGTGACCCACGGGCTAGTGCTCGGTCGGCCCAGCCCGTCGGGTGTCGGCGGGCTCCCCGGGTAGTCGAGCGACAGCCCGGCGGTCTCCGTCACCGTCCGGGACGTCGTCCCGAGGAGAACCGATGTCCGAGACCGTCGCCGACATCGTGCTGCAACGCCTTCGGAAGTGGGGGGTCCGGCAGGTTTTCGGCTACCCCGGCGACGGCATCAACGGCCTGCTGTCGGCCTGGGTTCGCGCGGAGGACGATCCGCAGTTCGTGCAGTCGCGCCACGAGGAGATGAGCGCGTTCCAAGCCGTCGGGTACGCGAAATTCTCCGGTGAGGTCGGTGTATGTGCCGCGACCAGTGGTCCCGGCGGCATCCACTCATCGACCGGGCGATCCGGATCGCGCTCGCCGAACGCGCGCCGACGGCCCTGATCTCTCCCTCGGATGTTCTCGACCTCACCTACGAGCCACCACAGCAGGCCTTCAAGCAGGTCCCGTCCAGCCTCGGGGTCACGTCGGCGACTCCCGCGCCGGACCCAGACGCGGTCTCGCGTGCCGCCGAGATTCTCAACTCCGGGGAGCGGGTCGCGATGCTGGTCGGCCAGGGCGCACGGGGATGTGCGCCCGAGCTCATCACGGTTGCGGACATCCTCGGCGCCGGTTGCGCGAAAGCCCTTCTCGGGCGAGATGTCCTCCCCGACACGCTGCCGTGGGTCACGGGATCCATCGGCCTGCTCGGCACGACGGCCAGCCATCGATTGATGACCGGCTGCGACACCCTGCTGACCGTCGGATCGAATTTCCCGTACTCGCAGTTCCTTCCGTCGTTCGGACAGGCCAGGGGAGTGCAGATCGACCATTCACCCGAGATGATCGGCATGCGCTACCCGAATGAGCTCAATGTCGTCGGCGACGCACGCGCCACGCTGCAAGCTCTCATCCCGCTGCTCGAACCCAAGACCGACCGCTCGTGGCGCGACAAGGTCGAAGCCGACGTCGAGCGCTGGTGGACGAACGCGGCCGGCCAGGCGATGACCGACGCGGATCCGGTCAATCCGATGCGCATCTTTCACGAGTTCTCGCCACGCGCCCCGTCGAATTGCATCATCACCGCGGATTCGGGCAGTGCCGCCAACTGGTACGCACGGCACATCGTCTTCCGCGACGAGATGAGGGGGTCGCTGTCCGGGACGCTGGCCACGATGGGGCCGGCGGTGCCCTATGCCATCGGCGCGAAGTGGGCGCACCCCGACCGGCCCGCGGTGGCCTTCGAGGGCGACGGTGCGATGCAGATGAACGGCCTGGCCGAGATGATCACCGTGGCGCACTACTGGCAGCAGTGGACGGATCCGCGGCTCGTCGTCGTGGTGTTGCACAACAACGACCTGAACCAGGTCACGTGGGAACAGCGCGCGATGTCAGGATCGCCGAAATTCGCCGCCTCACAGGAACTCCCCGACGTCGACTACGCGGCCTTCGCGCGGGGGATCGGACTCGTCGGGATCAACGTCGACGACCCGGATGGTCTCGGTACCGCATGGGACACCGCCCTGGCCGCCGATCGACCGGCGTTGCTCGACGTGCGTTGCGACCCGACGGTGCCTCCCGTCCCGCCGCACGCGACCCGCGAGCAGGTCCTCGCCCTCGGCGAGGCGCTGGTCAAGGGTGACGACGATGCATGGGCCGTCGCCAAGAACGCAGCCAGACAGGGAATCCGCCAGTTCCTACCCGGACGGCAGTCCGACAACGACTGACTACACGGGACACCGGCTGCGCCCCGGTCCCGTACTCTCCACCGCATGAGCGGTGAGGAACTCTTCACAGCGGTAGCGGTCGGGTTCGAGGCAGTCGGCGCTTTCGCGATGATCGTGGGAGCGATCATCGCGTGCGTGCTGGGCGCACGTTCGCTCCGTCGGGGAGAGGGTGGCAACACTGCCTTCTCGGTACTGCGCAACACACTCGGAGCAGCCATTCTCCTGGGGCTGGAAGTCCTGGTCGCGGCGGATCTCATCCGCACCATCACGTCCAAACCGTCGATCGAGGATGCGCTCATCCTCGGGCTCATCGTCCTCATCCGTACCGTGTTGTCGATGTCCATCCAAATCGAGATCGAGGGCGTGGCGCCGTGGCGTCGAGCGTTGCTGACCAGCGGTGGACAACTGCTCGGCGCAGCGGTCGCAAACGACGCAGCGGCTGCACGACCGGCTACGGCAAACGCCGCGCGGCGGGCCGACGGATAGCGTCGCCACCCGGTCTGGCGCCGACAACGACCGGCGAGGCATCCTGGATGCCGATCACCGACAGACCGACCGAAGGAGTGCCGGGTGACAACGATCCCAGACGAAGTCGATGTCCTCATCGTCGGTGCCGGGATCTCTGGCATCGGTGCGGCCCGCTGGGTGCGAACCGAACACCCTGGCAAGTCGATCGCGATTCTCGAGGCCCGGAATACCGCCGGCGGTACGTGGGACCTGTTCCGCTACCCGGGGATTCGGTCCGACTCGGACCTGCACACCTTCGGGTACGACTTCAAGCCCTGGACCGATCGACAGGCGATCGCCGACGCCCCGCGAATCCTCGATTACCTCCACGAGACGATCGACGAGAACGATCTCGCTCCGCTGGTCCGGTATGCGCATCGGGTGGTGGCGGCCGCGTGGTCGTCGGACACCGCGCGGTGGACGGTCGACGTCGAACACACCGACACCGGAACGCGAAGCCAGATCAGTGCGCGATGGATCTTCTGTGGCTCGGGTTACTACGACTACGACGCGGGGTTCGCGCCGGAGTTCGCCGGCACCAGGACGTTCCGTGGCGAGATCGTGCATCCGCAGCACTGGCCCGAGGACCTCGATTACACGGGCAAGCGCATCGTGGTCATCGGCAGCGGCGCCACGGCGGTCACGCTGCTTCCCGCGATGGCGGAACAGGCCGCGCACGTGACCATGCTCCAGCGCACACCGACCTACATCCTCCCGCTGCCCCGCGAGGACGCCATCGCCAACACCCTCAAGAAAGTGTTCGGCACCGAACGCGGATACGCATTGACCCGACACAAGAACGTCGCGCAGCAGCGGGTGCTCTTCGAACTGTGCCACCGATTCCCATCGGTCGCCCGTCGGGTGATCCGCAAGATCAACGAATCTCAGCTGCCCGAGGACTATCCGGTGGACACGCATTTCAACCCCCCGTACAACCCGTGGGACCAGCGGCTGTGTGTGGTGCCCGACGCCGACCTGTTCCGTGTCATCCGCTCCGGGGAGGCCTCGATCGTCACCGACCGGGTCGACACCTTCACCGAGAACGGCATCCGGACGGTGGGCGGGGAGGAACTCGAGGCCGACATCGTCGTCACCGCCACCGGGCTCAACATCAAGATCATCGGCGGCATCGAGCTGAGCGTCGACGGTGAACCGGTGTCCCTTCCCGACACCGTCGTCTACCGCGGGATGATGCTGTCCGGTGTCCCGAACTTCGCGCTGGCGATCGGTTACACCAATGCGTCGTGGACCCTCAAGATCGGACTGTTGTGCGAGTACTTCTGCAAACTTCTGGCGCACATGGATTCTCACGGATTCGACAGTGTGTGGGCGGTCGCGGACCCCGATATGCCGACTCGGCCACTGCTCGACTTCGGGGCCGGCTACGTCCAACGAGCCCTCGACACCCTGCCCAAGCAGGGAGCTGAGGAGCCCTGGGTGATGTCGATGAGCTACTACGCCGACCGCAAGTTGTTCCGTGGTGACGTCGCCGACGACAACGTCCGATTCGCGCGGGCGGGGGAGCGGGTGCGGTCGACGGTCGGGTAGCGGTGACGACTCGCCGGACGGCGGGCTGAGTCACATCCGCGCGAACCGCACCAGCCAGTAGCAGTAGACGCCGTAGGCGGCGATACCCACCGCGGCCAGGATCATCAGCACCTGCCCGGCGGGCAGGCCGGCCAGTGTCTTGACCGCTCCGTCGATCCCCGTGGCCTTCGACGGATCGGCAGTCGCAACAGCCACGATGACCAGGATGCCGGTGCCGGCCAGAACGACACCCTTGCCGCAGTAACCGATCACGCCCGCGATTGTCGCCGCCTTGTCGTCGGAGATCTTGAGATCGTCGAGGAACGACCGGCTGGCTCCCTTGTAGACGTGGTAGACGCCGACGCCGATGATGATCAGGCCGGCCGCGACGAGGACGAACTTGCCGCCACCGGACTGCAGGAGTCGCGCTGTCAGTCCGGCGTTCTCCTGACCGCTCGACTTGCCCTGGCCAGTCGCGAAACGTATTGCCGACCAAGCGAACCCGACGTAGACCACGGCGAGCGACAACGCTTTTCCGCGATCGAACCACTGCTCGGCGCCATCACTGTCCTCGCCCGGTTCGGTGGCGTGGGGTCCGACGACGGCCTCGGCGAGTCGCCACAGCGCGAGTGCTGCGAACGCGACCGCGGCCACCCACAGGACGACGCGGCCGCCGGACGAGTCGGCGAAGATCCCCAACGCACCCGACTGGTCGGCGTTCCCGCCCCCACCGAACGCGAGGCGCAGGATGATGTAGGCGATCAGCAGATGGAGCAGGCCGCTGACCGCGTGGCCGGCACGCGCCAAGCGTTCGAACCACGGGCTGTCGGTGGCGCGGTCGACCGCGCCGGTCACTTGATTGCGGCTCATCGCGCCACGTTCCTTCCGCCGATCGACCGAACTGGTGCCCGGCCGGTTCCACTGACGTTACGGGGGTGCCGGCCGGTCGCTCACTTCCCCTGCGAGTTACGAAGGGCCCGAGCCTGTTCGATGTACTTCTGGTCCTTCTCGTCGTTCTTGTCCGACGCCGTGGTGTCCCGAGGCGGCAGTTGCAGGTGCTCTTCGGCCGGCATCCCCGCCTGTAGCTGTCGGCCACGTTCGAGTTCGGAGTCGAACTCGGCCCCGAACAGCAGCGCGAGGTTCGTCAGCCACAGCCACAGCAAAAAGACGATGACCCCCGCGAGTGCGCCGTAGGTCTTGTTGTAGCTGCCGAAGTTCGAGACGTACAGCGCAAATGCCGCCGACGCGACGATCCAGGTGACGATGGCCAGCACCGCTCCGGCGCTGATCCACCGGAACTTCGGCTGCTGCACGTTCGGGGTGGCCCAGTACAGGATGGCGACGATCAAGATCACGAACAGGAGGAGGATGGGCCAACGGACGATGTTCCACACGGTGAGCGCGGTCTCGCCGAAACCGATGGCGTCTCCGATCGATTTCGCGATCGGTCCGCTGACCGCCAGCATGAGTGCCACTGCGGCGGCAAGGACGAGTGCTACAAGCGTGACGAGCAGCATGATCGGCCGCAGCTTCCAGAGGGGACGGCCTTCGTCGATCTCGTACATCCGGTTCATCGCGCGTCCGAACGCCCCCACGTAACCCGACGCGGACCAGAGCGCGCCGAGCAGACCGAGTACGAGGGCGAAACCGGCGCTGGGGGCGGCCACGAGTTGTTCGACGGGGCCCCGCAACGTGTCCACGGCCGACGACGGTCCGAGGTCGTCGACCATCTGCAGGACGGCGTCGGTCGTCTTCTCGCCCTGACCGAACACACCGAGCAGCGAGACCAGCGCGAGGAGCGCCGGGAACAGTGAGAGCACGGAGTAGTAGGTGAGCGCCGCTGCCAGATCGGTGCACTGATCGCGCGAGAACTCCCGCGCGGTCTTCTTCAGCACGAAAAGGAGCGACGGCTTGGTCAGGTCCGTGGGGGAGTCCGGCTTGCGCGGGTCATCGGGGTCGGCGGATCCGGGGTCGTCGCGAACGTCCGGTTCAGCTGAGGCGGGTTCCTTGTCAGCTCGTTCAGCGGCGTCATCTCGTTTCATCCCCTACGCTTAACCGGCGAACGCGCAAGCCAAACCCGGCCGACGTCGGCGCACCCGTCACCTGTGGGGTCAGCGCACGTGGCCGCAGGCGTCGTCGACCGCGCCCTGCAGATCTCGCTGGATCCACCGGGTCACGGCGGCGGGTGTGTCGTCTCGATGGGCGCCGAGGTCCACCGGTTCGCCCAGAGCGACAACGGGCCGGCCACCACCGGCCGGGTAGGCGATCCCGGCGGAGACCAACCACAGTCCGACACCGTCACGCAGGGCTCGATGGGCGATGTGGCCGATCCCGGTGCCGAGCCGCTGAACCTCCGTCGGGTCGCCCTCGTTGCAGGTCCCCTCCGGAAACACCGCGATGCTGTCCCCGCGCGCCATTCGTTCGACGCAGACGGCGATCATCTGACGCCCGGCGTCGGCCGCAGCTCGCACTCCGTGGTCCTTGCTGCGAAACACCGGGATCCCGCCCAGAGTGTCGATCTTCTTCCGCTGCTCCGCGTCTTGGAACAGCTCGTCCTTCGCGAGGACACGCAGGCTGCCTATCCGGCGCCGCAGCGGTGACCGGAAGCCCGCCGCTGCCAGTACCAGTGGGTCCCGTTCGGAGACGTGGTTTGCCGCGATGAGCAGCGGCACACCAGCGCGGACGAGGTCCGCGAGCCGGTCCCGCGACCGGAAGCGGACTACCGGCCTGATGCGGGCGGCCAGCACGGCGTACATCATTCGCGCCCGGGCCCGGTCCTGCTGATGGGTCAGGTAGTGCTCGTATACCGCCTGTGCCTCGGACAGCTCGACCTTCACCTAAGTTACGGTACCGTAGGTTGCGAGGCCGCGGTGCCGCAACGGGACTCCGCATGACAGCCCGGGTAACAGCTCCGAGGTCAATCGGGGACGACGACCGCCCGGCCACGCAGTTCGTTCGAGGCCAACCGCCGGTAGGCCTCGAGCCCGTCGTCGAGGGAGAACTTCTCGACGGCGACCTCCAGGACACCGTCGCGTGCGAGGTCGAGGACCTCGATCAGTTCGTGCCGCGCGCCCCAGTACGGCGCCCGGACCGACACCTCGTAGGGCTGGGTGAAGAAGCCGACCTTCGCCGCGGCGACACCGTCGCCGATGCCGACGATCACGACGTCGCCCAATGTGCCGACGATTCCCATCGCGGTGTCGATGGTCGGCTGCAAGCCGACGAAGTCGAATACCGCGGTGGCGCCGTCGTTTCCGGTGATCTTCCGGACATTCGCCACGGCGTCGGCATCGCTGAGAACGGTCTCGTGGGCGCCCACCTCGCGTGCGAACGCAAGCTTGTCCTCGCTGAGGTCGAGGGCGATGATGCGCGCCGGGGTCAGATGGCGCAACAGCTGAATCCCGATGTGCCCCAATCCGCCCGCACCGATGACGACGGCCGTGGTGCCGCCGACGAGCTTCGGCAGCGACGGTTTGATCGCGTGATACGGCGTGAGCCCCGCGTCGGTGAGCGGCACCGCTGCGATCGGGTCGAGGTCGCCGAGCGGAACGAGGTGCCGGGCGTCGTCGACGATCATGTAGTCGGCCATCGCACCTTCGTTGCCGAGCCCGGGTGGAGTGATGCCGAGTTCGGCCGCACGACTGCAGTAGTTCTCGAACCCACGTGAGCAGAAGTGACAGGTCCCGCAACCCCAGGGGCCGTAGACCGCCACCGCGGTTCCCTCGGTCAGCGACGTCACACCACTGCCGATCTCGGCGACCACACCGGCTCCCTCGTGCCCGAGCGTCATGGGTAACGGATAGGGAAAACCCTCGGCGGGCATGTTGAGCACGAAATCGTCGGAATGGCACGCACCGGCGGCAGTCACCTTCAACAACACCTGGCCGGGGCCGGGTGTCGGCTTGTCGACCTCGCGGAGCTCGGGCGGACTTCCTGGCTTGACGATCTGGATGGCTTTCATGCCGGACACCTCTCGGTTCGAGTCGTTTGCGTGCTCTCCCGCCCTCCGGTCTACCCGCGTATGGCGATACGCGCATACGTCGGCGGGAAACCAGACGCGAATTCCTGCTGAACCGCGGCACAGGTGGACTAGCCGATCAGAAGCCGGGACGGACCACGGAGTTCGATGTCGCGGCGTGTCGGGTGCATCAAACATCTTGGGGCAGAGTCAATCAGCCGAGACGACAACCGGAGGCGGAAGAGGACCGGATGCACTCTGGAGTACGGGTGGACCGGACAACGCTGCGACTCCGGGTCACCATCGTCGCGACTGATTCCGAGCGGCGCACCGCACACACTGCCGGGTGGCCGGCAGGACTTCGAGGCGCTCGGCACCGATGGGTTCGCCACAGTCCTCGCACCGGCCGTAGGCACCCGCGCCGACCCGGTCCAGGGCGGCACCGATCTCGTCGAGCCGGACTCGCGACCGTTCCAGCTGCGCAACCAGATGGCCGCGTTCCACCGCGAGAGTCGAACCCTCCGGGTCGTGCTCGTCGTCGGCCGCCGCGTCGCTCGTCGCCTCGAGCACCGCGGCCAGCCGGGACGACAACGATTCGATCAGCGCGGCGGTTCGTTCCCGTTCTGCGAGCAGCGCATCCCGCGACTCGTCGTCCTGGCTCGAGGTCACCGTGGGCCCACCGACGTCGTCTCGCTCAGGTGCCGCAGAAGGTCTGGAAGCTGTCGCTGAACGCCTGCGGGGCCGGCGCCGCGTAGTGAGCCCATTCGGTGCGGCGTTCGAACGGATGCGTGACGGGATCCATCAGCCGCGTGAACGGTTCCAGATCGCCGTCGGTCGCGGCGCGCAAAGCGGCGTCGACCTGATGGTTGCGCGGGATGTACACCGGGTTCACGGTATCCATCGTCTCGGCGACCGCAGCCGGCTCGCGACCGAGACGGGCGAGTTCACGGCGCCATCGTTCCAGCCACGGACCGATCTGCTCGCGCGGCATGAGGCTGATGATCGGGACCTGATCTCCGCGGAGTTCGTCGGCCAGTGCCCGGAAGGTGCCTGTCCAGTCCGCGCGATGATCACGCATCAGGGTCAACAGGTCGGCGACCAGTTCGGGTTCGGAAAGCGATTCTGTCAGAGCGATTTTCGACGCCATGCCGGTGGCGAAATGGTGTTCGTACCGCGCCTCGTAGGTGGCGAGCACGTCCGACGCCGCAGCGATCGCCTCATCGGGTGTCGGGGCCATGAGCCTGAGCAGGGTTTCGGCGAACCGCGCCAGATTCCACTTCAGGACGGCGGGCTGATTTCCGTATGCGTATCGGCCCGCGTGGTCGATCGAGCTGAACACCGCCGACGGGTCGAAGGAGTCGAGGAACGCGCAGGGCCCGTAGTCGATGGTCTCACCCGAGATCGTCGTGTTGTCGGTGTTCATCACACCGTGCACGAACCCCACCAGCATCCACTGGGCCACCAGTGCGGCCTGACGTTCGAGTACGGCTTCGAAGAACGCGAGATACCGGTTACCGTCGCCGGCCTCCGACGCTTTCGCGAGCTCCGGGTAGTGACGGCTGATCGCGTAGTCGGCGAGTTGTTGCGTCAGGTCGGTGTTCCGGATTGCGTACTCGAAGGTGCCGACACGAAGATGGCTGGCGGCGATCCGCGCCAACACCGCGCCGGGCTCGGCCCCGGTGCGCTGGATGTCTCGCCCCGTGGCCACGACCGACAGCGAACGCGTGGTCGGGATCCCCAGGGCGTGCATGGCCTCGCTGATCAGATACTCGCGCAGCATCGGCCCGACCACCGCGAATCCGTCGCCACCTCGGGAGAACGGAGTACGCCCGGAACCCTTGAGCTGTAGGTCGACTCGTCGACCGCCGCGGTCGATCAGCTCCCCGAGCAGCAACGCCCGGCCGTCCCCGAGAAGCGGTGTGTACCCGCCGAATTGATGCCCCGAGTACGCGGTGGCGACAGGGACGGCATCGGCGGGCGCGGCCGCACCCGACAGAAGTGCGACACCGTCGTCGGATGTCAGTGCCGCGATGTCGAGGCCCAGGTCGTCGGCGAGTGACTCGTTGACGACGAGCAGTCGGGGGTCAGGCGTCTCGGCACCCTGCCACGGCACGGTGAAGGGCGTCAGCTCGTCGACGAAGGTGCGCTCGAAGCCGGTGATCGCAGCACTCGTGCGGGCGGGAGTATCGGGAGAGACGGACACCCTTCGAGGGTAACCAGTTTCCGGACCGGCAAACCGGCGGCGCAGAAGGGGCGAGGGAGGAGTGTCCACCTCACTCACCCCGGACGGCGATCAGGCCGCCAGCGCCGCGCCGCAGATGCCGCAGGCCTCGAAGTTGCGCCGATTCCACCGGGCGATCGGGATGAAGAACACGCTGAACTGGCTGTATTCACGCATCCGCGCCCACTGGGTGGTGTTGTGGCAGCGGGGACAGGTGCGGGTCTGACCCGCACCGAGATGCTTCTGCCTACGGCCATATCCGAACAAGAAGAACACGCCGCCATCGTAGAGTTCGCGGCTCGCGGCGGCCGGTCACGCGCCGCGGTAGTCGATCACGGGCGGCGGACCAAGAGGTCGTTCTCGGCTGTGAAACCGCTTTGCTTGTACAGGTCTGTCGATGCTTCGGTCGGGTTGAGCACCACCTTCGCGTATCCACGGCCGTCCGCGGTCGCGACGGTATGCCGGACCAGCTCACGTCCGATCCCGGAACCGCGGAACGCCGGGCGGACGTACAGATGACCGAGATAACCCCATCGTCCGCCGGCGCCCTGTCGGGGACTCGGCATCCGGGCGTGTTCGGTCAAGCACACCATTCCCACGGTCATGTCGTCCATGCCCGCGGTCCAGACCGTTCGTCGCCCATCGTCCAACCAACTCGCAACTGCGGCGGCGAAGGCGGTATCGCCAAGCCACGGCCCTACGGAGCGATCATCTTCGTACGCCCACTCCCAGCGGAGCTCGGCCACAAGGTGGGAGTTCTGCGAAGGTTGAATTCGTACCGCGTGTCGACCGGTCACCCACCCAGGGTGACCGATGACGGTCTGCGGCTGCGCGTGCGGCACCGCAGAAACTCCGCGGCCACCGCCGGCCTCGCGGAGAATGGACGAGGCCGGAGGTCCTCGCCATCTGTCGACACGCATCGGGTCGGCGGGCATCGGTACGCTCGGTGGTGTCCGTTTTGTCGGCCTGACTCACCGCCACCGGGCTGCGGACTCGCGAAACCGGAGGGAAGCATGGAAGCATGGAAGCACTGATCCTGATCGCCGTCATCGTCGTGATCGTCGTCGGGGTGGTGGTGTTCGCCCAACAGCGTTCCGGCGCCACCGCGGCCCGCACCCTCGAGGACGCGAAAGCCGACGCACGACAGGTGATCGAACGTCTGGGCGGCCAGGTGTTCATGCTGGTCGGCGACGGCCCGGCATCGAAACAGGCGCTGGCCGACGCGGGGGAGCGATACACCGCGGCGGGGTCTCAGATCGAGCAGGCCAATTCGCCGGTTCAGGCGCGGCTGGCCAAACAGACTGCGATCGAGGGGCTCTACTACATCCGTGCGGCTCGGGCCGCCATGGACCTCGACCCCGGTCCGGCGATACCCGAGCTCGACGGGCAGAAGAGTGCCGGTGCGGTCACCGAGGACCGGACCGTGGAGTTCGAGGGACGAAAGGTCGCCGCATCGCCCAACCCGTCGGAGCAGACGCCCAACTACTATCCCGGCGGCCGCGTCGCCGGCAGGCCGGTACCCGCCGGCTGGTACTCCGAGCCGTGGTGGAAACCGGCTCTGGTCGCCGGCGCCTGGGGACTCGGATCGATGTTCCTGTTCTCGGCGATGTTCTCCGGCATGGCGGGCGTCCCCTATGACGCGCAGTCCTTCGAGAGTGGCGCCGGCGACGGTTCCGACGGTGGCGCCCTGGAAGGCGGTGACTCCGGCGACTTCGGCGGTGGTGACTCCGGCGACTTCGGCGGGGGAGATTTCGGTGGCGGCGACTTCGGCGGGGGAGCCGACTTCGGCGGTGGCGACTTCGGGGGGTTCTGAGCGGCCGCCCTCCGCGTGACTCGGCTTCGCTTGCCGGGTGTCAGGTCGCCGTGGGTGCCGCGACGACGGACAGCAACCGGAGCTTCTCGGCACTCGCACTGCCCGGGGTCGCGGTGTAGACGAGCAGCGAATGCGAACACCGCGGGTCGACCAAGATCTGGCAATTCAGCTCGAGCAATCCCACGTCGGGGTGCACGTGCCTCTTGATCTCGCGAGGCGCTATACCCACTTCGTGCCGTGCCCAGATCTCGCGGAACTCTTCGCTCTCGCCTGTGAGCCGTTCCGCGAGCGACGCCGCATACGACTGCGGGCCTCGTAGCGCAGCCACTCCTCGTAGTCCGGATACGTACATTCGTGAGTAGAAGTCGTGGTCGTCGGACGGATGCAATTGGCGAGCCCGCGGATCGGTGAACCACCGATAGCCGATGCTCCGCGCCGGCCCGTCGAACCGCATGAGGTCGCCGACCAGTGCCGCCCCGAGTCGGTTCTGGCGCAACGTCTCGCCGAGTTCGGTGACGATCTCGGCCGGGGTGTCGGCGAGTCGGTCGAAGATCCGCATCATGCCCGGGGAGATGTGCTCGCGGTCGGGTCCGCGCACGGGCGGCCGGTGGCCGGCGAGGTGGAACAGGTGGTCTCGCTCCTCGACGGAGAGGTGGAGGCCCTGTGCGATGGCGGCCACCATCTGTGGCGACGGTTGCGGGCCGCGCTCGCGTTCGAGTCGTGAGTAGTAGTCGGCGGACATGTGACACAGGGCAGCCACCTCTTCGCGACGGAGTCCACCTGTGCGACGGCGCTGCCCGCGAGGCAGTCCGACGTCTTCGGGCTGAAGGGCGGCACGCCTCACCCGAAGGAAGCCAGCGAGACCGGGTCGATCGATCATTCGGCCATTCTTGCGCGCCCGGAACCGCGGAGCCACGGATCGACAGGCCGTGGATAACGGTGCGACCCGCCACAAGACTGGAAGCGAGAACATTCCGAGTCCGTCAGGAGCTCCGCATGACACGAAACAGCAGATACAGCCTGTCCATCCCCGATCTCACGGGCCGTCGAGCGGTCGTGACCGGCGCGAGTGACGGCATCGGGTGGGAGATCGCGAATGCGCTCGCCGGCGCCGGTGCGGAAGTGGTCGTGCCGGTGCGTGATCCGAACAAGGGGGCGAGGGCGGTCGAGCGCATTCGTGATCGTCACCCCGCCGCCACACTCACGATGGAGGAAGTCGACCTGTCATCGATGGCATCGGTCGAGGCGCTTGCCGGCAGGCTCCGGGCGGACGGCACACCGATCGACATCCTGATCAACAACGCCGGGATCATGACTCCGCCGAAACGCCTGACCACAGGCGATGGATTCGAGGTCCAGTTCGGCACCAACCACCTAGGACACTTCGCCCTGACCGTCGCGGTGCTTCCGCTGCTCCGGTCCGGGAAGGCACGGGTGGTCTCGCAGACGAGCATCGCGGCAAAACGAGGCTCGATCAATTGGGATGATCTGAACTGGGAGCGCCACTACGACGCAATGAAGGCCTACCGCCAGTCCAAGATCGCGTGCGCGCTGTTCGGACTCGAACTCGGACGCCGAAGTCGCGCTGCCGGTTGGGATGTGACGAGCGTGATCTCCCATCCGGGCGTCGCCCCGACCAGCCTTCTCGCCGCTCGTCCTGAGGTCGGCAGGACCGCGCCGACGAGCGGCCGGCGGGTGATCGAGTGGATGTCGCGGCACGGCGTCGGTGTGGGCACCGTCGAAACCGCTGCCCTCCCAGCACTGATGGCGGCGACGCAGCCGGAGACGCCCGATGATGCGTTCTTCGGACCACGGTGGCCCGGTGACGCCGGCGGGCCGCCCGGATTACGGCAACCCTGGCAACCGTTCCGTGATCGCGAAGCGGCATCGCGTCTGTGGGCGATGTCTGAACAGCTCACCCGGGTGACAGCGGGCTGAAGACGGGCCTCCTGGCGCCGATGTGCGATCGTCAAGTGGTGTGTGCCACCTGCGGACCGAAGTCGACGCAGGTGACACACCGGCAATGAGCACTTGTGGTGCTTTCCACTTGAGGTCTGAGGGACGGCAGGTTCAGGGGAAGAGCGTCAGGAATGTCGCTGCCGAGGTCGCGCACAGCAGCGCCGCGATCGTGACGCCTGCATACGCGTGATCGGCAATCGGGGTCTCGCGTGCCTTGACCGACGATGTGCGTGTCGGGGTGCTGGCCTCTGTCACAAGTTGTCCCTCCGAAGACCCGTTACCTTCCCCGAGAACATTAGGGCCGCGAACGTTTCGCAGAGACCCGGCGGCGACGTTCGAGGCCACACCGATGCGAAGGGTCACGAAACGATAACGGTCATAGCTACTAGGTTTGAACTGCGCAAACGGCGAAGCGCCAATGGCGCGACGCAGTGATGGGTAACGCGGATTCGCACGCATGTGCGACAATGGCGCGGTGAGTTCACAGACGAGGGCCGGCTTGAGTCCCGACGACCTGGAGTCGCTGTCCGCGGCACTCGCGGCCGGTAAGCGAGCCACGGTCTATCTGCGCGATGCGATGCCATCGCTGAACCTGGAGGCCGGCGCCTCGGCGCGAGTCGTGTCGATCGACGGTACGACAGTGACGGTGAGCCCGAGGGGCGTCGACGACCAGTTGCCCTTCGAAGCCGACGAACTGCGACGTAACCGACCGGCGGCCGCAACCACTGCGACCGCTGCGGTTCGTCGACGCACAACGGAACCGGCGCCCCCGAAGCCACAACCGACGTCGTCATCGAAAACAGATGTCGAGGAATCGAATTCCGCCCGCCCGTCCCGAAAGGCGCGTCCTGCGACGGATGCCCCGCCGAGGGCGGCGGAGTCGGCGCCGGCTCCTGCGACGACCAGGTCGTCGCGAAAGGCGAAGACGGCGACCGCGCCGACCACGGTCACCATCACCGCGGCAGGGGAGAGCATGTGGACGCTGTCGGTTGCGGTCGGAACCAGAAAGCTGGCGAAACCCGTCGAGATCACCGCCGACCGGGTGGCCCGGGCGATGCGGGAGCTCGATGACGAGACCGCGATCGCCGCGGTCGACGCCGTCATCGAATCGGCCCGAACGGCCGCGCAACGCCGCATCGACGAACTCAGTCAGGAACTCGAAGCCGCGCGGGCCGCGCTGGCCAACCTCGACGGGTCCGTCGACGACCAGCGCGGCCTCGCTCGCTGAGGAGCGCCCGGAGCTTGCGAGGGCGACCCCCTGCTCCCTGAGGAGCGCCCGGAGCTTGCGGAGGGCGACCCACCCTGCTCCCTGAGGAGCGCCCGGAGCTTGCGGAGGGCGACCCACCCTGCTCCCTGAGGAGCGCCCGGAGCTTGCGGAGGGCGACCCACCCTGCTCCCTGAGGAGCGCCCGGAGCTTGCGGAGGGCGACCCACCCTGCTCCCTGAGGAGCGCCCGGAGCTTGCGGAGGGCGACCCACCCTGCTCCCTGAGGAGCGCCCGGAGCTTGCGGAGGGCGCGTCACGAAGGGCCCCGTCAGGCCTGCCGGTCCCGGAACCGGTACATCGCGCGAATGTCTCGCGTGATCGCTTTGTCCCGCTTGCTCCGTTTGCTCGCCTGTCGGGCGTCGCCCCGAGCGGCCGACCACTCACTTTCCCTCAGCAGCTTGCGATAGCGTTCCAGCCGGCCGGCGTCGAGTCGGCGGTCCCGGAACGCCTCCTGTACGGCACATCTCGGCTCACTGCGGTGTTCGCAATCGCGAAACGCGCACTCACGAGCCAGCTCTTCGATGTCGGCGAACGTTCGTCCGGCCGCCTCAGCGACATCCTGCACCCCGATCCCACGCAGGCCAGGTGTGTCGATGAGTACCTTGCCTCCCGGCAGGAGCAGCAGCTCGCGGTGCGCCGTCGTGTGCCGACCCTTTCCGTCGACCGCACGAATCTCGTTGGCCGCCATCTGTTCACGACCGAGCAATGCGTTGGCCAGGCTCGACTTGCCGGCGCCGGACGAGCCCAGCAGGACGGCGGTGCCGGTCATGGTGGACTCGAGGAGATCAACGCCTGCGCCGGTGATCGTGCTCGTCGTCACGATGTCGGCGCCCGGAGCGACCGCGGCGACCATCGCCTCACCCGGGAGAGGATCGTCAACCAGATCCGACTTGGTCAACGCGATGATCGGCCGGGTGCCGGCGTCGTAGGCCAACGTCAGCAGGCGTTCGATGCGACCGGCATTCACCCTGTCCGCGACCGACACCGCGATGATCACCGTGTCGACGTTGGCGGCGAGTACCTGCCGTTCCGATGTCCGATCCGAACTCGCGCGCGCGATCGCCGTCCGGCGCGGCAACAGGTGCACGATCCGGGCCTGCCCGTCGTCTCGGCGCAGCACCACCCAATCGCCGGTGCACACGGACTGTTCGCGCTCCGCAGTCCGCCCGACACCGCGGATGGCGCGGACCGGACCTGATGCGGTGATGGTGTCGCACCCTCCGCGATCCACCCGCACGACGCGAGCAGGCAGCTCGTCGTCGGACGCGCGGTCGGTGTACAGGGCCGAGAAATGCTCGTCCCAGCCGAGAGCGGCGAGCTCGACGGGGAAGGACGAATTACTTGCAGAATTCACTGTTGGGGACTTTCGAGGAATGCCCGCGACCCCAGGTGTCATCCGACTCGCAGCTCAGTCGGTTGTGCGAGAACGGTGTTCGAGGATCAGCAACGGGCTGGAGGAACAGGGATGGTTCGGATGCTGACGATGCCAGCGATCTCGACGGCAACCATCGACTCACCTCCAGGTCTCGTGCTGCCCCCTCCGGACAGCGCGGCTCACGCTAACACCGTCCGGCGATGCCCACCACTCCTTTTTCTTCCGCGGGTTCGCGCTACCGGAGCCCCAACGCGGCGCCCTGCGCGAGCACCTCACGACGCGACGTCATACCCAGCTTCGCCAGGACCGCGGACACGTGATGGTCCGCGGTTTTCGACGAGATGTACAGCCGCTTGGCGATCTCCGAATTCGACAGTCCCTCCGCCACCAGGCGGGCGACCTCGAGTTGCCTGTTCGTCAGGCCACCGGGGTTCACGCGTGTCGTGGGCCGAGGTCGCTGCGGGACGGTGGCGCAACCCCGTTCGCGCATCAACGCACGCGCACGATCGGCGGTACCCGCGGCGCCGAGTCCGTCGAGCATCGTCACACCACGGGCTGGTTCGTCGGAATCCAACCAGCACATCGCCGATGCGAACGGGTCACCCGCGTCCGACCACCAGCGCGCGGCATCGGCGTGCCGACCGTCGAGCGACAACCGGTACGGCGCCGCGATCGGCCCGGTCTGCGTCGACAACCCGAGCCTCGCACGCCAGACGGCGAGGCTCCCTGTGCCCCATTCTGTTCCGTCATCGTCGAGGGTGTGCGCCGCGGTGACCCGGGCGTCCTCGGCCCCGGTCATCCAACTGATCTCCGCCAGGGCGGTCAGGACCGCGAGCCGTCGGAGGGGTTCGTCGATCTGGTTGGCGAGAGTCCAGGCGTCCTCGATCTCGTCGATGTCGAACGACGCGCCGCATCGGAGCGGCACCAGCACGGTGACCAGGAGCGGCCACAGCGTGGCGATCGGCATCCCGTCGGCGTCGATGACCGCCCCGGCGTCCTCGAGGGCTCCGTTCCAGTGCCCGCGGGTCAGATGCAGGCGACTCCGCACCGCGGTCTGCCAGTGGCGACAGATCTGGATGTCCCGCTCCACCGTGAACGGGAGACCCGCGTCGAGGATCCGGTCGGCGGCCCGGTACCTTCCCTGTTCGACATCGAGACTGGCCACCTGTGAATAGACGGTTGAGGCGAGTTCGTCGAAGCCGAGGGTGCGGGCGGTTTCCATGTGATCGAGAAGTCTTCTGCGAGAGTCGACTTCGCCGGTGGACAGCGCAGCCGAGTCCGAGACGACCTTGTTCCACAGCCGCAGTTCCTCGTCGGATGCCGACGCGGTGTCGGCCAGCAGGGACGCCGTTCCCGACACGTCGCCCCGCATGAACGCGAGAAACGCGCGGTGGATCTGGGCCTCGCTGTACACCGTCGACGCCCCTGTCCCGTAGGCGATCTCCGCTGCACGGCCCAGGTGCGATTCCGCGCTCTGCCGGTTCGCGCTGTAGTACTCGTAGACCCCGACGGCCACATGTGCCGTGGCCAACCCGGTGTCGTCACCCAGTTCGGTCCACAACGGGAAGGTCTCGTTCACACTGGCTATCGCATCGCGCAGTCGGCTGACCATGTACTGCTCGTTGGCCAGCGCCAACAACAGTTCGGCACGCTCGCGAGCCGGAGCATTGACTTGGTGCTGCTTGGCGATCTCGTAGTACGCGACGGCCTCGGTGTGCGCTCCGCCGCGGATGGCGTCCTCGGCTGCGGCGCAGGCATGACGGACGGCGCGGTCGGAGTCCCGGGCGGCGACGGCGTGGTGGGTCAACACCGACGGGTGCACGGTGCCCAGCTGCTCGAGTGCGTCCAGGAGCTGCGCGTGCAGATGGGCCACCCCACCCGGCGGAATCGTGGATTCGATTGCCCGACGGGCCAATTCGTGTCGGAAGAGGATGCCGTCGGGCCCCCATTCCAGAAGTCCCGTGTCGGCGAGACGCTGCAGAGTGGGGTAACCGATCCGCAGGACCGGCAGCGCGGTGTCCGACACCCGTTCCGGCGACGCCGCAATCAGTTGGAGGGCTTCGAAATCGGCCGCGCTGACCTTGGTCGTCCGCGCCAGGACCGCATCGCGCACCGACGACGGGATCGGCAGGTCGGGTTCGCGGGAGACCTCGGTCGCGAAGTAGGGGTTACCTCCGGTCGCGGCATGGACCCGCACGGGATCGAGACCCGTACCCTCGACCAATTCCGCGATCGCCTCGACACTGAGCGGCGGCAGCTCTATCCGGCACACGCCCTCGGCGAGCAGGGCACGCGCTGCCGCCTGGGGCTCGAGCTCTCGATGCGTCAGGAGCAGAACGAGCGGCATCGACTCGATGCGTCGACACATGAACCTCAGCACATCGGTCGACGCGGCGTCGACCCAGTGCAGATCCTCGACCACGAGAAGCGTCGGTTCAGCCTCCAGATGAGCGAAGGCGGCTTCGCACACGTCGGCGAGCATCATCGGTTGCACACCGATGCCCAGGTCTTTGACGGGACCCAGTGGACGTGGTGTGTCGAGTGGATCGCAGGCCACCCGCAGCACACGCACGTCCCGGGCGGTCGCACACACCTGCGCGATCAGCGTCGTCTTGCCTGCACCGCTCTCGCCGGCGATGGAGAATGCCGAACCCACCGGCAACCGGTCAAATGCCGCGCTGATCTGCGACAACTGCTCGGTTCTCTCCAACAATCGCACCGTCCGAGTGTAGGCCGCCCGACGCTCGAATAGGTGGGTCTACCCATTCATGGGAAGGACGTTCGGCGAAAGATGGGAGGTCCTCACCGATGCCGTCCGTACGCCCGGTGACCGACTGTTGTGGTGCGCCGGTACCGACAACGGTCACCGACGGCCAGTCGTCCCACCACACAGAAATGGACAATCCGATGACGACATCTCTCTCACCAGACCTGGTATCGCTGCGGGAGAAGCAGCAGAAGGTCTGGCGCAGCGGCGATTACAACCGTATCGCCGCGCTGACCGTGCCGGTCAATGAAGCGACCGTGGTCGCGGCATCGGTCATCCCCGGCGAACGCGTCCTCGACGTCGCGACCGGCACCGGCCACTCCGCGCTCGCCGCTGCCCGCCAGGGTGGCGACGTCACCGCGATCGACTACGTGCCGGCACTACTCGACATCGCCCGGGGTCGGGCAGCCGCAGAACATCTCGACGTCGACTTCGTGGAAGCCCCGGCCGAGGTCCTGCCGTTCGGCAACGCCGCGTTCGACACCGGTATCTCGTCGATCGGCATCATGTTCGCCGCCGATCACGAGCAGGCCGCGCGCGAACTGACCCGAGTCGTCCGCCCGGCCGGAAAGATCGTGGTCACGAGTTGGACCGCAGACGGTTTCGTCGGTGGAATGCTCGCCGCGGTCGGCCGCCACGTGACGCCGCCGCCGGGCGCGCGTCCCGCCACCCGGTGGGGCGATCAGCAGTACGTCGCATCGCTGTTCGGCGATCGTGTGCACTCGGTCGATTCGCACACCGCCGTGCTGACCGTTCGGTTCGTCGACGCGGCCGCTTTCGCGGACCTGTTCCTCGGCTACTACGGTCCGACGTTCTCCGCGGCGTCGAAGCTCGACGAGGGCGGCAAGCACGCACTGCGTGCCGATCTGATCTCCCTCGCCGAGTCTCGGCAGCAACCGGTCCCCGGCGGGATCTCCATCGACTGGGAGTACCGCGTCGTCGAGGCGGTGCGGTCATGAGCGCGCCCCGGAGTCGTGGCAAGGTCATCGCTCGCCTCGGCGCGACACTGTCGATCGCCGCGGTCATCGGCGTCGCCGCGCCGCTTGCGACGACGGCTTCGGCAGCACCCGCGCGCACACCGGGCGCGACGCTGACGATCGTCGACCAGAACATCACCGGTGCCGGCAAGAACCGCATCATCATCCAGGGCCTGTATCCGATGACACGAGCGGACGCGGTCGGATTCGTCACCCACATCAACGATCGGGGTTGCGGTGGAATGCACTACATCGTGCTGGGCGACGACGGCCGGGAGCAGTACCTCTACGACCGCAACTTCCCGGGCACCTCGGTCGGGACCGAAGGGTTCCTCCGGGCTTCCGACCGCGGGCTCGAGTATCTCCGGGAGTTCGTCGTTCCGAGCTCGGTTCTCAACGAGGACCGGGACGGTGCTGACGAGGTGTTCACCCGGGTCCGATTCACCGACGGCGACTGCCGGGCACGGGTCCAGACCACCAACGTGGTCGTCGGGCGGTTCTGACCCGACCCGCCGGCCCGACACCCGCCCACCCGGCCTGTGCCGGGTGGGCGGGTGTCGGATCAATTCAGCTCGGCAGCGTCCACGTCGGTGTCGATACGCATGGCGGCCACCAGTTCTCGGTAGAGCTCATCGGTGGCGAGCAGGCTCCGATGGTTGCCGACCGCCCGCACCCGACCGGCTTCGAGGACGACGATCTGGTCGGCGTCCATGATCGTCGAGAGCCGATGCGCGATGGTGACGACGGCTCCGCGAGTGGCCTGTCGACGGATGCCCTCGGCCACAGCCGCCTCGGTCAACCCGTCGAGTTGCGCGGTCACCTCGTCGAGCAGGAGGAGTTCTGGGTCGACCACCAGCGCGCGGGCGAGCGCGATCCGTTGCCGTTCCCCGCCCGACAGCGTTGACGTGGTCACGTCGGTGAGTAGGCCGTCGGGCATGGAATGGACACGCTCATCCATCCGTACGGCCGACAGGGCACGCCACACCTCGTCGTCTGTCGCCTCGGGCGCCGCGTAGACGAGGTTGTCGCGGACCGTTCCGGGGACCAGAGGGGTGTCCTGCTCCACGTAGGCGATGCGTGCTCGCAGGTCGTGGAGTGTCCACTGGTCGAGCGCCCGGCCGTCGAGCACGATCTCGCCGCGATCCGGTCGTAGGAACTTCAGGAAGAGGGAGAAGATGGTCGTCTTCCCGGCACCCGACGGTCCGACGATGGCAGTGTGTCCGCGGCGCGGGATCGTCAGGTCAATGCCGTTGAGCGCAGCGGGGGAGTCTGGTGCGTATCGGTACACCACGTCGCGCAGTTCGAGTGCGGACGCGGTCCGGTCGACCCGAGCCGACGTGCGATTCGCCACCACCTCGTCGTCGGATTCGGTTCGCAGGTCGGAGATCTCGGCAATCCGCGCAGCCGCGGCCAATCCCGACTGTAAGGCCGTGACACTCTGGGTGAGCAGCGAGACAGGCATCATCAGTTGGAATCCGTAGAGCAGGAATGCGATCAGAGTACTGACGGCCATCGAACCGTCGGCGACGCGCCAGGCCCCGAACGCCAGGACGACCATCACCGCCAGATTGATCCCGGACCCGGTGATCGTCCAGGCCCATGCTTCGATACGCACGGCCCGGATTCCCTTGCTCGCCGACCGGTGCGCAAACTCTCCGATCCGGTCGGATTCCCGCGCCTCGGCCCGACTCGCCTTGACGGTGCGAATCGATCGAAGAATCCCCTCCAATCGGCCACCCAGGAAACCGATCTCGGCCTGCGCGTCCTGCTGCGCCTTCGCCAACCCCGGCATCAGTACGGCGGCGGCGATCCCGACCATGACCACGACGACCATCGTGGTCGCGAACAGCGGGAGGTCCAGAAACGCCATCAGTACCAGCGCGCCGACCATACCGACGAAACCGTTGACACCGTTGACAATGCTCGACGTCGTCGCTTCGCGGATCAGCAGGGTGTCGGAGGTGACGCGCGCGACCATCTCGCCGCTCGACCTACGGGCGAGCTCGGGGACCTCGACGCGGAGCAGGTGACCGATCAGTCCGGTGCGGGTGGCGAGGATGATGCGTTCGGCCAGGGTCCCCAGCATGATCGTCTGGATCAGACCGATCACCGACCCGGCGACGAGCAACACGGCCAACACGGTGATCGGCGCCGCCAGAGATTCCGACACGGCAAGACCGTCGAGCACCCACTTCGTGACCAGCGGGGTCGCGAGTTCGGCAGCGGTGCCGAGCAACCCGAGGACGACGCCCACGGCAAGGACGCCCCGGTAGGGGCGTATGTAGTCCCAGAGGATCACGAGTTTGGCGCGCATGGGCATATCCGGGGTCTGCCCGGGATCGGCCGCGGTTGTCGAAGTCGTCATGGTGTGAGCCCTCCCGAGCGGAACATGCAAGCTCTACAATGACACATCGATGTCCCATTTTCAATCAAGTGTGTTGCAGAGACCCGAGTGTGGTGGATAGTCTCGGCCAGGTGAACGATGCGCCGGAACCGGCTGCCGTCTCGGGCGTGCGCCTGCGCACCCGACAGGCCATAGTGTCAGCCGCCATCGCGGCGTGGGCAACTGATTTCTCGACGTCCCTGGGCGACATCGCCGACCGGGCGGACGTCAGCCGCAGCACCTTGCACCGCCACTTCCCCGACCGTCAGTCTCTCGTCGATGCGGCGCTCGTCGAGGCGAGGAGCGTTCTCGAGCGGCAGGCGAGCGAAGCGGTCGACGGGTGCGAATCGGCTCGCGCAGCACTCGAATCGCTGATGCGGGTGATCATCGGCATCGACGACGTCATCGTGTTCCTGTTCGCCGACCCACACCGGTTCGACGGCCACCCGGAGTGGGCTGAGGAAGAGGACCAGATGCTTCCGGAGGTCCTTTCTCGGGCGCAGAAAGACGGTGCCATCGCCGGTGATCTCGAAACGAGATGGCTGGCCGGGGTGTTCTATTCACTCTGTTTTGTCGGTGCGGTCTCGATCGCCGGCGGGGTGATGTCGCGTCGCCGCGCCGCCGATGTCGCCGTCCGGACGTTCTTCTCCGGAGTCGGTGCCGACTGAGAAGCCGACGCACGCGTGGGCTTTGGGTCGGGGCAACACTTCTACCACCGATGAGTGTTGTATCGGGGTGGTGTCAGACCCTGCACCTACCGATCGGATGAGACATTGGGCAGCGTGAACGTACTGGCGTGCGTGGCCGCAGCGGTCGCCGCGTTCCTGGTGAGCGGTGTGTACTACGGCGTCGTGGGTGCACCCGCCGCGGCGGAAGTACACCGACCGACCTGGGCGACGCCGGTTGTCGAACTCATCCGCAACGCACTGCTCGTACTCCTCGTCGCCGGTCTGGTCGCGCAACTCGATCCGGATGCCACCGGTGCACTTCTGCTCGCCGCGGGGCTGTTCCTCATCCCGTTGGTACTGTTCGCGGGCGCGGTCTTCCACGAGGGAACGGCCCTGTCCGCGGCAGCTGTACACCTCGGGGATTGGGCCCTGAAGCTGCTCACCCTCGTCCTGATCGTGTCGCTGTGGCGGTGACGGTGGAATCGCTGTGGACCGCGCTTTCCCGTTCGCTACTCCGTGAGGAGGATCGGGGAACGGTTCATCGCCTTTCGGATCACAACCGTCCTGGCACGTGAGAACTCAGGCCGGCTCCAGGGCCCGCTTGGCCTTTTCCAGAGCGGCGAGCGTACGCAGCACCGAATCGCGCTTGGCGGTCAAGTCGCTCGCCTTGGCCTTGCCGCTCAGTCCGGGGTCCGTCTGCGCGACTGCCAGCCGTTCCTCGATCTCGGCGAGCTGCGCCAGCAAGGACTGCGCGCGGCTCATGAGCTCCTCGTGGTCGGGTCGGGAGACGTCCGCAGGGCGGGCGCTTCCGGCCCCGACGTTCTTGGCTTTGCGAGCCGTTGTGCTGCCGTCCTTGTTTGTGGTGGTGGACGCGGATCGTGTGACACCGCGCCGGCCGGACCGGACGCGCGGTGGGGGCTGTGTGCGGGTCCGATTCAGCACTGCCCAGGCGTCACGGGCCGCCACCCGGTGTTCGCGTTCTTCGTCGTCGTCCGACGTCATTGACGCGCCCAAGGGTCGCAGACCATAGAAGCCGACGAACTCGCGGGCCGCCGCTATGGTCTGTTCTGCCGCGCGGCAGCGCCCGCACCGCGGTTCGCCGCGGAGTTCGGCGATGTCGTCGCTGGATGAGCACCACACGCAGGCGTGGGTAGTGGAGTCGGTCACGATGGCGTCGGCAGCAGCGAAATTCACGGGTGAAAACACTACGGCACAATGTTTTTCATGCTGCGACCGGGCTTCGTCCAGCAGGCTCGGGCCGGGATTGCGCTGGTTGTTCCCGCGATGGACCACGTCCCGGCCTGCCGGATAACGGGCGCATTCGGTACGCATCACGACGATGGGACGTCAGCAGACATCGCCGAGCTGTTGGAATCATTCCGACGAGCGTCCCGTTGGTGCCACCATGCGAGCAATCACTTATGACCGCTTCGGCGGTCCCGACGTCCTGGAACTGACCGACCTGCCCACGCCCAAAGTCGGACCCGACTCCGTGCTGGTGCGCGTCCGCGCCTCCAGTGTGAATCCCGTGGACTGGAAGGTTCGCGAGGGCTATCTCGCCGAGATCATGGACACCGTCTTCCCGGTGGTCCCGGGCTGGGACGTCGCGGGAGTGGTCGAGCAGGTCGGCCTGGACACACCTGAGTTCCAGGTCGGCGACGAAGTGTTCGGTTACGTCCGTAAGGACGTCGTCGGTGGGGAAGTGGCGGGCGGGACGTTCGCCGAGTTCGTCGCCGCCCCGGTGCGCACCCTGGCACACAAGCCGTCGAACTGGTCCTTCGAAGAGGCTGCGGCGCTCCCGCTGGCCGGTCTCACCGCTCTGCAGACCATCCGCCGGGCAGGAGTTCAGTCCGGAAACACCGTGCTGGTTCACGCCGCCGCGGGCGGAGTCGGAACGTTCGCCGTGCAGATCGCCCGGTCCCTGGGCGCACGCGTGATCGGGACGGCCTCGGAGTCGAACCACGACTATCTCCGCAGTCTGGGCGCCGAGCCCACGACGTATGGCGAGGGCCTCACCGACCGGGTACGGGCACTCGAGCCCCAGGGTGTCGACGTCATCCTCGACTACGTGGGCGGCGACGCACTCGACTCGGTCGAGGACGTGTTGCGCGACGGCGGCACGGTCGCCTCGATCACCGACGCGCGGGCGCGCGACGAGTTCGGCGGCCACTGCGTCTGGGTGCGTCCCGACCCCGCGGATCTTGCCGAACTCGCCCGACTCGCCGACGCAGGCGATCTCACGCCGGAGATCGCGGAGGTGTTCGATCTCGCTGATGCCTCCGACGCGCACGAGCGGAGCCAGTCCGGTCACGTGCGCGGCAAGGTCGTCATACGCGTCGCGAGCTGATGACAGCACAGGTCATCTAGTCGAGGTTCGCCTCTGCACGTAGGTGCGTTCGACCCCGCTGGGCCCTCGCAGTCGGTCCCGCGTGCAGGTCGTCATCCAACACGACAGGCGGCTCGCGGTCACCGTGTGACCACCGATCAAGGCATCTCCATTGTCTGGGTGCGACGAATCTCGTCCACAGCTCGGGTCACGTACTCCATCGGGTCGACATCGGCACGTGCCGTGAGGTCGGTGATGACCACGAGGGCAGCGGCGGTGGTCTCGGCGTCCAGTAGGCCGGCGGACGGCAGCGCATCGGGGTCGGCGGTGTCGCCCACTCCCAACGCGCCGGTCAGCACGAGGGCTACCGCTGTGGGACTGACGGCGGAAGTCCACGAGGCGGCGGCACGGCTGGTGCTGGTCATCACCTCGGACACATCATCGCCGGTCAGCCCATCGGGGAACACGGTCTCGAGGAGTTCGCGCAGCATGAGCGCATGCACCTCCCGTGACTCGGGGTGCAACGCGAGAAGGTCGGTCGCGGCACCGAACGCCTCGGAGTCGTGGGCGCGCGCCGCGCGGATGGCTTCCCCGGTGGTCTGGGCGACCCTGTCCGCCACCGACGACCGGTCGGACCGTGACTCATTGTGCGGCATAGGAATTACCCTCCCTGTGGGTTCGGCAGCGAAAACTCACCGTCGGAACCGGTGGCGTTGGCGACTGCTGACGGCAGCAGTCGTTTGATTTCAACGGAATTCGGGTTCGTGTGCGGGCACACGCCCGGCGGACGGGGCGAACGGTGAACCAGACCGACCACAGGCATGGTAGGTCATCCTGGTCGCCGACTGTCACATCGCTCGACAGACTCCGGATGCTGTACTCCGACAAAGCCTGTCGGGTGGTTCGCCGCAACGCGCGGCCACACATGCGTTTCGTCACACGTGACGAAAGACAACATGCGGTCATGTTGACGACATAGGCAAGGAATCGGCCTAAGAGCGGCTAGCGTCGGGTTCGGCGGACAAGACGCCAAATTGTTCGTCACGCCTGTCGGCCGACTGGACGGCGCACGAGACGTCTGGATGTTCATCACGCCGGCCCGCTGCGCTGTAAAAGTAGGAACTCATCGGAACGTGAGGCAAGGTCGTTGCCGATGCGTTCGTCGGACGACGACATGGGTCGCGTCGCAGCTTCGAGGTTCAGCGGAGGTCCGGCACCTTGGCTGCTTAATTGGTAACGGGACGTGTTGATGTAGGGCGAGTAACTTAGCCCCGCGCGCGACCGGTCGTGTAAGGTCCGGCCGGGCCGTGGTGGGACACGGATCATTGGATGACGTCGCCGACGCGGTACACACAGCTAGCCGCAGCCCTACATTGGGGGAATGGCTAAAGACTGGAAAGATGAGGTCGCGCGAGCACGAGCTGCGCTTACTGTCGCGGCAATGCGTAGAACGTTGCTGACTTATAAAGAGCTCGGAACGGCGATCGGCATGAGTGGAGTCGAGCTACGCAATAGGTTGCCGCGCGTCCTCGACGCGTTGTCGGATGAGTGCAATCACGCGGGGGAGCCTTCCCTCGCAGCGCTGGTGGTGAATGCCGACACCGGCAAGCCAGGCGCGGATGGTCGGACGGGGTACGACCTTGGCACACTGAAGTCAGGAGGGTATTCGTCCACCACTCCAGCTGACACAGTCCCAACTAGAACTGTTCGATGTACGCCGAGAAGCACCGGCACGCCGAGGAGTTGTATATCCGACGTACTGCGGCTCAGCGCGGTGCACCTACACTCAGACGTGCCCTTTTATGTGTCGATGACAACGCCACGACGAACTACTTCGGCTGCACTGACGGCATACGCATGAGCAGCACTCTGACGCGTGGACGCACGCAGGTGACCCCGTACGGCCATCACCCTGATGAAACGACGAACGGTTGCGCCATCGCAGCACTATTCGCGGCACTCGCGGGAATTGTGCCGGCCGCGATCGTTCTCGCGTGGATTGCGATCCGCGAGACAGCACGACGACCGCACGAGCAAGGCTTCGGCTTAGCCGTCGCTGCCATCGTCATCGCTGTCGTTGAGATAGCGGTTGTGGTCGTGTTGCTATTCAGTGTTGGTCTGCCGTTTGGCGATTGGACGGCTCAGTAGCGTGCCCGTAACTCGTCGCGAAGGCTCGCGCGTCACCCTCACCGCGGACCCAGTCCACTTGCCCAAACCTGAAGAAACGACGAACCTTTGTGCCTGCCTCGCACTGTTCGCCGCGCTCCTGGGCCTGATCCCGGTCACTGTTGTGTTCGCGTTCATTGCGTTCTCCGAAGTCCAAAGACGGCCGTACGAACGCGGCGCTGGCATTGCGATCTCGGCGCTTCTCATCGCCATCGTGGAGATCATCGCAACCCTCATTGCGCTTCGACATTTCGGCCTTCCACCCTTCAACGGTTAGGGGTACGTGAGTGGCAACACTTATGTCACATCACCGTGAGAGGTGTTCTCCCCCTGCGTCATTCAGCCGGTAGCGAGACGTGTTGAAGTATGACGAGTAACAGGGGGCGGGCCTAGACAGGCTCAGTCCGTACGTTACGGACTAGAACCCGCCCAGTGTGAGTTCCAGCTGACAACGGACTCGGGAGCCAGGCGGCAACCACTGACGTGGCGCCACTCCAACCCAGGGTAGTGATCTTTGCTTAGCATCGGGGGAACGGTCAGAACCCAAAGGTGCTGACTCGCATCTGTTTTCACTCGTCCTTGTTCATCGCCGATTTTACGTTATGTCATCACTGCAGCTACCAGGACAGCCGATTGGCGGGGCCTTCGATGGCCGTCCCCGCCCAAGGCGATCTGACAGAGGGGGGTGCCCGGGCGACCTAGGCGGTTCTCGCGAGGAGTGGGCGAGATCTAAACGCTCTTCCGGATCTCAGTCGCCTCCTTCCTTCGTTGCTCCCCACGAGTCCGTTAGCTGAGCGTGTATAGCGATTGCCCGTTTGCGGCGTATGCAGTTTCGGCGTCTCTGGCGACCAGCGCGGTGACACTGCTGATGGTGCTGCGTTGTTCCCAGTGTGTGCCGTCTGGGCTGCGCCAGACGGTGTTGGCGGTGTCAATGCCCCAGAGCGTGCCATCGGGTGCGGCCGCCAGGAGGGCTAGGGCCGGCGCATCGGGGACGATTGTGAAGGTCTGGGCGTCGTCGGTGCTGTGTTGCAGCCCTGCGGGGGTGGTCGCCCAGACGCCGTGGTCGGTGATCGTGAGTGCTGCTGCGGCCAGGGACGCGCCGGTGTTCCAGCTTGTCCCGTCGTCGGTCGATACGAGCAGGCGGTTGATTCCGTCGAAGCCTACGAGTAGTTGTCCGTTGGTGGCGAGCGCGTGGAAGTCGATTTGGCCGGCCACCGATCTCGGTGTCCATGTCTGCCCGCCATCTTCGCTGGCGACGAGTCCCAGCGGGTTGGGTGCCGAGCTCCGCGGGCTGGGATGGCCGGAGGCGAAGAGCCGGTCAGAGCCGGGTACCCCGGTCAGTCCCATGAAGTCGTCGTCGGAGGCGCCGACCCGGCTGGTGGTTCCGTCTGCGGTGAGGGCGACTACGCCGGTGTGAGTTCCGGCGAGGATGGTGCCGTCGGCGCGGATGTGTAGGGCGTGGAGGTGGTCGAGTTCTGGGGTCAGTGTTGCGACTATCTCTGGTGAGGTTGCCGGCGGGGGTGGGGATGTGGGTTGTTCCTGGGTGGCACAACCGCTCAGCACAGTCAGCGTGGCGATGACTACGACCGCAACAGTGCGGATGGACAGGCTCGAGACAGGCAAGCGGCTAGGACTTTCGTGTGGATAGGGCCGTGTTCGGTGGTGGCGGCGCTGGATGGTGTGCTCGGTGTGGCGGCGAGACCGGGATCGAGGGTCGGTAGAGAGCCACCCTGGCCCTCTGGGGCGTCGTGGTCGTGGTCACGACTTCTGGATGGGGATGGAAGCCTGCGAAGGTTGTTGGCCGCAATGTCTTTGGAGGACGAGGGAGGCAAGGACGGTACCGAGGTGGTGACGCGCCCCGGCGAGGTCGCCGATCGCAGCGAGGTGGCGGACGAGACCGATGTGTGCGGCGAGGTGGCGGCGTCGGTTCGAGGTGACGCTGAAGTGATGGGCGCGGTGGAAGAACTGGTGGGCCGAGTATGGCGTGGGTGCCCGGTAGACGTCGCGCATGGCATGCAGATACTGACGACGGTGGTCGTCCGGGGGCGAGTGCGTCCCCCTCGGGTTCTCGGTCACAGCGCATCCCTCGAACTAGTACGCGCAGGCTGGGTCAACCCGCGTCATCTAACTACTATAGGGCCTAGTAATTGGCGGCGCGGTGGGTGCTGGAGTTGCGGCGTCACGGACGAGCCCCTGGGGCATACTGGCTGGTGGTGCAGGTGGCGGACCGCCGGGAAGGTGTATTGAGCGTGGGTCTCAGCGAGCACGACGGCGGGCGTCGAGGATCGAGGCGAACGATGGGTGAGCATCCATGAGTGCAGCGGTGGTGTTAGTTGTTGCCGCAGGTGTGCTGGGCTGGCTGTGGCCTCGATGGATGGTTCGGGTGCAGGGCCGTATCGATGCTCGTTGGGTGTTGGTGGCCTGGCCGGCCGCGCAGGTCGTGTTTGCGTTGTTGTGGGTGGGAGCTGTTGTGACGCTGGCGGTTCCCGGTCATTTCGGCATCCATTCGTTGTCTGAGGTGGTGTCGTGTCTGCGGGTGTTGTCACACGGCGCATCCCCGCGGGTGGAAGCGATCTCTGGTGGCGTGCTGGCGGTGGTGACCGTGGCAGCGATTGTCCGAGCGGTGACGATCGCGGTGCGATCGGCGGTGCGGATGCGTGGTGCTCGTGAGGAGTATCTTCAGTCGTTGCGGTTGGTGGGCGCCCGCAGTGAGCGCTATCCCGATGTGTGGTGGCTCGCCGACGGGCGGCCGATGGCGTTTTGTCTGCCGGGCAAGGATGCCGGCATTGCCGCCACGACCGGGTTGCAGGCGGCGTTGTCCGGTGAGGAACTCGATGCCGTCGTTGCTCATGAGCGCGCACACCGGCGGCAACGTCATCACACCGTGGTGTTGGCGGCCCGCGCTCTCGGGCGTGCGTTCCCGCTGATTCCGTTGTTCAGCCGCGCGGGCCGTGAGGTCGCCGGCTTGGTCGAGCAAGCCGCCGATGCCCGCGCGGCCCAGCTGGTGGGTGCGCGGGCGGTCTGCTCGGCGTTGGGAACGTTGGCCCGTTCGGGACCTGTAGCGGGCCCGGTGGGTGTGTTGTCGATCAGCGATTCGTCGTCGGTGGGGCCTCGGTTGAGCCGCTTGGACTCCGGTCACCGGTGCCGGTCGCGACGTAATCATGTGGGTGCTGCCGCGGCGGTGGCTGGTGTGGTGGCGGTGCCGACCACGCTAGCGGTGTCCGGTGTCGTCTCGGCGATGGTGATCGCGATGTGTGTGTAGCCGAGACCGACCCGGGCAGGTCCGACCGCTAGGGGTTGTTGAGAAGCTGCTGCATCCTCGCAATTTCGCTCTCCTGATCAGTGACGATCTGACGTGCCAGAGCGATCGCCTCGGGCGATTGGCCGTCTTGAATCTCGGTCTTGGCCATGGCGATGGCGCCGCGATGGTGTTCGATCATCTGCGTCAGGAACAGGCGCGACGCCTCGGCTCCTTGCGCGTCGCGTAGCTGCTGCATCTGTTCTGGCGACATCATGCCCATCATCGACGGCATCGGGGAGGAACCCGGCGCCATCGACGTACCCATGTCCATGTTGTGTCCCTGGCCCTCGAGTGGGGCTCCCCATTGCTTCAGCCACGACTGCATCTGCTCGATCTCAGGCTGCTGAGCGTCTTTGATCTGCTGGGCCAGACTGACGACCTGGGGGTTGATGTTGTCCTTCTCCAACAGGATGCCGCTCATCATGATCGCCTGGGTGTGGTGCGGGATCATCTGCTGGGCGAACGAGATGTCCGCGCTGTTGTGTTCGGCAGAGGCCGCCGCTGACGATTCGGTACTGACCGTGCTGGTACCCATCCCCGACATCGAGGAATGATCCTCAGTCGAGGTGTCCGAACACGCGGCCACCACTGTCAGAACAGCCGCCGCGGCAGCAACGACGACACCGGTTCGTGTGACTCTCATCGATCTCCTCCTCAAGAGTGATACTTCGCCACCGCCCGGCGGCGCTTCGATAACAATTCTACTAACACCGATAGTAGTTAGTCGCCTGCCCGCACCCACAAAACGGGCGGTGAACTGCGCAAACAAAGCCACCAATGCCCGATTAGTTCGCTTCGTAGTGGAGCCGCGTGTGACTGGTGGGGCACAAGTGACTTGTGGTGTGATCTCGCGGGTACACGCATGGCACTCGTGCGTGGGTCTACGACGTCCGCGGGAAAGGTCCGACCGCATGCAGATGGTGTTGACATCGCTACGGGTCAAGGCGGGGCAGCAGTGGGGCCCCAAAGCGCTGGGGGTGGCAGCGGCGGTGTGTGTGGGTGTTGCGCCTGTGATTGCCACCGCACCGGCGGCGGCCTCGACCGATGGACATGTGGCCGGGGAGCTGATCGCGATCGTGCAGGACTCGGTGAAGGCCGCTTTGGGTGGTGCCGCGGCTGCGAATTTGGGGAAGCCGATCACGCAGACGGCGTCCTGCCTGGGCGCTCAGGCCCAGTCGGGCAGCGTCGGCGATGCGGGCAGTGCAGCCGCACTGCAGTGCTTCGGCACGTTTTCGCTCATTGATCCGATAGACGGGTTCCGGATCATCGACGCGTTACCGCTGGCTCGGCTGGTAGCCACCCTGATCGCCGCAATCGTGCCGCACGATCCGAACGAGCCGCATGGCCCCCAGCCGCAGGAACCCGGAACGCCGACACCGCTGCTGCCCGGTAGTGGCGGTGCGGTGGCGCCGACTGCGGGCGAGATCACGTCCACCTTCGGTGACGGACGGGGCCATCAGGGCATTGATATCGGCAATGATCTGGGCGCGCCGATTGTCGCGGTAGCTGACGGGGAGGTCATCACCTCCGGACCTGCCGAGGGGTTCGGGTTGTGGATGCGGATCCGGCACGATGACGGCACGATCACCACCTACGGCCACAACGACGAGAATCTGCTCGAGCAGGGCGCGCGAGTACGGATGGGCCAATCGATCGCCACAGTGGGCAACCGTGGGGTCTCGACCGGCCCGCATCTGCATTTCGAGGTTCTCGACCCGACGGGAGTCAACGTCGATCCGGCACAGTGGCTGGCCGATCGCGGGGTGGTTCTGGCGATGGCCGCTGATGCAGACGCCCGCGCGCCGGGGCCGGTGGTGCCGCAGTGGGTCGGCGAACGACGCCTGTGACGAACCCGGCGTGGTGGGTGGCTCAGGAACGAACGAGGCGAGCGATGGCCGCCGAGGCTTCAGCGATCTTCTCCTGCGCCTCGTCCCCGCCGGCGTGGGCGGCATCGAGCACACAGTGGGTGAGATGGTCGTCGAGCAAACCCAGCGCGACCCCCTCCAGTGCCTTGGTCAGCGCCGAAATCTGGGTCAGGATGTCGATGCAGTACTGCTCCTCGTCGACCATCCGATAGATACCTCGGGATTGCCCCTCGATGCGCTTGAGGCGGGCCAGGTATTTGCCCTTGTCGCTGATGTAACCGTGGGAAGAGTGTTCCGAGGCAGAGGATTCTTCCGGGGTGGAGGATTGTCCCGGTGCGGACGCAGCGGTCATGGACTCACCTTCTCAATGGATCTCGGTCGGTTGTGCTGCAGTGCACGCACTGTACTCGCGCCTGGCTGCAGGTCGAGTCGGCGTAACAGTTGCGCGTTGAGTGCGACCACGACCGTCGAGGCTGACATCAGAATCGCTCCGACCGACATCGGCAGGACGAACCCGATGGGCGCGAGAATTCCGGCGGCCAGCGGTACAGAGATCAGGTTGTATCCCGCTGCCCACCACAGGTTCTGCTTCATTTTTCGGTAGCTGGCGTCCGACAGCTCGATGACCGACAGCACCGAGCGGGGGTCGTCGCTGGCGAGGATGACCCCGGCCGAGGCGATCGCGACGTCGGTGCCGGCCCCGATCGCGATGCCCACATCGGCCTGGGCCAGGGCGGGGGCGTCGTTGACGCCGTCGCCCACCATCGCCACCTTGCGGCCTTCGTGCTGCAGTTCGGCCACCTTGCTGGCTTTGTCTTCCGGCCGTACACCGGCGAACACCCGGTCGATACCGAGGTCGTGAGCGACGGTGTGCGCCACTGCTTCGGCGTCGCCGGTGATCATCACAACCTCGACCCCGCGGGCGTGCAGCGCCTCGACGGCTTGGCGGGATTCCCCGCGCACCTCATCAGCAAGTTTGAGAGCTCCGATCAGCTCAGTGTCGCGGGTGACATGCAGGATGATTGCGCCGTCGGCGCGCCAGCGATCAGCGATGGCCAGTTCCTGATGGCCCTGTTCCTCGAGCATGCGGGGCCCGCCCACCCGCACTGTGGCGCCCTCGACGCGAGCGGTCACACCGACCGCCGGTGACGAGGTGAAGTCGGTGGCCGCCGGCACCGGCCGCGCGCGGTCTCCGGCAGCTGCGACAATTGCTCGCGCCAGCGGGTGCTCACTGTCGGCTTCGGCGCTGGCGGCCAGGGTGAGCACGGTGTCCTCATCGACGCCGTCGGCGGCCGCGATCTCGATGACCGTGGGCTCACCCTTGGTCAGGGTTCCGGTCTTGTCGAACAGCACCGCATCCACAGTGCGCATGGCCTCAAGTGCCAACCGGTCTTTGACCAGCACGCCGCCGCGGGCGGCGCGTTCGGTGGCAATGGCCACCACCAGGGGGATAGCCAAGCCGAGTGCGTGTGGGCAGGCGATGACCAGCACGGTGATGGTTCGAATCACCGCCTGGTCGGGTTGGCCGATGACCGTCCACACGATGGCGGTGATGATCGCTGAGCCGAGCGCGAACCAGAACAGCAGCGCTGCAGCGGAATCGGCCAGCCGCTGGGCGCGGGAGGTGGAGTTCTGCGCGTCTGCCACCAGGCGCTGAATCCCGGCCAGCGCCGTGTCGTCGCCGGTGGCGGTGATCTGGACCCGCAGCCCCGAGTCGGTGGCCACCGTGCCGGCCACCACCTGATCGCCGATGCCGCGGCGCACCGTGCGCGATTCTCCGGTGACCATGGATTCATCGAGCTCGGCCGAGCCGTCTACGACGCGACCGTCGGCCGGCACGCTGGCCCCCGGGCGCACGATCACCACATCTCCGACCTGCAGCTCACTGGGAGCAACCGTGGTGATCTGGTCGCCATCGACGCGTTCGGCCTCATCGGGCAGCAGCGCGGCCAGCGAGTCCAGGGCCGAGGTCGTCTGGGCCAGCGACCGCATCTCGATCCAATGCCCCAACAGCATGATCACGATGAGCAGCGCCAGTTCCCACCAGAAGTCCAGTTCGTGGTGCAACACACCGATGCTCGCACCCCAGGACGCCACGAAGGCCACCGTGATCGCCAAGGCGATCAACAGCATCATTCCCGGTGCACGCGACCGCAGTTCTGAATAGGCGCCTACCAGGAACGGCCGCCCACCCCAGCAGTACATCACCGTACCCAGCACCGGTGAGACCCACTTCAACACTTCACCATCGGGTAGGTCATAGCCGATGAGCATCGCGAACATGGGCGAAAAGGCCACGACCGGCACAGCCAGGGCACCCATGATCCAGAACAGCCGCCGGAACTGCCCGGCGTGATCACCATGCCCCCCATGCCCAGCGTGATCATGGTCTGCGCGGGCGCGCTCAGCATGGTGATCGTGGTGGTTGTGTGACGCTGCGGCGAGTTGGCCGTGGTGGCGTTCATCGGCGGCGTCGTGACCGACGTGCTCAGGGGAAGAGTGCTCGTTCATGCCGCTACCTTATACCCCTTGGGGGTATACGTCGAGGGGTTGGTGGGTGGAACTGTGGACGATGAGTGGGGCGGGCTGGTGAAGGCGCGCAGCCGCAGGCTGTTGCTGACGACGAACACGCTGGACAACGCCATGGCGGCCCCGGCCAGCATGGGGTTGAGCAGTCCCAGCGCGGCCAGCGGTATCGCGGCGACGTTGTAGGCGAATGCCCAGAACAGGTTCATTTTGATCGTTTTCAGAGTGGTGCGTGCCAAGGCGATCGCGTCGGCGGCAGCGTTGAGGTCGCCGCGGACCAGGGTGATGTCAGCGGCATGCATGGCGGCGTCGGTGCCGGTGCCCATCGCCAGCCCGAGATCGGCGTGGGCCAGGGCAGCGGCGTCGTTGACGCCGTCGCCGATCATGGCCACAACCTTGCCGTCGGATTGCAGGTCGGTGATGACGGCGGCTTTGTCGGCCGGCAAGACGTTAGCGATGACGGTGTCGATACCGACCTCAGCGGCCACGGCATCGGCGACGGTCTGGTTGTCGCCGGTCAACAGGATGGGCGTCATACCCAGTGCGGCGAGCCGGGCGATGGCGTGTGCGCTGGTGGGTTTGATCGCATCGGCGACCGCCAGGACCGCATGGGCGCGGCCGTCCCAGGCGACGAGTACGGCGGTCTGTCCGGCTTCTTCGGCGGCGGTCTGCGCCTCGTTGAGGTGGGGGTCATCAACGGCGATGTGGTGTTCGGCCAGCAGCGTCGGACGCCCGACGGTGACCACACGTCCCTGGACCAGACCGCGCACGCCTCGACCTTCGAAGTTGCGGAAGTCGTCGACCTGGTCGAGCGGCCCGACTTCGGCGGCTGCACCAGCAGCGATGGCGGCCGCGACGGGGTGCTCGGAGGCATTCTCCACCGCCCCCGCGAGGGCGAGCACGTCTTCGCGAGTGGTGGAGGGAGCAGTGGTGACCTGGACGAGTGTCATCTGTCCCGTGGTGACCGTGCCGGTTTTGTCGAGGACAACGGTGTCGACGGTTCGGGTGGATTCGAGGACTTCGGGGCCTTTGATCACGATGCCGAGTTGGGCTCCGCGGCCGGTACCGACCAGAAGTGCGGTCGGGGTGGCCAGTCCCAGAGCGCAGGGGCAGGCGATGATCAGCACAGCGACCGCGGCGGTGAACGCCGCTTGCAGGGGATAGCCGGCGCCGATCCACGCGCCGAGGACAGCGATGGCGACGGCGATGACCACCGGCACGAAGACACTTGAGATCCGGTCGGCCAGTCGCTGGGCGTGGGCTTTGCCGGTCTGGGCGCGTTCGACCATCGCGGCCATTTGCGCGAGTTGGGTGTCCGCTCCCACGCGGGTCGCCCGCACCCGCAGGTGCCCGCCGGCGTTGACCGTTCCGCCGGTCACGGTGTCGGCGGGGGCGACCTGGACTGGCATCGACTCGCCGGTGACCATGCTGGCATCGACTGCCGAGGTCCCGGACACCACCACACCGTCGCTGGCGATCTTCTCGCCGGGGCGCACATTGAACTCGTCGTCAATGGCGAGCTCGCCGATCGGGATCCGATGCTGGTGGCCGTCCCTGATCACTGTGACGTCTTTGGCGCCCAGCTCCAACAAGGCCCGCAACGCCGCACCGGCGCGCCGTTTGGACCGCTTCTCGAAGTATCGGCCGGCCAGGACGAACATCGTGACCCCCGCGGCTACCTCAAGGTAGATGTTGCCTGCACCGTCAGAAGCGCTGACCGTCAGGGTGAATCCGTGGGTCATGCCTGGTTGTCCGGCGGTGCCGAAGAACAACGCATACAACGACCACAACAGCGCCGCGGTGGTGCCGACCGAGATGAGGGTGTCCATGGTGGCCGCACCGTGGCGCAGGTTGAGCAACGCGGCGCGATGAAACGGCCATGCCGCCCACACGATCACTGGCGCGGCCAACGTCAACGACGCCCACTGCCAGTAGGTGAACTGCCACGCCGGGACCATTGCCAGCGCGATCACCGGTACCGAGAGAACCACCGCACCGATCAGTCGGTGACGCAAGGCCACGAGCTCCCCGTCGTCGTCCGAAGGGTCATCGTCGGGGGCGGCACCTTTGGTGGGAGTGGCGGGCAGCGCAGCGTGGTATCCGGCCTGTTCGATGGTCTCGATCAGCAGGTGTGGGTCGACACCGGCGGGTGCGCTGACGTGAGCTTTTTCGGTGGCGTAGTTCACCGAGGCGCTCACTCCGTCGAGTTTGTTCAGTGTGCGTTCGATGCGTGCCGCGCACGATGCACACGTCATGCCCGACACGGCGAGTTCGACATCGACGGCGCCTGTCTGCTCGGCGGTGGCCGCAGGTGGGTGGATCGGAGCTGAGGTGGTCATGGGGGAGTTCCTCGTTGGGTGAATGCCTCGGCGCAATGCCCCGGGGTGGCGCTGGTCAGCGAGTTAGTGTCCGGCGTGCGGATCGGCCGAGGGGGCCGTGGAGTCAGGTGTCGGGGCCGGGGCGCCGGTGGGGACGTCGAGAACGAAGGTGGCGGTATGCACAGCGCCCTGGACCTGGAAGTCGAGGTAGAGCAGATAGCGGCCCGGGGTGGGGGCGGTGGTGGCGAAGCGGACCTGTGGTCCCGCGAGTTGACCGGCAGTCGGTGCCGCGCCCTCAGGGTGAACATGCAGGTAGGCCAGGTCACCCTGTCGCAGGGCCACCAAGTGACCGAAAGCGCCCAGATACGGCTGCAGGGTGGTGACCGGTTGTCCTGCTCGGCGCACGGTGACGGTCAGTTCGGACTCGACGCCCGCGCGCAGATGACCGGCCAGCCCGATGTCGAACCCGTCGACGGATGACTGTCGTGATTCGGCGGCGGGTGGGGCCGGCTGGTAGTCACCGCTGACTTCGACGGTGCTGGTGAGGGTGAGGGGTTGGCCGGTGGCGGCGGGCACGAAGTCGGCGTAGATCCGGTAGCTGCCTCCCGTCGCCCACTGCCAGGGCAGCGTCCAGCGCCCTTCGGGCGAGAGAGTGGGGTGCACGTGTCGGAAGTGGGTGCCATCCGCGCGGACGACGATCAGGTGCAGCTGCTTGTCGTGCTCGGCGGCGAAGTCGGTGACCGCGGCCCCGGCGGCGTCGAGGATCTCAAAGCTCAGCGGTGCCTGCACCCCGGACGCATGGGGTGCCACCACATTCCCCAGGATGAAGCCGGCTGCTGCCATCGAAACTCCGCGAACCTGATCGGCCCCCGGAGACGAGGCGGATGTTCGCGACTGTGGTGCAGCATTGTGATCGGCATGGGCGGACTCAGCCGGGGAGGTCGACGCCCTGTCGGGAGCGACACCAGCGGCGATGGCGTACGCCGCAGCGAAAACTATCAGCAGGGCCGCGGCGAAGACGCCGAGCTTGGTTGGAACATTCATCGCTGGATTCCTGTCATCGGTGGTGGCGACACCCACGCCGCCCGGGAGAGGCTGAAGTCGCCAGTGGGGCAGACACTTCAGCCCCTCGTCGGCTACTGCGCCAGGTGGTAGCCGGCCTCTTCGATCGCGCCGCGGATCGCGTCGGCCTCGATCGGGGCCGAGCTAGTGGTGTGTCTCGCAATTGTCTAGCTCGTTGTTCGGTAGGCTGGGTTGATGAGTGCACCGGCAGCGTGTTTGCG
>NZ_JAGRQM010000021.1:0-98620 GCF_018132775.1 Gordonia sp. SCSIO 19800 | reverse complement strand
ACAGCACCGTCAGCCACGAAGTAAGTCAGACCCAAACCCGGTCAACCACCCACACCCATTCTCACTGCCACGAAGGGCTTCGCAACGTGTCTCACCAGGCCCTTCGTGGCTCGTCGCTAACGCTCCTCGCACCTCAGGGGGCAATGGTTATGTCGTTCTTCGGATTCGGAAGGCGATGGTTGGCCGCGCCCTCCGCAAGCTCCGGCCGCTCCTCAGGGAGCGATAGGACTCGCTTCTTTCGGATCAGGGAGCCGAGGCCTCACAGCACCGCGAAGTCGTCCATCAGCCAGCGACCGTCCTGCTCCACGAGGGTGACCTTGACCCGCGACTGGTACGGGAATCCCTCGGGGAACTCCTGGGCGGTCTGCGGCGATTTCAGGGTCTGGTCCAGGGTGACCAGCACAACGGCCTTGCCGTCGTCGACGGACATGAGGCCCGCATTGTCGGCCGTCGCCGTGGACACCGATTCGGCCTCGGCGGATCCGCGGCGGGCGTCCTGCGAGGACTCGATGTAGGTCTGGGTGAACGCGGGCGTGGAGATCTCCCGGATGCGTCGGTCGAGGTCAGCGTAGTCGGCAGAGTTGTAGGTCGAGATCTCGGCCGCGTATCGCCGGGCGGTCTCGAGGAGGGACGTCGTCGTACCGGCCGACGCGCTCGACTCGGCGCGTTCATCGGCATCCACGTACGCCACGGCGAGCACCGCCGTCGACGCCGCGAGGACGACGACCGCCACGATCAGCGCGATCACCGCCCACGGTCGGCTGCCGACCGTCGAAGTCCAACCGGTCCACCGGCGGGAACCACTCCTACGCGCCGTGGCGGGATCGAGCTTGCGGGGGGTGCGGTCCGAGCCAGGGCGTGGGTCCGCGACCTCGGTCGTGGCGTCGTCGGACCCGTCGGCGTCGTCCGTATCGGCCGGCTCGTCGGCACCCGTGGGCTCGTCAGCCGGGCGTCGGCGCTCGGCCTTGCGGGCTGCTTTCGCCGCCTTCGCCTCGGCCTCGGCGCGGTACTTGTCGCGGTTGCTGCGATTGGCCTGCAGGAACTCGTTGCCGTCGAGCGGGGTGACCTGCTCGCCCGTCGGCGATGTCGCCTGGTGAGACTCCGCGTCGACGGACTGTTCGGGCTGGTCGGACGTGGAACGCGACTTCGGCATGCGTTCAATGTAGCGAGACGTTCCCGACGGGTTCGTCTCGCTGCCGGATCACGGCCCGTCGGTCACAGCGCACCGAGGTCCAGGGACACCCACTGTTTCGGTTCGAGGAACAGCTTGGTCTGGGGACCGTGATCCTTCTCGGCCATCTCCACGTAGGGGTCGACGGCCTGGGGCGGGAGGTAGCGCGCCGCCATCTCCTGCAGGTCGCCGCGGGTGCCCGGAACCATGTCGACCGCATCCCCCGACACGGCCACGTACATCAGCCGCGGCGACACCTCGTCGACCATGAGCGTGAACCGCCCGGCGGTTCGGATGAGCTGCAACTTGCGCGATTCAGTTCCGGTGAGCAGCCAGGGGCGACCGCCCGGCTCGTACTGGTACCACACCGGGACCGTGAGCGGCGCCCGGCCGGGCTCGGCTTCGACCGACAGCGCCGCGACATGGGGTTCGGACAGGAACGCTTCTCGTTCGGATTTCGTGAGTGCCATGATCCGACGGTAGTTCGGACCACCGACATTCCCCTCCGGGTTCGACGACCCGGAGGAGAGCGGTGTGACTACTTCCAGGGTTCGAGAACCTCGGCGGCGCGTTCGGCGAGCACCATCTGGAAGATCGGGCCGAAACTGACCCGGGCGACACCGAGTTCGGCCAGTGCCGCTTTGGTGTTCTTGGTCGGATGGCCGATCGCGTTGACCGGCAACGGCAGTTCGCTGGTGAGCCGCTTCTGCGCGGCGTCGTCGTGGAAACCGACCGGGTACAGCACGTCTGCGCCGGCATCGGCAGCCAGCTTCATTCGCTCGATCGCCCGGTCGAGGCGGTCGGATTCGTCGCCGACCTGCTTGACGAACAGGTCGGTGCGCGCGTTGATCACCACGTGGACATCGGTGGCGTCGGACGCCGCCCGCAGCGCACCCACGAAATCGGCGTGCTCCTGTGGCTCGCGAAGGCGTCCGCCCTCGCTGTGCACGGTGTCCTCGATGTTCAGACCGACGGCACCCGCGGCGATCAGGCCGTCGATGAGCGTCTTCGGGTCCTCCCCGTAGCCGGACTCGATGTCGACGGAGATCGGGACGTCGACCGCCGTGGTGATCTGCCGGATGCGGGTAGTCAGTTCCTCGAACGTGATTCCTTCGTTGTCGGGCTTGCCGATCGAGTCCGACACCGGGTGACTGCCGACGGTGAGCGCGGTGAACCCGGCGGAGATCGCGAGGTTCGCCGACCAGGCGTCCCACACCGTGGGCAGGATGACCGGGTTTCCCGGTTGGTGGAGTTCGAGCAGAGTCGTGGCCTTGCCGGCGAGTTCCGTCATGGTCCCTACAACTACGCGAGTTCCCGGTCTCATTCCACCGCCATTGCGCTACTTGCGCCAGAACAAATGGTGCGTCACGCCACTGGTGCTCGGGACGGATTCGTGGTGATACCGGCCCTCGAGCTCCTCGGGTGACTCCCAGAGTTTGAGTCCGGCGCCGATCGTGACGGGTGCGACGGCGATGTGGAGGGTGTCGATGAGGTCGGCGTCGAGGAACTCCCGGACGGTGCTCACGCCGCCGCCGATACGTACGTCCTTGCCGTCCGCCGCGGCCTTCGCCTGCTCGGCGGCCTCGGCCGGGGTCGCGTCCAAGAAGTGAAACGTGGTGTCACTCAGCGTGAACGACGGCCGCACATGGTGCGTCAGTACGAAGACGGGAGTGTGGAACGGCGGCTCATCACCCCACCAGCCCTGCCACTCATGGTCGGTCCACGGTCCGCGCTGATAACCGAACTTGTTGCGGCCCATGATCTCCGCACCGATGTTATGAGCGAAGTCGCGGGTGAAATAGTCGTCGAGGCCGCGGGTGCCACCCGGGTCGGTCCGGTTGGGCCAGCTCGCGGTGGCGCCCGCCCACGACATCAGTTCCCACGGTTCGACGCGATCACCGAAGGGACGCTCGAACGTCTGGTTCTCCCCCGCCCCGACCCCATCTTGTGAGATCGAGAAGTTCTGGACTCTGAGTAGCTGTGGCATGGTTCGGCTTCCTTGTCGGTCGGCACGAGCAATCTATGCGGACAGACTCGGTGTCGCAGCCGAACTCATCGATGCGACTCGGCGCGGAGCACGCCGGACGCCGATCGTACGACGCCGGGTCAGGCGAGCGCCTGCGCGATGACCTCCGCGACGGGAGTCGACGACCGGCCGATGAGCGACTGGAGGTCGCCGGAGTCGGTGTCCAGCTCACCGCGGCTGATCCCGGCATCTGCGCCGGCCAGCATCGCGGCGACCGGTTCCGGCAGACCCGCGCTGACGAGAGCGGCCTGGTAGTCGGCTTCGGAGAGGTCGCGGTACTGGACGGTCGCACCCGATGCCACACCGATCGCTCGGGCGAATTCGCCGTAGGTCAGCCGCTCGTCACCACCCAACTCGTAGACCTTGCCGGCCTGGTCCGAGTTGGCGGTGAGGACCGCTGCGGCCGCAGCCGCGTAGTCGGCACGAGCGGCGGCAGCGAGTTTTCCCTCACCCGCGGCACCCAGGAGCGTTCCGGTCGCCGCCGCCTGCGGGATGGCGGCCAGGTAGTTCTCCCAATACCAGCCGTTGCGCAGGATCACGGCGGGCACCGACGACTCGTTCAGTCGAGCTTCGGTGGCGACGTGCTCGGGAGCCAGACTCAGACCGCTCGTGTCGGCGTGCAGCAGGCTGGTGTAGGCGATCAGTTCGACGGAGTTGGCCTCCGCCGCCTCGATCACGTTGGTGTGCTGGGCAACACGTTGCCCGACCGCCGAACCCGAGACCAGCAGCAACTTGTCGACGCCGACGAGGGCGTCGACAAGTGATGCCGGATCGTCATAGTCGGCGACACGGACCGAAACGCCGTGCGACACGAGCTTCGAGGCCTTCGACTCGTCGCGGACGATCGCCACCACGTCGGCGGCGGCGATGCCCCGGGCGAGTAGTTCGTCGATCACGAGTCCGCCGAGCTGTCCCGTCGCGCCGGTCACTGCTGTGGTCATCTGATTCCTCATCTCTGTCGGTTGGACGACTCCCAGTATGCACTTACTTTTCGTAAGTGCAATACGAACTGTTAGCAAGGTCTCGTCGATTCGGCTACCGTTGAGCACGTGACCGAGATCAGCGACGAGTCCCTCGAGGCGGACGTCTTCGCCCGGGACTGCTCGTCCCGGACCACACTGCAGACCGTTACCGGACGCTGGGGCAGCCTCGTGCTGATCGCGTTGGGGGAGAGCAACTATCGATTCAGCGCGCTGCGGCGACGCGTCGACGGCGTGAGCGAACGGATGCTCTCGCAGACCCTGCAGAGCCTCGAACGCGACGGCATGATCGTGCGCACCGTCCTCGAAGCCATCCCGCCGAAGGTCGAGTACCACCTCACTCCGCTCGGCAGGCAGGTCGCCGACCAGTTGAGCGGCCTGATCGAACTCGTGCAGGACAACATGCCGACCGTCCGCGACGCCCAGGCCGACTACGACGAGCGACGCGGGGGCGACTGAAACCACTCTCGTCGGGTACACGTGGAGACGTAGGAGTCCGACGACGAGAGGAGCGTCCCGATGACGTCACCGGAAGCCGACCTGCCGGTCGAGGCCAACGAGGCCGATGCACTCGAGCAGGCCCAGACGGCAGCGCCCGATCCCGCTGAAGGTGTCAACCCCAGCGTGCCGTTCGAGGCCGACGACGCCGACGCCGCCGAACAGGCCACCGAGGTCGAGATCGACCCCGAGGACTACCCCCGGGAGTAGCGCAGCGGGCGGCCTGGCCGCCGCATGCGGCTGACCGCCCGTTTTGTCGTCCGACATGACCATGCGCTAAAGTCTGTCCTCGGTCCTGATGACGCGCTCCACGAGCGCCGAGCAGGTCCGAGGCAGTCCCCCATAGCTCAATTGGCAGAGCATTCGACTGTTAATCGAACGGTTACTGGTTCGAGTCCAGTTGGGGGAGCAAGAGGCCCGTCACCCGCGTCGGCAGGTGACGGGTTTTCTCGTCTTCGGCAGTCGTGCCGGTCCGCATTCATATGACCGTCGCCCGTGCGGTAATGTCCAGCAGCGGGCTCTCGGGCCCACGGGGCGGTAGCTCAGTCGGTTAGAGCCGCGGACTCATAATCCGTAGGTCGCGGGTTCGAGCCCCGCCCGCCCCACGCACGAAAAGCGTTGTAGCACAGAGCGAGAGCAAACAATCCCCCGGCCGGGCCCGCAGCGCTCATCGAAGCCGCGTACCGACACTTCGACGGCAAAAACCCGAGGAAGTGGCCGATGCGGTCGAGTCGGCCATCACCGCAGAGCCACTGAGTGTCTCGTTGGCGCGGCGCTCGACCAGCAGCGGCACGAAGTCGCGCACGTCGGTGGAGTTCGTCGCCGGCCGCCGCCACCGGGCTCATCGTTCGACGCGACACCAGTACTCGGTCTCACCGGGAATGGGCGTGAGTCTGACCTCGCCGCCCTCGGGACGGTCGAACAGCCGGACACCCGCCCCCAGGAACACCGGGACGAAGAACACGAGCACCTCGTCGAGCAGCCCGTGATCGATCATCTGTCGCGCGACGTCGGCGCCGATGACGGTGACGTAACCATCGCCGGCCGTCCGGGCGGCGAGGTCGACCGCCTCGTGCAGATCCGAGACGAACGTGAAGCCGTCGACGGGGTCCGCCGGCGGGTTGTGTGTGAGAACGACGGCGGGACCGTCGTATTCGCCGCCGAACGCACCCTCGCGGTCGGTGCCCTTGTTGGGGTCATCGCCGCGGAACGACCGGTTGCCGACCAACACCGCGCCGGTACCACGCATCAACCGGTCGGCCGCGTCGTCGGCTGCCCGGTTCTGTCCCTCGGCGGGGACGTCGAAGAACCGGGTCAGCCACGACATGTCCCCGCCGGGGCCCGCGATGTACCCGTCGAGCGATGCGGTCGCCGAATAGATGGTGGTCGCCATGATCAGTGCCCTTCGTAGCGGTGTCGACAGATAGACCGGCGCCACCACGCGAACTCATCGGCCCGGCGGGGGCTTCGACTCGGCTCAACCCACAGCGCCGGCGCGACCCGCAGGACTCAGCCCGCGTCGACGATGGGGTCGACCGCCTGTTCCAGCAGGCTCCGACGGTAGGCCTCGAGGGCGACGAGATCGCCGAAGACCGCGTTGTACCCGTCCGGGTCGTCGCTGGGTGCCATCCGGCGCAGACGCGACTTGATGTCGGCGATCTGGGAACCGACCCACACCTCTTGCAGCCGGGCGAGCACGCTCGTGATGTAGCGCGCGATGTTGTCCTCGTCGACCGGCATCGACTCGACCGCCAGCTCGGTCACCAGCGGGTCGATGACGGGGTCGTCGACGGCATTGCGCACGGCGTCGACCCAGGCCGCGCCACCCAGCCCGGCCGACGTGCCCCCGAGGCCGGTCATCGCCTGCCGGATGATGGCGTAGGCCGGCTCGTTGAAGCACTCGACGGGCAGCGAGTCGAAGACCGTGCCGGCGATCGCCGGATACTGCAGCGCCGCCTTCAGTGCTTCCCGCTGCGGCCACAGGCGCGGGTCGTTGGGCTGGGGGCGGGCGGACGTCGGCGCGGCCTCCGCCTCCGGCCGATTACGAGCACCGCGACCGCTCCCCCGACTGCCGGAGTTACTGACGCCCTGCGCCTTTCGGATTCTCGCGCCTTCTTCGCGGACTCTGCCGAGAACCTGGGAGACCTCCTCCCAACCGACCCAACCCGCCAGCTGGCGGGCGTACTCGTCACGCAGCGCGATGTCCTTGATCCGGGCGACCACCGGGACGGTGTCGCGCAACGCGTGGACGCGGCCCTCGACGGTGTCGAGGTCGTGGCCGGCGAGGAGGGCCTTGATCGCGAACTCGAACATCGGCACCCGACGCGCGACCAGGTCGCGGACGGCGGCGTCGCCCTTCTCCTGCCGGAGTTCGCAGGGGTCCATGCCGTCGGGCGCGATCGCCACGAACGTCTGCCCCGAGATGGACTGTTCGCCCTCGAAGGCCTTGAGCGCGGCTGCTTTTCCGGCATCGTCCCCGTCGAACGTGTAGATCACCTCGCCGCGGAAGTACGAGTCATCCATCATCAGCCGCCGGATGAGGGCGAGGTGGTCCTCACCGAAGGCTGTGCCACACGAGGCGACCGCGGTGGTGACGCCGGCCAGATGCATCGCCATGACGTCGGTGTAGCCCTCGACGACCACCACCTGATGCCCCTTGGCGATGCTCTTCTTCGCGTGATCGAGACCGAACAGCACCTGAGACTTCTTGTACAGCATGGTTTCCGGCGTGTTCATGTACTTGCCGAGGTTGTCGTCGTCGAACAGTTTGCGGGCGCCGAAGCCGATGATGTCCCCGCCGAGGTTGCGGATCGGCCACAGGAGACGGCGATGGAAGCGGTCGATCGGCCCCTTGCGTCCTTGTTTGGACAGACCGGCGGCCTCGAGTTCGCTGAACTCGAAGCCCTGCGACAACAGCGCCTTGGTCATCGTGTCCCAGCCGGCAGGTGCGTAACCGCAACCGAATTGGACGGCCGCCACCGCGTCGAAGTCGCGTTCCTTGAGGTAGTCGCGCGCCGGCTGCGCCTCGGGTGACTGCAGTGCGGCCGCGTAGAACTTGGCCGCGGCGGCGTTGGCGGCCACCAGTCGGGCGCGGGTGCCGCGGTCCCGCTTGATGGCGGTACCGCCGCCCTCGTAGTTGATCTGGTAGCCGATCCGGTCGGCGAGCTGCTCGACCGCCTCGACGAAGCTGATGTGCTCCTGCTTCTGCAGGAAGCTGTACACGTCGCCGCCCTCGCCGCAGCCGAAGCAGTGGAAGTGGCCGTGGTTGGGACGGACGTGGAACGACGGCGACTTCTCGTCGTGGAAGGGGCACAGGCCCTTGAGGCTGTCGGCACCGGCGCGCCGGAGGGCGACGTAGTCGCCGACGATGTCCTCGATCCTCGTCTGCTCACGGATCGCCGTGATGTCGCGATCGGGAATTCGGCCTGCCACGCGACCAGTGTAGTGACGCCGGTGAGGCCGCCCGGCCGGGTACCTCGTCGACCACGCCCGGCCTACCCCAGATGCGCCTGGGCCCCCGAATTGTGCTTGTCGGTGCGCTCGAGCCGGCCTTCGGTCATGGACGCGATCTGGTCGACGATGACGCGCATGCGGGCGGCATCGTCGGACGCGGCGTTCCACCACGGCACGAAGATCGGGTCCAGGCCCCCTGGCGCCGCCTCGGCGAACCAGTTCGCGACCCGGTGGATGCGTTCCCGCTGGCGACGCTGCGTCGCCTTGTGCCGCTCGTTGGAGAAGATGAAGCGCAGTGCCAGGGTCTTGAGCATCGACACCTCGGCGGCGATGAGTTCCGGCACCTCGAGGTCGGCGTCGTAGCGCGAGACCGGCCGGTCGCCGACCACCTCGCGGGTGCCGGTGATCGCGGCCGACGCGAAGCGGCCGATGAACTCACTCGTCAACCTCTTGAGCGCGACGTAGGAGTCGAGCGTGCCGTCGAAGACACCCACCGACCGCACGATGTCCATGCGGTGCAGGCGGGCGGCGGCGTCGACGAGGGCCTCGGGGTCGAGACCCGGGAATTCCTTGGCGCCGATGTCGGCGAGCGCGCGTTGGTCCTGCGGATCGCCGAGGGTCCGCAGGTCGATCCGGCCACCGATGACGCCGTCCTCGAGGTCGTGCACGGAGTACGCCACGTCGTCGGACCAGTCCATGATCTGCGCCTCGACGCACTGTCGGGTACCGGGCACGTCACGACGAATCCACGCCAGCATGGCGGCATCGTCGTCGTAGGCGCCGAACTTACCTCCGGGTGTGCGTCGGGTCCACGGATACTTCAGGGTCGCGTCCAACGACGCGCGGGTGAGGTTGAGGCCGGCGCTGCGCCCGTCGGCATCGAGCAGCTTGGGTTCGAGCCGCGTCAGGATGCGCAGGTTCTGGGCGTTGCCCTCGAAACCACCGTGGTCCGCCGCCACCTCGTCGAGCGCGCGTTCGCCGTTGTGTCCGTAGGGCGGATGCCCGATGTCGTGGGCGAGTCCGGCGAGTTCGACAAGGTCGGGTTCGGCGCCGAGACCGATGGCGATCCCCCGGCCGATCTGCCCGACCTCGAGCGAATGTGTGAGCCGGGTACGGGGCGTGTCGCCCTCGCGCGGACCGACGACCTGCGTCTTGTCGGCCAGCCTGCGCAGGGCGGCCGAGTGCAGGACCCGCGCACGGTCCCGCGCGAAGTCGCTTCGATGGTCGGTCCGGGTGCCGGGCAGGCTCGCGACCTTGGCGCCCTCGGGCACGAACCGCTCGACGGCCTCGTCGCCGTAGGTTGCCACCGTCGGGAGCACATGCCCGACCGTCTCGGGACCCTGTCGGGTGCTAGTCAAGCACCCAGCCCCGGGCGACGGCGAAGTCGGTGACCCGCTGCCTGATCGCCACGATCTGACGAGCCGTGAGGGCGCCGTCGGCGTCGAGGAGCAGCTCGGTGAGCTCTTCGGTGAACGCGGCGGCATCCAGCGAGCCGCCCCCGCCGCGCGGACGACGACTGCCGCGGTCGTCGTGACGTCCGCGGTCGCCCCGGTCCCCACGATCACGGTCGCGGCCGTGGTGCTCGTCGCGGCGGTGCGCCCGTGCGCCGGCGGTGTCGTCGGCCGGCGCGGCCTCGGTCACCGCGACGTTGACGGCCTTGGAACCGCGGTCGGTCTCCTCGATGTCGAAGGACACCTTGGCACCCGGTTTCAACGAGTTCTCGTCGATGTCGATGTCGTTGATGTGGAGGAACACATCGGCGCCGCCCGATTCCGGCGCCAAGAACCCGAATCCCCGATTCGCGTCGTAATGAACGACTTTCCCGCTGACAGACACGACTCCACTCACTCTCTCGTCGCGCGCACGACGGACCCCATGCCCTACTCCACGCGACAACTCGTCATCGATTGTGACAGACATCCGCAGGTCAGGCGGAATCGTGAACACCCGGCCCGCGCGGCCGGGAGCAGGATCAGGCGCCGAGCAGCTTGCCGCCGAGATACTCGGCGACCTTGTCGAGCGCAACCCGCTCCTGGCTCATGGTGTCCCGTTCGCGCACCGTGACGGCCTGGTCGTCGAGGGTGTCGAAGTCGACCGTCACGCAGAACGGCGTGCCGATCTCGTCCTGCCGGCGGTACCGCTTGCCGATGCCCTGTGCGTCGTCGAACTCGACGTTCCAGTGCTTGCGGAGTTCGGCGGCGAGGTCGCGGGCTTTCGGCGAGAGCTTCTCGTTGCGCGAGAGCGGCAGCACGGCGACCTTGATCGGGGCCAGCCGGCGGTCGAGCCGCAGCACCGTCCGAGTGTCGGTGCCGCCCTTCGCGTTCGGCACCTCCTCCTCGGTGTAGGCGTCACACAGGAAGGCCATCAGCGAGCGGGTCAGGCCGGCCGCCGGCTCGATGACGAACGGGGTGTAGCGCTCACCCGACGCCTGGTCGAAGAACGACAGGTCCTCCCCCGAGTGCTTGCTGTGGGTGGACAGGTCGTAGTCGGTCCGGTTGGCGACACCCTCGAGCTCACCCCACGGGTTGCCGGTGAACCCGAACTTGTACTCCACGTCCACGGTCCGCTTGGAGTAGTGCGACAACTTCTCCTTCGGGTGGTCGTAGAGCCGCAGGTTCTCCGGGTCGATGCCCAGGTTGACGTACCAGTCGAAGCGCTGGTCGATCCAGTACTGGTGCCATTCCTCGTCCTCGCCCGGCTTGACGAAGAACTCCATCTCCATCTGCTCGAACTCACGGGTGCGGAAGATGAAGTTGCCCGGTGTGATCTCGTTGCGGAAGCTCTTGCCGATCTGCGCGATGCCGAACGGCGGCTTCTTGCGCGCGGTGGTCATCACGTTCTTGAAGTTCACGAAGATGCCCTGCGCGGTCTCGGGACGCAGGTAGTGCAGACCCTCTTCGTCGTCGACAGGCCCGAGGAACGTCTTCATCAGACCGCTGAACGCCTTGGGTTCGGTCCAGTTGCCGGGCTGCCCGGTCTCCGGGTCGTTGATGTCGGCCAGACCGTTGGCCGGCGGGTGCCCGTGCTTGGCCTCGTAGGCCTCGATGAGATGGTCGGCGCGGTAGCGCTTGTGGGTGTGCAGCGACTCGACGAGCGGGTCGGTGAACACCTCGACGTGGCCCGAGGCCTCCCACACCTGACGCGGCAGGATGACCGACGAGTCGAGGCCGACGACGTCCTCGCGGCTGATGACCATCGTGCGCCACCACTGCCGCTTGATGTTCTCCTTCAGTTCGACGCCGAGCGGGCCGTAGTCCCACGCCGATTTGGTACCGCCGTAGATCTCACCGCACTGGTACACCAGGCCCCGGCGCTTGGCGAGGTTGACGACGGATTCCACATTGGACTGGGCGGCCACGGTTAACTGCTCTCCACGGGTTGAGGTGTTCGGCTGGGACGGTCGTGCTGACGCTCGGTGCTCGACGTGCATCCACCAGATGCGGGCGGCAACGCGTACAGACTACCGAGCACGTGTGCCGTTTCCCGAAACCACCGGCAACGGTGCACCCGTCGGACCCACATGCACGGACGGAAACTGCCAGAGTGGCAGGGTGATCGTTCGCATACGACGACGCGTCGGCGTCCCCCCATCGGCCCGCGGGCGTCGGCCGGTCCTCGCCTCGGCCGGCCTCGCACTGACACTGGCACTGGCCGTGGGGTGCGCGGCCGAGCAGTCCGCCGAGCCCCAGCGACCCTCGTCGGCGCCGGTGTCGACGCCCTCTCCCGAACCGCCGATCGACGAGGTCACCCCGGCCGCGCTGGCCGAGGCCGTAACCCTTGACAACGTGATGGCGCACGTTCGCGCACTGGCCCAGATCGCCGCCAACAACGGCGGCAACCGCGCGGCCGGCACACCCGGGTACGACGCCTCGCTGGACTACGTCGCCGGGCTCCTCCGCACGGCGGGCTTCGACGTGACGACGCCGCCCGTCGAGTACGAGCGCTTCGACGCCGGTCCGGTCAGCCTCACCGCCGACGGCCTGAAGGTCGCCACCCGCGTCGTCGAGTATTCGGCCGGAACCGGCGACACCCCGGTCACCGGGGCCCCGGTTGCCGTCAACGGCCTCGGATGCGCGAGCACCGACTTTCCGGCCACGACGCGTGGCGCGATCGCCGTCATCACCCGAGGTACCTGCACCTTCGCCGACAAGGCACGGAACGCCGAGTCGGCCGGCGCGGTCGGGGTCGTCATGGTCAACAACGAACCCGGCCCGCTCACCGGCGCCACCCTGGGGCCGGACGACCGCCCGGGGATCCCGGTCCTCGGCATCGCGGGCGACGACGCCGATCGGGTGCGGTCGGCGCGATCGGTCGCGCTTGCGGTCGAGGCGAAGACCACCGGCATCACCACGCGAAACCTGATCGCCGAGACCCGGACGGGCACCGGCGACGACGTCGTCATGGCCGGGGCACACCTCGACAGCGTCGCCGAGGGACCCGGCATGAACGACAACGCCAGCGGCTCCGCGGCCGCGCTCGAGACGGCTCTGCGACTCGGGTCGTCGCCGCGGGTCCCGCACCGCGTGCGATTCGCGTTCTGGGGCGCGGAGGAGGACGGGCTCGTGGGTTCCACCGAGTACGTCCGGGGACTCGACCCGGCCGCGCGTACGGCAGTGGCCCTCTACCTGAACTTCGACATGCTCGCCTCACCCAACGGCGGGTACTTCACCTACGACGGCGACGACTCCGAGCGTCAGGGAGCCGGCCCCGGCCCGGACGGCTCCGGGGGCATCGAGCGGACCTTCGAGAAGTTCTACGCCGATCGCGGCATCCCCCTCGCCCCCGACGACTTCGACGGCCGTTCCGATTACGGCCCGTTCATCGCGGTGGGCATCCCCTCCGGCGGGGTGTTCACCGGCGCGGAAACAAAGAAGGACGAAGCGCAGGCGGAGATGTGGGGCGGCCGGGCCGGAGAACCCTTCGACCCCGACTACCACACCGCACGCGACACCCTCGACAACCTGAACACCGACCTGCTGGCCGTCAACTCGGCTGCGGTCGCGTCCGCGGTCGCGACCTACGCGTTGTCGACCGCAGGTGCGGACGGGGTCCCGCCGCCGGCCGAGCGCCGACGTGCAGACGAGGGCTGACCAGCGGCGACACCGGTGACACGGATTGAAAACCATTTCCGATAGAATGGCCGGATCAGTGGCGCGAGCCAGGCGAGGAGGAGCGTGATGTCGACGCAACCGTTGGACGGGCCCGGACCGATCGAAGCGGCCGATGCCGCGGCGCGGGAAGCCGCCGCCGACCTCCTGCGCGCCCTCGCCTCCCCCACTCGCGTCGCCATCGTGCTGTCCCTGCGGGAGCGGGTGCAGTGCGTCCACGAACTCGTCGGGCACCTGGGCTTGAGTCAGCCACTGGTCAGCCAGCACCTGCGCGTGCTCAAGGACGCCGGTGTGGTGCGAGGCCAGCGCAACGGCCGCGAGATCACCTACGAACTCCTCGACGACCACGTCGCGCACATCGTCGGCGATGCGCTGATCCACGCGAACGAGACCACCGACGGCCGCGCCGTGCCGTCCGATGCGTCCCGGGCGGTGAACGAATGAGTGGCGTCGCATCGGGGCCGCAGCCGGTCACCGGCATCCGGTCGACGCGCCAACGCGCTGCGATCGCCGACGCCCTGGCCGGCACCGAGGACTTCTGCTCCGCGCAGGAACTCCACGAGATCCTCAAGGCCCGGGGCGAATCCATCGGCCTGACGACGGTGTACCGCAATCTGCAGGCACTGAGCCAGGCCGGGCAGATCGATGTCCTGTGGGACGGCTCCGGTGAGACCCGCTACCGCCACTGCTCGTCGGGACACCACCACCACCTCGTCTGCCGGGAGTGCGGCACCACCGTCGAGGTCCAGGCCGAACCGGTCGAACGCTGGGCCGCGAAGATCGCCGCCCAGCACGGCTTCACCGACATCAACCACACCGTCGAGGTCTTCGGGCGCTGTGGGGACTGCCGAACCGCCGAGAACGACTGAGCTTTCAGCGCCCCCTGATCCGAAAAACCGCAAACTACTGCTCCCTGAGGTGCGAGGAGCGAAAGCGACGAGCCACGAAGGGTCCTGGCGAGACACGTTGCGGCCCTTCGTGGCTCGCTTCGCTCGCACCTCAGGGAGCATTGGTCACGCTCAACGCCTCAGGGAGCATTGGTCGTGCTCAACGCTCTTCAGTCCTCAGGGAGCATAGGTCGCGCTCAACGCCTCAGGGAGCATTGGTCGTGCTCAACGCTTCTCAGTCCTCAGGGAGCGGGATCCGATGTCGCCAGACTCAGGCAGAAGCCGGGCCCACCAGCCGTTCGGCGGCGTCGACACCGGCGGCGAGGACGATGTGCAGGACCGTCAGCAGCGGCACGTCGTCGAGCTGGCTCGCCGGAAACGTGTAGTACTGCAGCACATCTGTGGTGACCCCCGCACGGTCGGAGCGTCGGAGGCTGCCGAAGCTGAGCTGAGCGGCGCACGCCTCGACGTCGTCCCGGAGCGTCGGGGTGTTGGGCAGGTCCATCGCGACCATCTGCGTCAGGGCCAGTACGTCGAGCCCGTCGGCCAGCGTGAGCACGCGGATGGAGGCACGCGTCGGACCGACCTGCACGACGAGGGAGTCGGCGTCGGGTCGGTCGACGGGACCGAGTTCGGCGACGATCTGCGCGGTCCGGTCGAGGAGCGCGGCGGCGTCGGTCACGACGGCTTCACCCCGCCGAATCGCCGGTCGCGCGAGGCGTATTCGAGACAGGCCGCCCACAGGTCACGCCGATCGAAGTCCGGGAAGAGTTTCTCCTGGTAGACCATCTCGGCGTACGCCGACTGCCACAGCAGGAAGTTCGAGATCCGCTGCTCCCCCGACGGACGCAGGAACAGGTCGACGTCGGGCATGTCCGGCTCGTCGAGGTACCGCGCGAAGGTCGACTCCGAGATGCGCTCCGGGTCGATCTCGCCGCGCGCCGCACGTCGCGCGATCTCCCGTGCGGCGTCGGCGATCTCGGCACGACCGCCGTAATTGACGCACATCGTGAGCGTCATCACGGTGTTGTCCCGGGTCATCTCCTCGGCGATCTCGAGTTCCCGGATCACGCTGCGCCACAACCGGGGTCGGCGTCCGGCCCAGCGCACCCGGACGCCCATCTCGTGCATCTCATCGCGTCGACGGCGGATGACGTCGCGGTTGAAGCCCATGAGGAACTTCACCTCGTCGGGGCTGCGCGACCAGTTCTCGGTGGAGAACGCGTAGGCGGAGAGCCAGCCGACCCCCAATTCGATACAGCCGCAGACGGTGTCCATCAACACGGCCTCACCGCGCTTGTGCCCCTCGGTGCGCGGGAGCCCGCGATCGGTGGCCCAGCGCCCGTTCCCGTCCATCACCAGCGCCACGTGCTTGGGCACGAACTCCGCGGGGATCGCCGGGGGCCGGGCACCGCTCGGATGTGGATCGGGGGGACGGACATCCGTCCGGACGCTCGCGGCCTTGCGTCCCTTCGCCGAACTACCCGGCCGCAACGCCATCGTCGACCCTCCTCACGCCCGTGTCCACACCCGTCTCCATCAGCCTATGAGGGGCGGTGCGTTCGATCAGCGGCAGGGTTCGGAGCTGGCGTTCCAGATGCCACTGCAGATGCGCGGCGGTGAGTCCGCTGGCCTGTCGACGCAGCGACGGCGTGGCGTCGACGACCTCATCCCACCGACCGCGGAACAGGGCTTCCATGAGGTCGAGCACGCCGGGCGAGGGGGTCGCCGATCCGGGTGGCCGGCACGGCAGACAGACGGCGCCGCCGGCGGCGACGTGGAAAGCGCGGTGAGGACCGGGTGTCGCGCACCGCGCGCACTCCTCGAGCGCCGGCATCCAGCCCGCGCTGTACATCGCGCGCAGCAGGTAGGCGTCGAGGATCAGTTCTCGCGGCCGGCGGTCGTCGGCCAGCGCGGCCAACGCCCCGACCGTCAGCCGGTGCAGCTGACGGGTGGGCGCTCGTTCCTCACCCGCGAGCCGCTCTGCGGTCTCGAGGACCGCGCAGGCCGTGGTGTAGCGCCCGTAGTCGGCGACGATGGCGTCGGCGAAGGCGTGCAGGCTGTGGACCTGGGTGACCACGTCGAGGCTGCGGCCGGGGTACAGATGTACGTCGATGTGAGCGAAGGGTTCGAGCCGGGCGCCGAACTTCGACCGCGTCCGCCGCACGCCCTTGGCGACCGCGCGCACGAGACCGTGCTCGGCGGTGAGCAGCGTGATGATGCGGTCGGCTTCGCCCAGCTTGTGCTGGCGCAGCACGACGGCCTCATCCCGGTAGAACCTCACCGGGACATTCTCCCACCGGGTGCCGACACGACGTGCCCCGACATGCCCGCCGGCCTACCCCGGATCGATGTCGAACGAGGTCAGCGGCCGCAGCAGCGAGCGCTTCTTCTCGACGTGACCACCCATCCGGTCGAGGATCGACGTCAGCGCCTCGATGGCCTCGACGATGTAGGGCCCCTTGTTCAGCATCACACCCTCCGCACGCCGGCTCATCGCGGCGTCGGTGACCTCGGCCCGGGACGGCACGCCCTTCTTGGCGAGTCCGTCGAGCACCTGCGTCGCCCAGATGACCGGCACATGCGCTGCCTCACACAGCCAGAGGATCTCCTCCTGCACTTCGGCGAGCCGGCCGAACCCTACCTCGACGGCGAGGTCGCCGCGGGCGATCATGACCCCGACCGCGTCCCAGCGCATCGCCTCGAGCAGCATCTGCGGGAGCGACTCGAAGGCCGCCCGGGTCTCGATCTTCAGCACGATGCCCACATCGGACGCACCGCGACGGTTCAGTTCGCCGATGAGGTCGGCCACGTCCTCCGGCGACCGGACGAACGAGCAGTTCACCATGTCGGCATGTGCCGCGACGAACTCGAGGTCATCGCGGTCCGACGCGGTGAGCGCCGGGATGTGCAGTGTCGTGTCCGGGAGGTTGATGCCCTTCTCGGCGCGGAGTTTCGTCCCGTCCGGCGCGGCACGCTCGACGTCGACCACGATCTCGCCGTCGAGCTTCTCCCGCACTCGCCCGGCGATCTTGCCGTCGTCGAACAACACCCGATGGCCCGCCTCGACGTCGTCGAAGGCGTCCCCGAGCTCGCATCCGATCCGATGCGGCCCGGTCCGGGTCGCCGGTGTCGGCGTGAGGTCGCGCTGCAACCGGATCTCGTCACCGGTGCGCACGAGCAGATGCTGACGCTTCTCGGGCAGATCGTCGACGACGATCGGAGCGGCGTCGGCAGAGCCCGACAACCCGATCGGCGTACCCGTCTCGTAGTAGACGGTGCGATCGCATTCGACGTCGATCCCCGCCTCGGACACCGCGACCACCTCGAGTCGCCGTCGGCGACCACGAGCGTCCCGTAGGCGCAACCGGTCTCCCTGCACGACGTCGGCGAGTGCGCGTACCGGGATGACCGCGTCGATGCCGTCGGGCAGGCGTGCGCCGGGGTCGAACGGTGCGGCACTGAGCCGCACCCGCGACCGCCGTTCGACGGTGCCATCGTCGGCGCGGACCGGTTTGACCTTGATCACCTTCGGTCCCGGTTCGAGCGGGCCGGTGCGCAACTTCGGACCGGCGAGATCCATGGCCACCCGCACCCGGCCGGGTAGAGCACGCACCGACTCGATCATCCGCGCCCATTCGGCCGGGCCGTCGTGTGCGCAGTTCACCCGCGCGACGTCCATTCCGGCGGCACCCATGGCGCGGACGAGGTCGGGGTCGTCGGCGGCCTGGGTCGGCATCGTGACCATCACACGGGTGGCCCGCTCGCCGTGCTCGTCACCGGGTCCGTCGGCGATGGCGTCATCGCCGCCACCGGGGTGCACGCGCCCGAGGAGCCGGTCGCGATTACGCGTCAGGGTCCGCACCCCGCCCGCGAGGTCACCCCAGATCGGATGCCGGGTGCGACCTTCGGCCAAGGCGTCCACCGTTTCGATCACCGTCTCGATCCACGAGTAGACGATCGACTCCATCCGGCCGAGACTCGACAGTCCGTGCGCGGACATCGACTCCTGCAGCGGACGCAGATCGCGGCGTCGCACCGCGACGTAGTGCACGAGGTTGCGGGCGCTGTCCCGGTGCTGGTCGGCGACCGCGGCGATGAGCGATTCGGCCTGCTCCTCGGCGCGGTCGAGGTCGTCGCGCAGTTCGTGCAGGGCCGAGGACAATTCGGGGATCGACATGACGACGGGGGTACCCATCCGGCCACCGTGTCAGACCCAGGTGAACGGTCGGGGCGAGGCGGCGCCGCCCGTGTCAGCCGGCGTTGACGATCTTGTCCAGCTTCGGCGGCAGCGTCATCCCACCCGGATATCGGTGCCAGCCCTTGCGGTCGTAGAACTTGGTGCCGAGCAGACCGAGGAGCACGCCGACGAGCAAGCCGATGAGGCACTGGATGATCGACCGGCCCAACCCCGCCGACAGGTCGGCGTCGAAGTACAGGACCGCACGCACACCGAGGTAGATCACGTGCATCGGCTCGATCGCGGCGATCCACTCGAAGAGGCGCGGACTCGCCTCCAGCGGTAGCGTCCCGCCCGACGACGGCAGGCCGAACACCACGAAGAAGAGCAGATTGAACAGCAGACCGGGGTTGCCGAACACCGCCATCATCGCGCTCGCGCTCACGCCGACGGCGAAGATGCCGAGGACCGAGAGCATCCAGAGCACGAAGCCGTTCGGGATCGACGTCCCGACCATCGCGCCGACGGCGATGAACAAGGTCGAGAGCACCACCGCGACCAGGAACATGATCGTCCACTTCGCCGCGAGCGTCGCCCACCGGCTGATCGCGAGCCGCTCGCGCAGCTGATAGAACGGCCCGTACTCGATGGGGGTCTGGCCGAGCATGCCGTCGACCACGATGCTGACCATCATCGCCCCGGTGAAGCCGGCGAGCACGAGCAGCAGGGTCAGGTAGAACGCCGACAATCCATTGCCCGCACCCTCCGGAAGCGGGGTCGGCTCGGACACCTCGACGGCCACCGGGCTCGCGAGCGCGAGCTGCGCCGCGCCGGTGAAGGTGATGTCGTTGCGCTCGAGCTGGGTACGGACCTGTTCGGTCAGCTGCGCGCCCACCTGCTCGTTGACCCGTTCACGGACCTGATCGGCGAGGGTGGTGGTGATCGACGACGCGAACGCCCCGGAGCCCCGGTTGATGAAGATGTCGATGGTCGGTTTCGCCGGTTCGGCGGTGAGGACCGTCGACCGGCCCAGTGCGACCGCCCGATTCGTGAAATTGGACCCGACGACGATGACGCCGTACACCTTGCCGCTGTTGAGTTCGGACAGCGCGGTCGAGCGGTCGGTGCGGGTCACGACGATCCCATTCTGCGCCGCCGAGGAGATGATGCCCTCGGCGACCTGGTCGCCGAAGTTCTGCGGCGTGGACTGTCCGTCGGCGTTCTGCACCTCACCACCCGCGTCCTCCTGCACCAGGGCGACGGGGAAGTCGTGGAGGTGACGCTGCGGGTCGACCACCGCCGCCATGTACAGCGCGGCCATCAGCGAGAACATCACCGCGACGAGAGCCAACGGTGCCAGCCAGAAACGCGGCGATCCGAGGACGCCGGCGATCGTGCGACCGGTCGGCTGGTCGGTGTCGGGCGCCTCGTGCGCTCCCCTACCGGTATCGTCCCCCGGCTGTTGTGGCGATTCGTGCGTTCCCATCGGCGTACCTCCCCGCAGGCTGCCCCTGCCGGCGCCAGGCCGTCAGGAACACGCTGCTAGAAACCCAATCGACGCAACTGCTTGGGGTCGCGTTGCCAGTCCTTGGCGACCTTCACGTGCAGATCCAGGTACACCTTGGTGCCCAGCAGCCGCTCGATCTGTGCGCGGGCAACTGTACCGACCTCCTTCAGACGCGCGCCCTTGCGGCCGATGATGATGCCCTTCTGGCTGTCGCGTTCGACGAACAACACGGCGTGGACATCGACCATCGGCGGTAGGTCGGGGTCGCGGTCCTCACGATCGATGACCTCCTCGATGACGACGGCCAGCGAGTGCGGCAGCTCGTCGTGCACCCCCTCGAGCGCGGCCTCGCGGATGAACTCCGCCATCAGCACCTGTTCGGGTTCGTCGGTGAGTTCGCCGTCCGGGTAGAACGCAGGGCCTTCCTCCATGAGGCTCACGAGCACGTCGGACAGCACGTCGAGCTGCTTGCCCGACTTCGCCGACACCGGAACCACGTCCGAGTCCGGCCCGAGTACCTGCGACAGCGCGAGCAGCTGTTTGGCGACCTGCTCCGGCCCGACCCGGTCGATCTTGGTGACCACCCCGACGATCGTCGTGCGCGGCGCCATCTCGCGGACCTGCGAGATGATCCACCGGTCACCCGGACCGATGGCCTCGTCGGCCGGTATGCAGACTCCGATCACGTCGACCTCGGAGTAGGTGTCGCGGACGAGGTCGTTCAGGCGCTGACCCAGCAGGGTGCGCGGTCGGTGCAGGCCCGGGGTGTCGACGAGGATCAGCTGGGCGTCGGGCCGGTTGACGATCCCGCGGATGGTGTGGCGGGTGGTCTGCGGACGATTCGAGGTGATCGCGATCTTCTCGCCGACCAGGGCGTTGGTGAGCGTGGATTTGCCGGTGTTGGGCCGGCCCACGAAACAGACGAAGCCCGAACGGAACTCAGGCATCCGCGCGCCCCAGCCGCTGCTGAGGACGACCCGCGGTGTCGGTGAGGACCGCATAGGCCTCCGGGCTCAGCTCGTGCAGGGTGTCCAGGCCCGGGTCGCCGGCGTCACCGTTGACGACGACCGCCGCCTCGAAGGAGCGGGCGCCGCTCGAGATCGCCGACGCCACCGCGACCTGGAGTCCGGTGAGGGTCAGCGAGCGGGTCCGCACGTCGGCCCCGGCGTAGGTGCGACCGTCGCCGTCCCGGACCGCCGCGCCCGAGGGCGACTCGGCGCGCGCCAGCGCACCTCGGGCGAGCACCACGAGCTTGCGATCCTCGTCGGAGAGGGTCTCGGTCACTGGTTCATCCTTGCTCTCGACTCGCCTGCGCGCTCCTGGCCGGCGGTGTCCGTGTCCTGGTCGTCGTGGGCGCTGCCCGTGGTGCGCTCGCCACCTCCCTGCGATCGACTCGACTGCCCGCCGTGCTCGTCGCGTCGGGAATCCTCGTCCGCGTCGGGGACCCGGGTGACCAGCACCGTGATGATGCGTTGGCGCCCTTGGCGATTGGGCCCACCCTCGGCCACCAGCTGCAGCCCGTGCGACTCCACCCGGGCGCCGGGCAGTGGCACCCGCCCCAGTTCCAGACCCACGAGTCCGCCGACCGTCTCGACCTCTTCCTCGGCGATCTCGACGCCGAACAGCTCGCCGAGATCCTCCACCGGCAGTCGTGCCGACACCCGGTACGACCCGTCGCCCAGGTCTTCGACCGGTGCGAGCTCGTCGATGTCGTACTCGTCGGTGATCTCGCCGACGATCTCCTCCAGCACGTCCTCGATGGTCACCAGCCCGGCGATGCCGCCGTACTCGTCGACGAGCATCGCCATGTGGTTGCGCTCTCGCTGCATGTCGGCGAGGACCCGGTCCAGTGGCTTGGAGTCGGGGATGAACTCGGCCTCGCGCATCACGTCGACCACGCGGAGGGTCGTGGGATCGATCCGCTGGGCGACCGTGCGCGCCACCAGATCCTTGAGGTACACAATGCCCAGGACGTCGTCGGTGTTCTCCCCGATCACCGGGATCCGCGAATGTCCGGACCGCGTCGCGAGACTCGTGGCCTGCAGCGCGGTCTTGTCGGCCTCGATCCACACCATCTCCGGGCGCGGGACCATCACCTCGCGGGCACTGGTGTCGCCGAGGTCGAAGACCGACTGGATCATCCGGCGCTCGTCGGCCGCGACGACGCCCGAGGCCTCGGCGAGGTCGACGACCTCGCGCAACTCGACCTCGGTGGCGAACGGACCGTTGCGGAACCCGCGACCCGGGGTGAGGGCGTTGCCGATCAGGATCAACAGCCGGGTCAGCGGTTTGAGCAGCACGCCGAGCGCGAACAACAGGTACGACGACGACAGCGCGATCGTGTACGCGTGCTGCCGGCCGAGCGTGCGGGGGCCGACGCCGACGGCGACGTACGAGACGACCGTCATGGCGGCGATGGCCACCGCCAGTCCCCCGCCGACGCCGATCAGCTGCGTCGCGGCGACCGCGACGAGCGCGACCGCCGCGGCCTCGCACACGACTCGGAGCAGCACCACGAGGCCGACATAGGTCGCACGCGCCTCGAGGATGCCCGCCAGGCGGCGCGCACCGGCGCGCCCTTCCCGGACCATGTCGTCGACCCGGGCGTTCGACACCGTCGACACCGCGGTGTCGACGGCCGCGAAGACGCCGCCCACCACGATCAACACGACTGCCGCCACGATGAACCAGTAGTCGGAGGTCACCCTCGGTCCTCCTCGGACCGCGACTGCTCGGGCACCGACTGGGCACCGGGGGTCGGTGAATCTCCCTCGGCTCCGGTGAACCCGATGTTGGACAGCAGCCGGGAATCGCGGTCGGTCTGTCGCTGCTCCTGGGCGCGACGGTGACGGTCGGCGTAGAACGCGTCGAGGATGCGGTTCTGCAGTCCGAACATCTCGCGCTCCTCCTCCGGCTCGGCATGGTCGTAGCCGAGAAGGTGGAGCACTCCGTGGATGGTCAGCATGGCGAGCTCGTGCTCGAAGGACCGCTTGGCCTCGCGCGCCTGTTTCCGGGCGAAGTCCGGGCACAGCACGATGTCCCCGAGAATCGCCGGGCCCGGGTCGGTCGCATCCGGCCGCCCGCCGGGCACCAGTTCGTCCATCGGGAAACTCATGACATCGGTCGGGCCCGGCAGGTCCATCCACTGGACGTGCATGTCGGCCATGGTGTCCTCGTCGACACACAGCACCGACAGCAACGCGGCCGGGTTCACGTCCATCGCGGTGACCGCGAAACGCGCGGCGTCGATGATCAACTCGGCCGGGACCTCGACCCCGGATTCGTTGGCCAGTTCGATGCTCATGAGCGACGACCCTGCGCCGCTGCCCGGCGTGCGGCGCGATTGCCGCCGATGGCCGTGTTGGGCAGACCCCGCTGCGCCTCCTCGGCCCGCCCGTAGGCGTCGACGATGTCGGCGACCAGGCGGTGCCGGACCACGTCCTGGCTGGTGAGGCGGGCGAAGTGGATGTCGTCGATGCCCTCGAGGATCTCCGACGCGGCGAGGAGACCGCTGCGGGCGCCGCCGGGCAGGTCCACCTGGGTGACGTCACCGGTCACGACGACCTTGGAACCGAAACCGAGGCGCGTGAGGAACATCTTCATCTGCTCGCTCGTGGTGTTCTGCGCCTCGTCGAGGATGATGAACGCGTCGTTCAGGGTGCGGCCGCGCATATAGGCCAGCGGCGCGACCTCGATGACCCCGGCCGCCATCAGCTTCGGGATCGCGTCGGGGTCCATCATGTCGTGCAGCGCGTCGTACAGCGGGCGCAGGTACGGGTCGATCTTCTCGCTCAGCGTGCCCGGCAGGAAGCCGAGACGTTCGCCGGCCTCGACCGCCGGCCGCGTCAGGATGATGCGGTTGACCGACTTCGACTGCAGCGCCTGCACGGCCTTGGCCATCGCCAGATAGGTCTTGCCGGTGCCGGCCGGGCCCAGTCCGAACACGATGGTGTGCTCGTCGATCGCGTCGACATAGTGCTTCTGGTTGAGTGTCTTGGGCCGAATCGTCTTGCCGCGGCGCGACAGGATGTCCAGTGACAGCACATCGGCGGGCGATTCCTCGGTGCCATCGGACAGCATCGAGACGCTGTGCCGGACGAGATCTGGTGTCAGCGGGGTTCCGCGCCCGACGAGGTCGACGAGTTCGGCGATGACGCGCTCGGACGCGGCTACCTCGGCGGGTTCACCGGTCAATGTCACCTGGTTGCCGCGGACGTGGATGTCGGCGGGCAGGAGCTGCTCGAGGGTACGCAGGTTGACGTCACTCGCGCCGAGCAGCCCGAACACGACTCCGGGAGAGACTTCGACAGTGGATGTGACCCCAGACCGGCGCGGCTGCGTACGGCTGGATTGCCCGCTCTGGTCGGGGTTGTCGTCACTCACGTATGAAATCACTCCTGGTGTTCTGGTCCGGATGGATGTTCGGTTCTGGATGCGGCGCCCCCGGCCGACGCGGTCGCGGCGGCAGGGGTGTGGTCAGTGTATCGCGGTGCAACAGCCGATCAGCAGGCAATATTTCCGTCAGATCCCGAGCACGCGGATCGTCTGTCGCGTGCCGACGCTGCGCGGTTCGACGAAGGCGTCGTGCCCCTCACCGGGGACGACGATGAGTTCGGCGGACTGTCCGCGTGCGATCGCGGCGTCGACGTACCGGCGGCTGGACTCGACCGGGATCAGGTCATCGGCGTCGCCGTGGATCGCGACGACGTGGGCGTCGACCACCGGTGCCAGCAGTGGTGAGGCGTCGGAGTAGCGGCGCGGCGACTCGCTGAACGGCCGACCCATGAACGCCCGCACCGACTCCCGGTCCGCTGCACCGACGGTGTCGAGCACGGCCGCCTGGGCGATCACGGTGGTGATGGTGGCCGTGGCGGTCCGGGCTCCGAGCTGACCGACGGCCCAGACCGCGAGCTGACCACCCGCGGAATGCCCGACGACCGCGGTCGAGGCGAAGTCGACAGCGCCGGGCGGGAGCAGGTCACGGACGGGACCGTCCAGGGCACCGAGCGCGTCGAGGACATCCCGGCCGGTGTTCGGCCACCCGCCGCCCTCTTCGCCCACCCGGCGGTACTCGATGTTCCACACCGCCGCCCCGCGTTCGGCGAGCATCCGGGCGATCGCGGTCTGGGTCGTCGACCCGAACTCGACAGACCAGGACCCGCCGTGGACGAGCACCACGAGCCGCGTCGGCGTCGCGGCGCCGAGCCCCTCGGAAGGCACGTACAGGTGCCCGAATTGGGAAGGCGCAGAGCCGTATTCGATCTTGGTCCGACGCACCGGACGGCGTCCGACGACACTCATCGGGCCCACCGGCGGGTGAGCACCCCGATCGCGCCGAGGGCCACCGCGGCGGCCGTCGACGTACGCAACACCTCGGGGCCGAGCACGACCGAGTGCGCACCGAGCGCGGTCAGGTCGGCGACCTCGCCGGCATCGAGTCCGCCCTCGGGCCCGACCACGAGCAGGATCTCGGTGGCGTCGGCGAGGGGTAGCCGGGCCAGGGGTTGCGCGGCTTCCTCGTGCAGGACGGCGACGACCCCTCCCCGCGCCACGACGTCCGCGCAGCGGGCCCGGACGTCGATGGTGGTCGCGAGGTCGGTGATCTCCGGAATCCATGGTCGACGGCTTTGTTTGGCAGCTGCCGAGGCCGCGGCCCGCCATTTGGCAACGCCCTTGTCCGCCTTGCCCGTCCACCGCGACACGCACCGCAGCGCCTGCCACGGCACGATGACGTCGGCGCCGGCCTCGGTGGCGAGGTCGACCGCGAGCTCGGACCGCTCCGACTTCGGGAGCGCCTGCACCACGGTCACCTGCGGGGTCGAGCGAGCCTCGAACGCGAGGTCGTGGACGGTCGCCACCAGTGTGTCCTTGGCGGTGATCTCCCGGATCTCGCAACCGCCGACCGAGCCGGCGCCGTCGCCGACGAGGATCCGTTCGCCGACGCCCAGCCGGGCGACGGTGACCGCATGACGACCCTCGGCGCCGCTCAGGATCAGGTCAGCGCCGGGCGCGGGCACGGAGTCCGCCCAGAACAGCGGTGGACTCACCGCGTACCCGCCGTCCCGAACGCGCACATCCACTCGGAGATCGCCGCCGCGGACACCAGATGCCTACTTCCCGGCGAACGCGTTGCGCAGCCGCGAGAAGAGACCGCCGGGCGCCGCGGCCGCCGAGGTGTTGACGACCTCGATCTCGTCGGCGGCGATCTTGCGGTACTTCTTCAGTGCTTCGGTCTGCGCCGCATCGAGTCTGGTCGGTACGACGACGTCGAGGTGGACGTGCATGGTGCCGCGCACACCGGAGCTGACGTGCGGCATGCCCTGCCCGCGCAGCTTCACGATCTGGCCCGGCTGCGTGCCGGGCGCGACCGTCACGGTGACCGGGTCGCCGAGAATCGTCTCCACCTCGAACTCGGCGCCGAGCGCGGCGTCGGCCATCGGGACCTTGACGGTGCAGTGCAGGTCGTCCTTGTCGCGCAGGAACACCTCGTGCGGCCGTTCGGAGACCTCTACGTACAGATCGCCGGCGGGGCCGCCGCCGAGACCCACCTCACCCTGACCGGTGAGGCGAACCCGCATGCCGTTCTCGATTCCGGCCGGGATGCGCACGGTCATCGTGCGTCGCGAGCGGTAGCGTCCGTCGCCGCCGCACTTGTGGCAGGGGTCGGGGATGACCTCGCCGACGCCGTGGCAGGTCGGGCACTCGCGCACGGTCATGACCTGCCCGAGGAAGGAGCGCTGCACCGACTGGATCTCCCCGGCGCCCTTGCAGATGTCGCAGGTGACCGGCTTGCTGTCGCCGTTGGTTCCCGAGCCGGTACACACGTCGCAGAGGATCGCGGTGTCGACGGTGATCTCCTTGGCGACCCCCTTGGCGCACTCGGCGAGATCCAGGGTCACGTTCACCAGCGCCGGCTCACCCGGCTGGACACGGGACTTGGGTCCGCGGCCCGAGCCGAAGCCCCCGCCACCGCCGCCGAAGGCACCGCCGTTGCCGAAGAACGCCTCGAAGACGTCGCCGAATCCCCCGCCGCCGCCACCGAAACCGCCGAAGCCGCCCGCACCGGCGCCGGCCAGCGGATCGCCGCCGGCGTCGACGATGCGACGCTTCTCCGGATCGGTCAGCACCTCGTAAGCGGTGCTGACCTCTTTGAACTCGTCTTCTTTGCCCGGGTTGACGTCGGGGTGCAGCTCCCGCGCCTTCTTGCGGTAGGCGCGCTTGAGCTCCTGATCACTGGCGCCCTTCGCCACTCCCAGGATTGCGTAGTAGTCACGTGCCACGGTTGTAGTGATCCTTCGGTCTCAGTTGGTGCCTGGCGGCGGGTGCTCTCACGATCGCGCGACGCGCGGATGGACCGGCCGTCCCCACCGTCGTCCCGGCTCGGTGTCGCGAGCGGCCGCCGTCGACGCTGCGGTGTGCCCGACAGCGATCATGGAGAAACAGCGATCATCGTTCGGCGAGCACCTCGCCGATGTACTTGGCAACGGCCGCCACCGAGGCGATGGTTCCCGGATAGTCCATCCGTGTGGGGCCGAGCACACCGACGCCGCCGAACACGGTTCCCGAAGCACCGTACCCTGTCGACACGACCGAGGTCCCACGCAGGTTCTCGGTCCGGGTCTCCTCGCCGATCTGCACCGTGACCTGGCCCATGTCCTGGGTCGTCGCCAAGATCTTGAGCACCACCACCTGCTCCTCGAGGGCTTCGAGAACGGTGTCCATCCCGCCGACGACCGGGGTGAAGTCGGCCGCCGACCGCGCGAGGTTCGACGTGCCGCCCAGCACCAGCCGGTCGTCACCGCGTTCGACGAGGGTCTCCACCAGCACGGTGGCGATGTTGAGCACCGCACCGCGCAGATCCTCGGGCGCGGAGTTGGCGAGCTCGGCGACCGCGGCCGACGCGGCTTCGAGCCGTTTGCCGTGCAGTGCGGCCGAGAACAGATCGCGCAACCGGGCGATCTCGTCCTCATCGTGGTCTTCGCTCAGCGCCACCATGCGCTGTTCGACCCGGCCGTTGTCGACGATGACGACCAGCAGCAGGCGCGACGGCGACAGGGTGACGACCTCGAGGTGACGCACGGTCGCCGCCGACAGCACCGGGTACTGGATGACCGCGACCTGTCTCGTCAGCTGGGCGAGGAGCCGCACCGAGCGCCGGAGCACGTCGTCGAGGTCGACGCCGGAGTCGAGCACCGAGAGGATCGCCCGGCGCTCGGCGGCCGACAGCGGCTTGATCTCGCTGATCCGGTCGACGAACATCCGGTAGCCCTTGTCGGTGGGCACCCGGCCGGAGCTGGTGTGCGGCTGGGTGATGTATCCCTCTGCCTCCAGGACCGCCATGTCGTTGCGGACGGTGGCACTCGACACCCCCAGCTGGTGTCGCTCCACGAGCGCTTTCGAACCGATCGGTTCCTGCGTGTCGACGTAGTCGGTCACGATCGCACGCAAGATCTCGAAGCGACGATCATCGGTGGTAGACACGCGGCACACCTCCTGACTCGGGTCCCTGCCATACAGTTGGGTGCGTTCCATAGTACGAAATGGGATCGCGATCACCGTGCCACGGCGCGGTGTCGCGCACTGACCGTCGACGCGTCGTCGCAGATCAGCAATCGTCGAGGCACGGGCGTCGGAGGAGTTCGCATGATCTTCAAGGGGGTGCGGGAGGGCAAGCCCTATCCCGACCACGGGCTGTCGACGCGTGGTTGGGCCAAGATCCCGCCGCGGCAACTCCGGCTCGACCAGCTGACGCCGATCACGAAGGTCCTCGCCCTGGACAAGCTCCTCAGCGAGGACTCCACCTTCTACGGCGACCTGTTCGCCCACGTCGTGCGGTGGGAGGGCGAGCTCTACCTCGAGGACGGACTGCATCGCGCGGTGCGGTCGGCGCTGCGCAACCGGCACATCATCCACGCGCGCACCCTCGACCTCGACGCCCTGGACCTGTCCGATGCGGCCAAACCCCTCGACGAGCAACTCGAGGACACCGCCGAGATCCCGGCGCGCCGGCCCCCGACCACGCCCGACGGCCCCGGTGCGCATCGGCGCGGGGCGCGATCGACGGGCTGGACGAGTCCGCCTCGCCCCGATCAGAGCTGGTAGGCCGACAACCGGCCCCGCGTCAGCCCCAGAGCACGCGGCGGATCACGCCGTCGGCCAGCAACCGACCCGCGTCGGTGAGCACGTAGGCGTCGTCGGCCGCGGTGAGCAGTCCGTCGGCACGGAGTTGTTCGGCATGCGCGGTCTCGGCGTCGTCGAGGAGATCGCGCGGCAGTCCGGTGCGGCACCGGGTGGTCAGCATGACGGCCTCGAGGTGCCGGTCCTCGGGGGTCAGCTGTTCTGCCGATGCGATGGGCAAGACCCCGTCCGCCAGCGACTTCGCGTAGCGCGCAGGATGTTTGGCGTTCAGCCAGCGCACGCCCGCGACGTGGGAATGCGCCCCCGGACCGATGCCCCACCAGTCGTGGCTGTGCCAGTAGGCGATGTTGTGACGACACACCGACTTCTCGCCGCGGGCCCAGTTCGACACCTCGTACCAGTCGAGTCCGTCCGCACGCAGACGGCGGTCGAGGATCTGGTAGCGGTCGGCGAGGACGTCGTCGTCGGGTGCGGGCATCTCCCCGCGCCGGATGCGGCGGGCGAGCGCGGTGCCGTCCTCGACGATCAGCGCGTAGGCCGACACGTGGTCGACCCCGGCGTCCAGCACCGCGTCGACGGTGGCGTGCAGGTCGGCGTCGGTCTCGCCGGGCGTGCCGTAGATCAGGTCGAGGTTGACGTGGTCGAACCCGGCCGCTCGTGCCTCCCTGGCGGCCGCAACCGCCCGACCCGGGGTGTGCGTGCGATCGAGCAGCCTGAGCACGTGTGCGGCGGCCGACTGCATGCCGAGCGAGATGCGGGTGAAACCGGCGGACCGGAGGTCGTCGAAGAACTCCGGCGAAGTCGACTCCGGATTCGACTCGGCGGTGATCTCGACGTCGTCGGACAGGTCGAAGTGGACCCGGACGGCGTCGAGGAGTCGTGTGAGGCCGTCGCCGCCGAGCAGCGACGGCGTGCCCCCGCCGACGAAGATCGTCGAGACCGGCCGGGTGGGGGCCAGCATCCGCGATGCCGCCTCGAGCTCGCGGGCGACCGCGTGCTGCCACGATTCCGGTGACGACGACGAACCGAGTTCGCCCGCCGTATAGGTGTTGAAATCGCAGTACCCACACCGGGTCGCGCAGAACGGGACGTGCAGGTACAGCGCGAGAGGCACGTCCGCGTCGACGTCGCGGCACGCAGCGGCGACCAGGTCGGCTGCGATGGTGGTGGTGTCGACGTTCACCGTTCCATGATGCCGATCGCGGCGGCGTGGGAGGAAATCGTCGCCCCGATCGGGAACAGCACGGTCCTCGACGGCGTTGTGCGGCGCAGGCAGGTGTGGAGGCCGGCCCGGTTTTCCATCACCATGATGGAAAATAACCCCAAGTAGACGAGCCGATAGGGAGCGTGGCACTATGGACCGCGTGATTTTCCCCGGGGTGTGGCTCGCAGCTCGCCGCCACATTGATCTCAAGCGCGTCAACAGCGCTTTCTGTCGCATCTAGCGACGTCTCGGCCCCGATTTGTCCCCGATTCCCTGGGGATGCCGGCACGTTTCAGCCCGTAACTCGTGCAACGAACGCCGGCCCTGTGCGCCGGCACAGGAGAGTTCATGACGTCCACCACCGACGCCCCCGCCGCTTCCGGTCCGGGTGCACCGAACGACGCTGCCGCTGCAGAGCCGGTCGCCCCGAAGCCCGCGCGCCCGGCCCGCAAGGCCCGTCCGACCAAGCGCCGCGCCGAGGGTCAGTGGAAGCTCGGTTATCGCGAGCCGCTGAACCCCAACGAGCAGGTCAAGAAGGACGACAACCCGCTCAACGTGCGTGCGCGCATCGAGAACATCTATTCCAAGCAGGGTTTCGACTCGATCGACAAACAGGACCTGCGCGGCCGGATGCGCTGGTGGGGTCTCTACACCCAGCGCGCCGAGGGTTACGACGGCACCTGGACCGGCGACGAGAACATCGACATCCTCGAGGACAGCCACTTCATGATGCGGGTGCGCTGCGACGGCGGTGCGCTCAACGTCGAACAGCTGCGCACCCTCGGTGAGATCTCCACCGAGTTCGCCCGCGACACCGCCGACCTCTCCGACCGGGAGAACGTCCAGTACCACTGGATCCGCATCGAGGACGTCCCGACCATCTGGGAGCGCCTCGAGGGCGTGGGGCTGCAGACCACCGAGGCCTGCGGCGACTGCCCCCGCGTCGTGCTGGGTTCGCCGCTCGCCGGCGAGTCCCTCGACGAGGTCCTCGACCCCACCCCGGCCATCGACGAAATCGTCCGCCGCTACATCGGCGACCCGAAGTACTCGAACCTGCCGCGCAAGTTCAAGACCGCGATCTCGGGCCAGCAGGACGTGGTCCACGAGATCAACGACGTCGCGTTCGTCGGCGTCGTGCATCCCGAGCACGGCCCCGGACTGGACCTCTGGGTCGGCGGCGGATTGTCCACCAACCCGATGCTCGCCCAGCGCGTCGGCGCCTGGGTGCCGCTCGACGAGGTGCCCGACGTCTGGGAGGCCGTGGTCTCGATCTTCCGCGACTACGGGTACCGACGTCTGCGCGCCAAGGCGCGGCTGAAGTTCCTCATCAAGGACTGGGGCATCGAGAAGTTCCGCCAGGTGCTCGAGGACGAATACCTGGGGCGCAAGCTGATCGACGGCCCGGCGCCGGAAAAGCCGGAGCGTCCGATCGACCACATCGGTGTGCAGAAGCTGAGCAACGGACTCAACGCGATCGGCTTCTCCCCCATCGCCGGTCGCGTCTCGGGCACGATCCTGACCAAGACCGCCGACGCGGTCGCCGCGGCCGGTTCCGACCGTGTGCGCTTCACCCCGTACCAGAAGCTGATCGTCCTCGACGTCCCCGACGACAAGGTCGAGTGGCTGATCGACGAGCTCAAGCCGCTCGGCCTGCACGGCCGGCCCACACGGTGGCGCCGGAACCTGCTGGCGTGCAGCGGCATCGAGTTCTGCAAGCTGTCGTTCACCGAGACCCGCAAGCGCTCGCAGGTCCTCGCCCCGGAACTGGACGAGCGGCTGTCCGACATCAACGCGAAGCTCGACGTGCCGATCACGGTGAACATCAACGGCTGCCCCAACTCCTGCGGACGGTCGCAGATCGCCGACATCGGCTTCAAGGGACAGCTCGTCGAGGACGCCGACGGCAACCAGACCGACGGCTTCCAGGTCCACCTCGGCGGCAGCCTGGGCCTGGACTCGGGTTTCGGTCGCAAGTTGCGCCAGCACAAGGTGCTGGGTACCGAACTGGGCGACTACATCGAGCGCGTGGTCCGCAACTTCGTCGACCAACGCGAAGAGGGTGAACGGTTCGCGCAGTGGGCCGTTCGTGCCGATGAGGAGGCGCTGCGATGACCATCGAGACCACCACCCGTACGGGCCGGCGCTTCAGCGAGGACCAGCTGCGGGACATCGCCGAGAAGGGTGCTGCGGACCTCGGTTCCGACGCCACCCCGGAGGAATTGATCCGCTGGACCGCGCAGACCTTCGGCACCAACTTCGTCGTCGCGTCGAACATGCAGGACGCGGCCCTGGTCGACCTCGCCGTGAAGAACATCGACCGTGAGTTGCTCGACGGCGACCCGGTCAAGGTGCTCTTCCTCGACACCGGATACCACTTCGCCGAGACCATCGGCACCCGCGACGCCGTCGAGCAGGTCTATAACCATTCTGCCCCTCGCTTCGCTCGACCGGGCGTGGAGATGGTGAACCTGACCCCCGAGCACAGCGTCGCCGAGCAGGACGAACTGTTGGGCCGCAACCTCTTCGCCCGCGACCCGGGCGAATGCTGCCGACTGCGGAAAGTCGTGCCGCTCAAGGCCGGGCTCGCCGGGTACGACGCGTGGATCACAGGCATCCGTCGTGTGGAGGCACCGACTCGGGCCAACGCCCCGCTCATCTCCTTCGACGAGGGCTTCGGACTGGTCAAGATCAATCCGATCGCGGCCTGGTCCGACGAGACGATGCAGGACTACATCGACACCAACGGCGTGCTGGTGAATCCGCTCGTCGACGAGGGATACCCCTCGATCGGGTGCGCACCGTGCACCGCCAAACCCGAACCCGGATCCGATCCGCGCAGCGGCCGCTGGGCCGGTCGCGCCAAGACAGAATGTGGGCTGCACGCATGACCGTGACCGAAACACCGTCCGTTCCGGCGACGCCCGGCGTGGCCGCTGCCCAGACGAGCGGCGCCGCCGCTGCCCAGACGAGCGGCGCCGCCGCGGAGGCCGACGAGTTCACCACACTCGACGCCCTGGAGTCCGAGGCGATCCACATCTTCCGCGAGGTCGCGGGAGAGTTCGAGCGGCCGGTGATCCTGTTCTCCGGCGGCAAGGACTCCACCGTGCTCCTGCACGTCGCGCTCAAGGCGTTCTGGCCTGCGCCCCTGCCCTTCTCGCTGCTGCACGTCGACACCGGGCACAACCTGCCCGAGGTCCTCGAGTTCCGTGACCAGGTCGTGGAACGGCACAACCTGCGCCTGCATGTGGCCAAGGTGGAGGACTACCTCGCCGACGGTCGGCTCACCGAGCGCCCCGACGGGGTCCGCAACCCGCTGCAGACCATCCCCCTGCTCGACGCGATCACCGAGAACCGTTTCGACGCGGTGTTCGGCGGCGGTCGGCGCGACGAGGAGCGGTCGCGCGCCAAGGAGCGGATCTTCTCGCTGCGCAACGCCTTCGGCCAGTGGGACCCGAAGCGACAGCGCCCCGAGCTGTGGAACCTCTACAACGGCCGCCACGCCCCGGGCGAGCACGTGCGGGTGTTCCCGCTGTCGAACTGGACCGAGCTCGACATCTGGCGCTACATCGCTCGCGAACAGGTGCTCCTCCCGTCGATCTACTACGCCCACGAGCGCGAGGTCTACCAGCGCGACGGCATGTGGATGACCTCGGGAGTCTGGGGCGGTCCCCGCGAAGGCGAAGAGGTGCAGCGACTCTCGGTGCGCTACCGCACCGTCGGCGACGGCTCCTCGACCGGCGCGGTCCTGTCCGACGCCACGGACAACGAGGCCGTGCTCGCCGAGGTCGCCGCGTCGCGGCTGACCGAGCGTGGCGCAACCCGTGGCGACGACCGGGTCTCCGAGGCCGCCATGGAAGACCGTAAGCGCGAAGGATATTTCTGATGAAGCACGCTCCTGATCTCCTCCGCATCGCGACCGCGGGCAGCGTCGACGACGGTAAGTCCACGCTGGTGGGCCGCCTGCTGTACGACACGAAATCCGTTCTGGCCGACCAGATCGACGCGGTCACGAAGGCGTCGGTGGACCGCGGTCTCGACACCCCGGACCTGTCGCTGCTCGTCGACGGGCTGCGGGCCGAGCGCGAACAGGGCATCACCATCGATGTCGCCTACCGCTACTTCGCCACTCCCGCGCGCTCGTTCGTGCTCGCCGACACCCCCGGGCACGTCCAGTACACCCGCAACACGGTGTCGGGTGCGTCGACTGCGCAACTGGTGATCCTGCTCGTCGACGCCCGCACCGGCGTCGTCGCCCAGACCCGCCGCCACGCCGCGGTGATGGCCCTGCTCGGCGTGCCCCAGCTGGTGCTCGCGGTCAACAAGATCGACCTCGTGACCGATCAGGCATCGGTGTTCGCCGAGATCTCCGCTGAGTTCGCCGAACTCACCCGATCGCTGGGCTGGTCCGACGAGCAGGTCACCGCGATCCCGGTGTCGGCGCTGCACGGCGACAACGTGGCCCACCGCTCGGAGACCACCGCCTTCTACGACGGGCCGACACTCATCGAGCATCTCGAGACCGTGCCCAATCTGGTGGAGCGCAACGACGTCGGCCTGCGGTTCCCGGTCCAGTACGTCATCCGTCCCCGCACGCCGGAACACCCCGACTACCGCGGTTACGCGGGTCAGATCGCCGCCGGCCGGGTCTCCGTCGGCGACGAGGTGGTCGTCCTGCCGTCGGGGCAGCGGACCACCGTCAGCCAGATCGACACCGCCGACGGCGAATTGCCCACCGCGCACACCGGACGCAGTGTCACGATTCTGCTGACAGACGACGTCGACATCTCGCGCGGCGACCTCATCGCCGCCGCCGCTGACGCCCCGGAACCGTTGCAGCAGTTCAGCGCAACGGTCTGTTGGCTCGCCGAGAAGCCGCTGCGCCCGGGCGCTCGCCTGCTCCTCAAGCACGGCACCAAGACCACCCAGGCGATCGTCGGCGCCCTCGACGCGCTGTTCGACGAGCAGAACCTCGCCCTGGTGGAGGCTCCGGAATCGGTGGAGCTCAACCAGATCGTGCGGATCTCGGTGCAGACCGCCGAGCCGATCCCGGCCGACGACTACCAGGTCAACCGGGAGTCGGGCAGCTTCCTGGTCATAGACCCGCAGGGCGGGAACACGCTGGCCGCGGGCCTCGTGGGCGACGCCTTGGCGCCGCTCCATCTCAAAGAGTTGGTGTGACACCGACTCTCGTCCTCGCCGCACACGGCAGTCGCGATCCGCGCTTCGGCGCGACCGCGCGCCGTGTGCGGAACGCCGTCGCGTCGAGCCTGCCCGGTGTCGAGGTGGTGCTCTCCTATCTCGACCTCGACGAGCCACTCGTGGGCGACGTCCTCGGACAGCTGGGCGGGTCGGATTCGCCGCACCACGGTCCCGTCGTCGTACCGATGCTGCTGTCGGCGGGGTACCACCACAAGATCGACCTACCGTCGATCATCGCGTCGCGACGTCCGACCGCCCGGCAGACCGACGTCATGGGGACCCGGTCGTTGGCCGGGGCACTGGCGGACCGTCTGATCGAGGCCGGCCTCGGCCCCCACGACGGTGTGATCCTGTCCGCGGTCGGTTCCTCCGACCCGGCTGCCGATCGTTCGGTGCGCCTACGGGCGATCGAACTCTCGACACGGCTCCACCGTCCGGTCGAGGTGGTCTTCGCGACCAAGCTGGGGCCGCACAACCGCGCCGTCGTCTCGGCGGTGCGCCGACTCCGCGCCGGCGGTGCCCGACGTATCGCGGTGAGTCCGTACTTCCTGTCGGCCGGACTGCTCACCGAGCGAGTCGAGTCGGCGCTCGACGCCCTGTTCGACGACACCCTCGTCGCCGGCCCCCTCGGCACCCATCCGGACGTCATCGAGGCGATCGGGTCGCTCTACCGCACGGCGGCGGATCAACGAGCTGTCCCCGCGGTCCGCTGACCTCGAACCTCTGCTCCCTGAGGTGCGAGGAGCGTTAGCGACGAGCCACGAAGGGCGGGCGAGGCACGTCACCATGCTCTTCGTGGCTCGCTTCGCTCGCACCTCAGGGAGCATGAGAAACAAGCCGCGAAGCGGATGACGCTCAGCCCGTGACAAGCCAGGCGATGATGACCAGGACCAGCAGCGCGAGCAGCGCGAAGGTGACCGGCGAACGCAGTATCTTCTTCACAATCCGGTCCCGTCGTCGTCGGCGAAGCGGCGTCGGTCGACCAGCGTGGCGGCGGCGTCGACCAGCAGACTGAGCGCGTAGGCGATGAGGATCGCCACCGGGATCACGACGGCGACGGTCACCAGCAACTGGGGCACGAAGGACAGGCCCGTGAGCCACTCCTCCACGCTGTCCCACCAGTCGAAGAACGCCGACACCTCATCACCCCGTCATCCGTGCATCCGTTCCCGCGGGGAGCCGTATACCCGTCCGCGGCATCTGCGTCGCTCCGAGTCCGTGATCACCGCCACTGTCTCGGTCACGGGAGCCGAGTGGCGTCGGCGAGAACCCGTCGCAATGATGGAACTCATGTCTGTCGCAGATGACTCCACCGTAACGTCCCTGCCGACCGTGCCGCCGCGGGCATCCGGGACCGCGGCCGACGCCGACGTCTCCCCGGCGGCTCCCCCGGCACCGTCGCACACGAGCGCCTTCCCGCCGATCGGCGACTACGCGTTCCTATCCGACACCGAGACCAACTGTCTCATCGCGCGCAACGGCTCCGTCGAGTGGATGTGCATCCCCCGGCCCGACTCCCCGAGCGTCTTCGGCGCCATCCTCGACCGTAGTGCCGGCCACTTCCGACTGGCGCCCTACGGCGTGAACGTCCCGGTGGATCGGCGCTACCTGCCCGGCAGCCTGATGGTCGAGACCACCTGGCAGACCGACACCGGTTGGATCATCGTCCGTGACGCACTGGTCATGGGTCCGTGGCACGACAACGAACGTCGTTCGAAGACGCACCGCCGGACGCCCACCGACTGGGACGCCGAACACATCCTGCTGCGCACCGTGCGCTGCGTGTCCGGCACCGTCGAACTGCACATGAGTTGCGAACCCGCCTTCGACTACCACCGCGGGACGACGAAGTGGGAGTACTCGGGCCCGGCCTACGGCGAGGCGATCGCGACCGCCAAGGACACCGATGCCGACACGCCCACCCTGAAACTCACCACGGACCTCCGGCTGGGTCTGGAGGGTCGCGAAGCGCGGGCACGTACCCGGCTCGTCGAAGGCGACAACCGCTTCGTCGCACTCAGCTGGTCCCGGCAGCCGGCGCCGCAGAACTTCGAGGAAGCCGCCCAGAAGATGTGGGCGACAAGCGAGTCGTGGCGACAATGGATCAACATCGGCAGCTTCCCCGATCATCCGTGGCGCTCACATCTGCAGCGTTCGGCCCTCACGCTGAAGGGACTCACCTACTCCCCGACCGGCGCGCTGCTCGCCGCCGCGACCACGTCGCTGCCGGAAACCCCTCAGGGCGAACGTAACTGGGACTACCGCTATGCGTGGGTGCGTGACTCGACCTTCGCCCTGTGGGGTCTCTACACGCTCGGTCTCGACCGCGAGGCCGACGACTTCTTCTCCTTCATCGCCGATGTCTCGGGCATCACCAACGGTGAACGTCATCCGCTGCAGGTGATGTACGGCGTCGGCGGCGAACGCACCCTGGAAGAGGAAGAGCTGACCCATCTCTCGGGCTACGACGGCGCCCGGCCGGTCCGTATCGGCAACGGCGCGTACAACCAGGCACAGCACGACATCTGGGGCACGATGCTCGACTCGGTGTACCTCAACATCAAATCGCACGAAGCGGTGCCGGAGACGCTGTGGCCCGTGTTGAAGGCCCAGGTCGAAGAAGCGATCAAGCACTGGAAGGACCCCGACCGCGGCATCTGGGAGGTGCGTGGGGAGCCGCAGCATTTCACGTCGTCGAAGGTGATGTGCTGGGTTGCGCTCGACCGCGGGTCACGCCTCGCGACGATGCACGGCGAGCAGGCGCACGCGCGCGAATGGGCGGCGATCGCGGAGGAGATCAGGGCCGACGTCCTGGCGCACGGGGTCAACGAGCGCGGGGTGTTCACCCAGCGTTACGGCGACGACGCGCTCGATGCCTCGTTGCTGCTCGTCCCGCTGCTGCGATTCCTGCCGCCGGACGACCCCCGGGTGCGCGCAACGGTTCTCGCGATCGCCGACGAACTCACCGAGAACGAACTGGTGCTCCGCTACCGGGTCGAGGAGACCGACGACGGCCTCAGCGGCGAGGAGGGTACGTTCACCATCTGCTCGTTCTGGCTGGTGTCGGCCCTCGTCGAGATCGGCGAACTGCCACGGGCGAAGACGCTGTGTGAACGACTGCTGTCCTACTCGAGCCCGCTCAAGCTGTACGCCGAGGAGATCGACGCCAAGACCGGACAGCACCTCGGCAACTTCCCGCAGGCGTTCACCCACCTCGCCCTCATCAACGCGGTGATGCATGTGATCCGCGCCGAGGAAGCCGCCCACCAGGCCACCTTCCAGCCGGCGAATCACTGACCTCGATCGTGACCTTCAGTCCCGACATCAACGGCATCCCATTGATGGTCGGGGTAGTCGCTGCCCACGGTGGTGAGCGTGTTGCTGTCGGCCCCGTTCGGGAGATCCCACGCATGTGTGAGAGAGGCGACACCTCGTCGGAGAGTCGCATCCTGCGCGGTGACCGCGACAACCGAACCATGCCTCGAGCGAATGGTGACCGGACCGCCTGCATCGACGCCCAGGGCTCGCAGATCGGCCGGGTGCAAGCTGACAGGACTCGTGGGCGCCCGCGTCTCTGTCCACTCCCGGCCGGCACCCACACTGTTCGCCGCCTCGCGCATGCGCCGGACGATGAGAGAGAATTCGTTGTCGCCGTGCGGTTCTGGCTCCTCTTCCACCAACTCGCTCAGTTCACGTCCGACATCCTCGGGCAGAACCGAGAACCGGGCCGTACCGCGGCCTGGCTCGACGATCTGTGACGGAACGTCGAAGATATGACCGTGAGCGTGCTCGGCGACGTCGCTGAACGGCACCTGCGCGCCGACAGTCGCTGCCCTGAGGACCGTCTCGGTGGATGGCGTCGCTGCACTGGTTAATTCGGCGTCGTTGACCCTCAGCTCGATGCCGAGTGCACGCGCCAGCGCCCAGAGCACCTCGGCGTCGTCGATCAACTCCGAATCCGGCGGAGCCTCGTCGACGGGCTCGGTGTACTGGGCGAACGGGACCGAGCTCCGCCCGGCCGTCATCGACAGATCAGCGCGTTCGAACTGCAGCCGTGACGGAAAGACGACATCGGCGTATCTGGTTGTCGCCGTGTGGAAAGGCACCACACAGATCAACAGTTCCAACGACTTGAAGGCGCGTTCGATGGATCGTCGTCCCGGTACGGCGGCGACCGGATTTCTTCCGATCGAGAGCATCGCTCGGATCTGGCCGTCCCCCGGTGTGAGGATTCCCTCGGCCATCACCGCACACGGCAACTCCATTCCCCCATACACACTCGGTATCCGCCCCAGGCCGCGAACCCTGGTTCTGGGCACGCTGTCCCACGGACGCCCGGGAGCCACGACCTCCGCGCGGCGGGGCGACGCGGGTGTGGTGACACCGGGATTGGTCACCGTTTCGCCGGCGCGGAGGAACCGACCGGTGATCACGTTCAGACACTCCACGAGGTGGTCCGTGAGGTTCGATCGGACCGACATCGTGGCTCCCGTGCTGGTACCCGCGCATCCGCGCGTGGCGCCTGCGAACATCTCCGCCGCGCGGACGAGGTCTGCGGACTCGAGGCCGGCACGATCCGCGACAAGGGCCGGCGTGAACGGCTCGACGCCGCGCCGTAACTCGTCGAAACCGTCGACGTACCGCGCGCAGAAGTCCGAGTCGTGGAGACCTCGACTGATGATCTCCCGCAGCAGGCATGCGATGATCGCGGCGTCCTGCCCGGGTCGGGGTTGCAGGTGGAGCGCGGCGTAGGCAGCGGTCTCGGTACGCCGCGGATCGATGACGATCAACTTCATCCCGCGTCGTCGGGCCTGCTGAAAACTGCGGGTCACATGCCAGGACGAGTTGCCCGCGCCGGACGTCACCGACACCAGAGGATTGCTTCCGACGATCATCCACGTGTCTGCCGTCTCCCACCGATGTCGACCTGCTGACCACGAGCCGAGACGACCGGCCGTGACGGTCTTCGCGGATTGATCGATGGTCCATGGCGAGAAGAACGACGTGGTCCCCAGTGCCTGTGCGAACGCCGGGGCCAGGATCGCTCCCGCTGAGTTGAAGTAGCCCTGCGTACCCCCGAACAGAGCTATCGCGTCCGGGCCGTCTCGCTCGAGGATCGTCCTGAGCCGCGACGCCGCGAAATCCACGGCTTCTTCCGCGGTCACCGTCCGGAACCCACCTTCGGGGTCCCGGACGAGCGGCCGGAGTATGCGATCAGGGGACGTCGCGTGCCGAAACGAGTTGAGCCCCTTATGGCAGGCGTACCCGGCCGAGAGCGGATGCTCTCGGTCGCCGACCACACGGGTCACCTCGCCGTTCGCGACTGTCGCGATCAATCCACATGTCGCGCTACAGATCCGGCAGAACGTCGGTTGCGTTCGACGTTCGGTGGTGTGGTCGCCCCTCAGCGGCATCACGACAAGTCCCGCTCAGACCGTCGTGGCTCCGAGTGCGAGCATGTCGGCGACCATGGGCTGGTGGGAAAGCAGACCCGCGTCGACCTTGACCTCCTGTCCGTTGATGCCGGCGGCGTCATCGGAGGCGAGAAAGGCAAACACCTTGGCCTGCTGTTCAGGGGTGGGCATCTCGGGATTCAGGTTCTGGCGCCGGAAGATGTCCTTGATCTCCTCGGGTAGCTGCTGGGCCGGGGGCGAGGACGTGGTTCCCGGACTGACGGCGTTGCAGCGCACGCCTTCTCGGCCGTACTGGGTGGCCAGGAACTTGGTCAACGCGATGACACCTGCTTTGGAGGCACCGTAACCACTGAGACTCGTGTCACCCGCAGATCCATGGGTGGACGCGGTGTTGACGATCGCTCCGCCGCCTTTGCGCAGGTACGGCAGCGTGTGCTTGCTCATCAGCATCACACTTCGCAGATTCACGGCGAGGACGTCGTCCCAGGCTTCCACCGTCATCGTGGCGACGTCGCCGTCCTCAGCCGGAAAGATCCCGGCGATGTTGATGACGATCGTGGGTTCGCCGAGCTGCTCGACAGTGGCCTCCACCAACCGCTTGACCTGTGATTCGTGGCGAACATCGGTCTCGATCGCGATTGCCACCTGTCGGCCGTGGCGCAGATTGAGCTGGTCGGCCAACGCCTGCGCCCCCGCAATGTTGACGTCGGCCAGCGCGACGAGCGCTCCACCTGCCGCCAGTTCGGTTGCGGTGGCACCGCCGATGTTGAGGCCACCCGGCTCGACAGTCGTCGCGCCGGTCACGATGGCCACTTTGTTCTCGAAGTCGGGCATCTGTGCGTCTTCCTTTTCGTTGGATCATCATCGGATTGGGTCGCCGTGTCGTAGTGTCCAAGTGCCGTCGGCTCACGGCGGTCACGGTGTCGAAGGCGCCGTTTCCGCGCGCCGCAGCACGTCGCCGACAAACGCCCCGATCTCGGCGACCCCTTCGCGAGCGCGCGGCAGGATGTCGGTGGAGAGCGTCCAGGCGTGGAAGGTCTCGGAATACACCGAGAGCACGCTGGACCCATACCTCGCCTGCACATTTCGATGAAGGCGCACCGCGTCGTCGAGCAGGATCTCGGAATCGCTGGCGAGGAACAGGATCGGTGGCAGTCCCCGTAGATCGGCGAAGACCGGTGAGGCGAGCGGGTTCTCGGCATCAGTGTCACCGAGGTACGCGGCTCTCAGGTCGCGCAACGAGCGTTCCGTGATGACCGGATCTGTGTGTCTGTTGCTCGTGATGCTCTCACCGGAGCCGGTGAAATCGGCGAGCGGAGACACGACGACGGCGGCTGCCGGCAGTGGGAGACCGCGGTCCCGCGCACGGACAAGCACCGCCACGGATAGTCCACCGCCCGCCGAATCGCCGCCGATGACGGTATTTTCCGGGCCGTACTCGGCGATGATCGCGTCGACGACGGTCGTGGCGTCGTCGACCGCGGCGGGAAACGGATGTTCGGGCGCGAGTCGGTAGTCGGGCACGACGACGGGCGCCCCGATCGACCTCGACAGTGCCGCGGCGGCAAACTGATACCCACGCGGACTGCCTATCACGTAGCCGCCTCCATGGAACCAGACGAGAACCCGGTCCTCGGTCACCGGGCCTGCCTGGACTCGCAATGCGGGCACGTCACCGATGGACAGGTCGGCCACCGACACATCGTCTTCCAGATCTGCTTCGAGCATCATCGCGTCGAAGCCGTTCCGTAGATCGTCGAGCCGAGCCCGGCGATTTCCCAGCACCGCGGCCAGCCGGTTCCGGGCCCGGACGAGTGGGTCCTCATCCTCTCCCCCGGTGCGGCAACCCGTCATGAGCGCTTGGGGCCGTTGGCCGAGCCGACCGGCGGTAGCGCCGCGTGGGTGCCGAAGCTACGAGCGTGGTACGTCAGCGGTGCGATCGTTTCGCTGACCACCTCGACAACTCGGCCGAACACGACGATGTGGTCTGCCACCTCGGCCGTGTGCATGAGGTCTGCGGCAAGCCAATGAGGCACCTCGTCGATGCGCGGAACGCCGGCATCGACGCGCCACGAGACCCCGTCGAACTTGTCCACACCCTTTCGCGCGAACTGGCCGGCGAGCGTCGACTGCGAACTCCCCAGAACATTCATCCCGAAGGCACCAGCCTTCAAGACCAGACCGAGGAGTTCGGAACCGCGATCAAGCGAGACAAGCAGCGAAGGCGGCGTCATCGACAAGGAGGCGAACGCACTCACGGTCGTTCCGTGCGGACGTGCTCCGTCCATCGCCGTGACCACCGCAACCGGAGTGCATACCGACGCCATGGCCTCACGAAAGCGGGAGCCGAGGTCGTCGAGTTGTTGGGCTGGCATTCGGAAGTCCTCTCCTCGTCAGACCGACAGGTTCTTCCGAAGGAAGACGCCGGCTTCGTCGGCGGCATCCATTCCCTCGGGGAGGATCGACGAGAACAGGGGCCAGACGTGAACCATGTCGTCGTACAGCGACACCGAGGCCGATCCACCGGCCTCGACGATCTTCGCGGCTGCTCGACGCGAATCATCACGCAACACCTCACCCGAGCCGACCATGAACAGAGTCGGCGGCAGTCCGTGTAGCTGCGCGAAGAGTGGTGACGCGACGGGGTCGCTGGGGTCGTGGCCCTGTAGATATGCCTCGCTGACGTTCCCGATCGAACCCCGGGATACAGCGATGTCTTTGCCATCGAACTCGTCGATACTGTCGCCGCTGGCGGTCAGATCGAGCAGCGGGGAGATGAATACCGCAGCGACAGGCAGGCTTTCACCCCTGTCCCGAAGGGCGACGATTGCTCCGAGCACCAGCCCGCCGCCGGCGGAATCGCCACCGACGGCGACGTTGTTCGCGCCATACCGTTCGACGAGTGCGCCGATCACCGCGACCGCGTCATCCGCGGCCGCCGGGAACGCATGCTCGGGTGCTCGCCGAAAGTCGGCGAGGACCACTGTCGCGCCCGAGGCCCGTGACAGGTTGTGGCCGAGTTCCTGAAAGCCTCGTGCGCTCCCCATGATGTTGCCGCCACCGTGGAACCAGACAAGCACCTTGTCCGGTGCAGCGCCCTTCGCCGCGACCTCGAGAACCGGGACGCCGCCGGCTTCGCCTTCGGACGGCTGGACATCCTCGGGGAGCTCGAACTGCAAGAAGAGCCGGTCATAGGCCTCCCGGAGATCGTCGACCGTCGCGGTCGCCGGGTCCGGGAAGCCCTCGAGGTACATCTTCTCCACACGCTCGAGCTCAGGGGTTCTGGCCATGTTTCCTCCGATTGGAATGGTTCTCCGGCTCTGCATTCACGGCCGGAATGTGAGTCATGTTACATAATTACTATTAACTATGGTAGTAATTTTCGAGTACAGCGAACGTGTACGGCGGATTGCCGCTGAGTGGACATTCACCTGGTGATGTCGAATCGGTGACTCGACGGTCGGTTCAGAAGGCCTCGACGGGCAATCGCATCACGGAGCCGTCCACGGCACCGGCCACGCGAGCTCCGGCGACCACGATCGGCAGGACCTCACCTGCGAAGAACCGCGCCGCTCCCGCCTTGCCCTCGTAGAACGCCCGTTCATCACCCGCGGGCGCGCTGTCCAGCGCGCTCGAGGCCACCACCCCGCCGCGGAGGAGCAACCAGGCCACGAGGAGGTCGCCCATGGCGAACATCAGACGTGTGGCGTTCAGTCCGACCCGATAGATCCCCTCCGGCCGCGGGTCCTCGGACCGCGGGTTGAAAGCGGACAGATCCGCAGTCATCCGGGCCACGATGGCGCCGACGGCGTCGGCCGCTTCGGTCAGCATCGCAGCCTCGTCCGCGAAGACTGCCCGACCGGGCCCCGATGCGAACCCCCTGATCTCCTCGAGCAGGTGCCCAAAGGCAACGCCCTTGTTCCGAACGATCTTGCGGAAGAACAGATCCTGCGCCTGGATCGCCGTGGTGCCCTCGTAAACGGTGTCGATCTTCGCGTCTCGTACATATTGCTCGATCGGGTGGTCCTGCAGGTACCCGGAACCACCGAAGGTCTGCAACGACTCCGTTCCCAGGATCGTCCACGACCGTTCCGAACCGTAGCCCTTGACGATCGGCAGCAGGAGATCGTTCACCGCCTCGGCCAGCGTGGTGTCGACACCCGCGGCAGTGCCCATCAGTATCTCGTCCTGCCACGTCGCCGTGTACAGGACGAGGGACCGCAGCCCCTCGGCGTAGGACTTCTGCACCAGCAGCGAACGACGGACATCGGGGTGTGCGGTGATGGGGACGCGGGGAGCGTCGGGCGCCGACATCTGTGCGAGATCCGCGCCCTGCACGCGCGTCTTCGCATACTCCAGTGCGTTGAGATAGCCCGTGGACAGCGTCGCAATGGCCTTGCACCCGACCATCATCCGCGTGTCCTCGAGGACGTCGAACATCTGGTTGATCCCGTCGTGGACCTCGCCGAGAAGCCACCCACGGGCGGGCCGGTCGGCGCCGAGCGTCATCTCGCAGGTCGCCGACACCTTGACGCCCATCTTCTTCTCCACCCCGGTCGCGTAGACACCGTTGCGCTCGCCCGTGAGTTCGCCTGTCGCGATGTCGAAGTGGTGCTTCGGCACCAGGAACAGACTGAGCCCCTTGGTACCCGGACCACCCGCACCCTCGACTCCCACCGGGCGGGCAAGAACGAGGTGAAGGATGTTGTCCGCGAGATCGTGCTCGCCGGCGGTGATGAAACGCTTGACCCCCACGAGGTTCCAGGTTCCATCGGCATTCGGAGTCGCCGTGGTCCGACCCGCTCCGACGTCCGAGCCCGCCTCGGGCTCGGTGAGCATCATCGTCACTCCCCAGTTGTTGGCTGCGACGATCTCCGCGATGCGCTTGTCGCGGTCGGTGCCCCTACGCCACACCACACGCGTGCCGGTCGGAAATGCCAGATACGTCCAGAGCGTGGGGTGCGCGCCCAGGACGAACTCGGCCAAAGCCCAGTTCAACGAGCTGGGCGCTGTGGTACCGCCGAGTTCGGGTAGCAGTCGCAGCCGCCACCACTCGGCGTCGAGCCAGGTCTTGTAGGTGGCCGCGTATGCTGCCGGGACGGTCACCGTGTTCCCCACCGGATCGAACACCGTCGGTGAGCGATCCGAGTCCTCGAAGGATTCCGCAAGATGCTCGCGGGCGAGTTGTTCCACCTCGCGCAATGCCATCCGCGCCGTCTCCGCGTCGATCTCCTCGAAGGGTCCGGTCCCGAGGACTGCGTCGCGTCCGAAGACCTCGAACAGATTGAACTCGACGTCGCGGAGATTGCTCCGGTAATGCCCCATCGTCAGACGCCTCCCCTCTCATGCCCCGGTCGAGCGACGCGGTCGGCATGCCGACGCATCAGTCCTGCGCCTGCGCGTAGATCGGCAGGAGAACGGCAGCGGAATCGACGAGCATCTTGGGATCGACGAGCAGATGCTGCGTCGCCACATGCATATCCCGTACGTAGCGGCCGAGTGTGCTGGTCGAGCCGATGCTCTTGCTGCCACCCCAGCGGTGCGCGAACTCGACCACGTCGAGCGCGACTTCGTGCACCCACGACAGCATCTGGGTCACGCGCGCGACGTGCTCGGCAGTGATCGGGTCACCCGCCGCCACGGTGGCCTCGGCGGCACGGGTGACGTCATAGACGTAGAGCCGGGCAGCGCGCAGGTTGGCTTCCTTGCGGGCGAAGTCGATACGGAAGAAATCCGCTTCACCGACCGGCATCGTGTAGTTGGGGCGCATCTTGCCCGTGGTGAGGTCCGCGACGAGTTCCAGTGCACGGGAGGCGATCCCGAGTGCGATCGATGCGTGCGGCAGACCACCGGCCAGTTCGTTCGTCAGCTGGTACATGACGTCCGGTCGCGTCGGTGTGCCACCGAAGGTCGGCGTCGTGTATTCGGCGGGGACGAACTGCTTCGTGACCCGGTAGTCGTGGCTTCCGGTTCCCGCCAGACCCCATACGTCCCAGTTCTTCGAGAACTCCACCTGGTCTATGGGCATCAGGGCGATGCGTGCCTGCGGTTGCCCGTTATCACCCGGGATCGGATTGCCGTCCTCGTCGGCAACGATGAATCCTGCCCCGATCCAGGTCGCGTGATCCGAACCGCTGGCGAACGAGTAGTCACCGTCGATGATGTAGCCGCCGTCGACCTTCACACCCATGTGCCGGGGCAGGAGCTGACCGGCGGCGATGAACGGGCGATCGGCGCCGAAGACGGTCGCGGCGACCTCCGGCGCGAGGTAACCCACGACGCCGGCGGTGCCCCACTCACTGGCCATCCAGGCCCAGCCCACTGAGGCGTCGGCCTTGGTGACCTCTTCGAACACCTGCATGCCTTCGCTGGGCAGAAGACCCCCGCCGCCCAGATCCTCCGGGATGAGCATGCCGTGCAATCCCAGTTCGGTCAGCGCATCGGCGACCGGCTTGGTGATGGTGCGCTCTCGTTCGATCGCAGCGGCCTCGTCGCGGATCAGGGACGCGATCGATCGGGCGCGCTGGAGGTAGTCGGCCGCTCGGGCCGACGGGTTGGTGGTTTCTGGGGTCAGAACCTCGGTCATGACGTTGCCTTTCGTGCGAATGTCCATCGGCTCACCCCGCTGACGTCTGGGGACGCGACCGATGTCTCGTGAACTCTCGGTGTCCGATGCCAGCGCCCGAACAAGCCGATGTGAGTAAGCTAACATAGTAAGTACTAATGTCAAGGATTAATTTTGCAGGTTAGAGCGTCATTGACCTTCGGATTGCGGCATAGTAATCATTAACAGCGAGCTCCACGCGCGTCCGTCGCGCCGCGTAGACCACACCGTTCGGCTTCCGATCGGGCGACAACAGCAAGGAAGCAGGGATACCCACACATGCGCATCGGCACAGTTCTCGGCTACGGCCGTTCGTTCGAGCAGATCGCCTCCGAGACAGCCGATTACGAGTCTGCGGGACTCGACTCCGCGACCCTCGGGGAGGCATACACCTTCGACGCGGTATCTCAGCTCGGGTACCTGGCAGCGCGGACCACGAGAATCGAGCTCGCGACGGGCATCCTCGCCCTCGACGCGCGTACCCCGGCGACCCTCGCGATGACCGCCGCGGGGCTCGATTATGTGTCGAAGGGTCGGTTCCGACTCGGAATCGGCGCCTCAGGCCCCCAGGTCGTCGAGGGTTTCCACGGAGTCGCGTTCGAGCATGCCGTGGGAAAGACCCGTGAGACCATCGCGATCTGCCGCACGGTGTGGCGCCGCGAACCACTTCGCCATGACGGCCGCCGTTTCCAGATCCCGGTACCGCCCGGACGGGGTACCGGACTGGGCAAGCCCCTCAAGCTGATCAACCACCCGGTGCGACCCGAGATCCCGATCTCGGTGGCGGCGCTGGGCGAGACCATGGTCGCGCTGACCGCCGAACTGGCGCAGGGATGGGAGCCGATCTTCTTCTATCCCGAGAAGATGCAACAGGTTTGGGGCGATGCCCTGCGTCAGGGCAAGGCGAAACGCGACCCTGCTCTAGGAGATCTCGACATCATCGTCCGGTTGCCGTTCGCCATCGTCGACGACGACTCGTCACTGCTCGACCGCGCCCGTCCGCAACTCGCGTTGTACATCGGCGGAATGGGATCGCGCGAGAAGAACTTCTACAATTCGCTCGCCCGACGCTACGGCTTCGACGACGAGGCCACCACGATCCAGGAACTGTTTCTCGCCGGACGGCATGCCGAGGCCGCGGCGGCCGTCCCCGACGAACTGGTGCGCGCGACATCGCTGATCGGGCCCGCTTCGTACGTCGCCGAGCGTGTGGCGATGCTCGACGAACTCGGCGTCGGCCTGCTCAACGTGGACCCGAAGGCTGATACCCACACCGAACGGCTCGCAGCTGTTGAGGCCCTCCGCGCGCTCATCGACTGACCCGACCCCCTCATCCGAAGGCATAACACATGATTCCGACAGTCTCACCCAATCCGGATCTCGACCGCGAGACCGTGCACAGTGCCGTCGCCGCAGGCAACGTCAGCTGCCTGCTACCTGTTCTCTACCAGCTGACCGGTGAGGAGAAGTGGCTGTCGGCTCCGTTCACACCCAGGTCGCCGAAAGGGTTCGAGGAACTCAACGACGGTGGTCTGCCGCCCGAGGTCCTGGCGGAGATCCACGAGGCGGTCACCGACGCGGTGCTCGACTGGTCCAACGGCAAGCCGCCGGCCCACCCGACCCCGACCGGTGCTGAACTCAGCCGCCTGATGAGCACCGTCATGGGTGAGCATGTTGGCGAGGAGTACGCGCCCATGATCGCCGAACAACTCGGGTTCACCCCATATGAACCCACCGCCGTCGGCGACCGGATTTCCGCGACGCGGGAAGAATTCGGCGTTGCCATCATCGGTGCCGGGGTTTCCGGCCTCGTCTGTGCGATCAATCTCGAGAGGGCCGGCATCCCTTACACCGTTTATGAACGCGATGCGCACATCGGTGGTACGTGGTGGGTCAATCAGTATCCCGGCGCACGCGTGGACATCCCGAGTGATCTCTACTCGTTCTCCTTTCATCCGAGGAACTGGTCGGAGTACTTCGCTCGGCGGGACGAGATCTTCGAGTATGTCTCCGACGTGGCTCGAGAGCACGGGATCGTCGACCGGATTCGGCTGTCGCACAATGTTGATTCCGCGACATGGAGCGAGGAGGACCAGCGCTGGATGCTGTCGGTCACCGGCCCGGACGGCCGGCAAGAGGAAGTCGGCGCGACAGCATTGGTGACTGCCGCGGGTCTCCACAGCACACCCAACATCCCTGCCTATCCAGGCATGTCGGAGTTCACCGGCCAGATCGTGCATTCAGCGGAGTGGCCCGCGGACCTGGACCTGACCGGCAAGCGCGTCGCCGTGGTCGGGAGCGGCGCGAGCGCGATGCAGCTCGTCGTGGCCATCTCCGAACAGGTCGAGTCGATGACGATAGTGCAGCGCCAACCACAGTGGATCACACCGAACGAGCACTACTTCACGCCGTCGGACTCCACCAAGCACTGGTTGTTCGACAACATTCCGTTCTACCGCGGCTGGTACCGCTTCCGGCTGTACTGGCTGTACACCGAACGCACCTTTGCCGCGCTGCCCGTCGACCCGAACCGCGCGGAGAAAGGCAAGCTGGTGAGCTCCCTCAACGACGCTTACCGCGCTCACTTCACCGCCTACCTCGAACACCAGCTCGCCGGCGACGCCGACCTCATCTGTCGGACAACACCCGACTACCCACCGTTCGGCAAACGGCTTCTCATCGACAACGGCTGGTTCGCCACGCTGCGCAGAAATCACGTCGAGCTCCTCACCGACCGTGTCGAACGACTGTCACCGACGGGCATCGTGATGGCCGACGGTGAATCACGGGAGATCGACGTGCTCATCCTGTGCACGGGTTTCCAGCAGCAGCGGTTCCTGTTCCCGATGGAGATCCGCGGCCGGGAGGGAACGTCGTTGCGCGAGAGCTGGTCCGACGACAACGGTCGCGCCTATCTGGGGATCACCACACCGGGTTTCCCGAACCTCTTCTTCCTGTACGGACCCAACACGAACCCGCCCGGGGGCAGCTACATCACCATCGCCGAAGCCCAGGTTCGTTACGTCGTCGAATCGATCTCCCGGTTGGTCACCGACGATCTGGCATCGATCGAGTGCCGCCCTGAGCCATACGAACAGTACAACGAGGAACTCGATGCCGCGAACGACGCCATGGTCTACGCCATGGACGGCGTCGACAGCTACTACCGGAACAGCAGCGGTCGTGTGGTCACGAACTCTCCGTGGCCGGTCCGCGAGTACTGGTCCCGCACAGCGCATCCGGACCCGAGTGACTTCGTGAACACCCCGCTAACCTGAAGCACGACCGGCCGGTCTCGCGGCGGCGGACCGGCCGGAACCGAGCGCCCCTCGCCACGGAACGCCGTATCCCTGGCGAGGGCGCCCGTGCGGTGTGCCGCGGGGCACGCTGCGCGGGAACCGAGCCGGGTCGGACTTTCGTCGACGGCGACGACGGAACCGGGCGCGAGGACCACCACGGCCACCGGGCTCTCTCCCCATTTGTCGCTCGGCACGCCGACAACCGCCGCATCGGCGATACCGTCCAAGCCGAAGAGGACTTCTTCGATCTCGCGCGGATAGATGTTCTCCCCGCCGGAGATGATCATGTCCTTCACCCGATCGGAGATGAAAAGGAAGCCTTCCTCGTCGAGGTGACCCGCGTCTCCGGTGTGGAGCCAGCCATCGACCAGCGTCGTATGGGTGGCGTCGTCGAGACCCCAGTAGCCGCTCATGAGCTGCTCGCCGTGAACGAGCACCTCCCCCACTGCGCCGGCCGGCAGTTCGACACCATCCCGGGACACGACTTTGACCGCCGACCCCATCACCGGCCGTCCGGCCGACGCCAGTAGCTCGGGGTCCGAACGCAGCGCACGCCGGTGATCTTCTGGTGCCAAGATCGTTGCGACAGCGCAACACTCGGTCATCCCGTAGGCCTGCGCGAAGTCGCAGCCAAAGACGTCCACAGCGCGACGGACCACGTCGGCGGCCATCGGCGCCGAACCGTAGACCAGGAGTTTTAGAGCGGTGAAGTCCTGTTCGGCAGCAGCCGGGTCGACTACGATACCCTGGATCATCGCGGGGGCGAGAGTCAGTAGCTGAATCCGCAGACCCGACATCAGGTCCAGAACGGTGCGTCGACGCACGCACCACGGTGGGTCACCATCGCACCCTTGGGCTTCCCGGTCGTGCCACTGGTGTACAGCTGGGATCCCGCATCCCTGACGATGTACTCCCATTCCAGCGGCGCCAGACGGAAGTTCATCGGCACCGGCACCACCCCAGCCCGTGACGAGCCGAAGTACAACGCGATCACTGCGGCGCGACGTCGGCGTCAGCCAGGCAATCCGCTGCGTAGTGCGGCCGAGATCTGCTCGCGCACATCGTCATCGGTGAACCGGAGAATGGCGTCGACCGCCTTCGACGATGTCTTTGGGTCGCGATAGGTCTGCGCGATCGCTGCCGAGACGGCTCGACGCCGCTCCCGCAGACCCTCGATCCCGTCCCCAGGGACGTCGCCGACCCCCAGATCCTCGGCGAGCCGGTCGGTGGCCGACACGCTCCTCGTCACTCGCTCCGCGTCCCAGTCGATCCGGCCGACGAGGTTGTCGATGGCCTCGACGACCGCGGCCAGCTCGAGCCGGGCGGTCGTGTCGGTCACATCGCCGGCGACACGATGGACCAGGGTCTCGCGCATCGTGGCGAACACCTGATCCACATCGGTGGCGTAAACGGTCATTGTCAGTGTCCCCATTCTTTGTCGTGCAGCATCTTCGACAGCCACCCGATGCTGTAGTAGACGCTGTGCGACATGTTCGAGTAACGCAGCTCGTCGCGCTCCCCGCGGGAGTAGATGTCGACCGCCTGCAGGCATCCAACGGCCGTCTTGGTCAGGGACTGCACAGCCCACCAGGTGAGCGCCTCGGGCAGAGGTCGCCAGCCGCCGGCGGCCTCGTACTCGTCGAGGAAGGGCTCCAGTTCGATCAGCTTGCACAGCAGCGGTGAGCGTCCCCGGGAGGTCCGCTGCGCGAACCAGGCGATGTCGGCGGTCGGATCGGAGAAGTGTGCGGTCTCCCAATCGAGTACCCCGGTGATGGCGCCGTCGGCGATGACCAGGTTGCCGATACGAAAATCGTTGTGGACGAGCGAGACCCGCCCGGAAACCGCATCACGCCGGTGATCGAGCCAGGCGAAGGCGAGATCGAGGATCGGGATGGGGATGTCGACGACGTCGCGATAGATCTGCGACCACTTGTCGTTCTCGAGCTTCCCTGTCTCGCTCGCCGCCGGTACCGGTCCCAGCATGGTCAGTCCCAGGGTCTGCGGATCCGCCGCGTGCAGGCGCGCCATTTCACGCGCCACGTCGCGACCGAGCTCCTCGCGTATCGCCGGTTCCGGGACGATCCGGGAGATCGTGGGCGGCATCGGGATCTGCCCGTGGACCTTCTCCATCGCGAACCATCCGCGGGCGTCGCCGGTCGGCACGACGGATGCGATCACCTTCGGAACGCGCATACCGATCGCGTCGGCGGCATCGAGCAGAGCTACTTCCCGCGATACGTCGTAGTCGCCGACGATCCCGCTGATCGGTTGCCGCTTGACGGCGTAGGTGACCATCTCCGGGGCGTCCGGCCCGGCCCAGGTGACCGTGACAAGGTAGGTCTCCCAGGAATTGCCCTCTCCGCGCTTGTCGACATCGGTGAGCCTCAAGGTCCCCGCGGCGCCGACCGCGCGATCGAGCTCTGCGGTGAGGTCGTCCAGAAACCCCTCGACCGTGGCTGTGTCCGTACCTGTTCGGGTCATCAGAAGACCGCCGCCTTCGGTCCGCCCCCGTCGACGACGAGGCGCTGTCCGGTCATGTATCCCGCATCGGGGGACACCAGGAAGGCGACCGCCCCCGCGACGTCCTCTGGCCGGCACACCCGCCCGAACGGGGACGAGCTGTCCAGGTCGCCGATGTCGGCTCCGCGTGACGCATTCACCAGTCGGCGGCCCATGTCGGTCGCGACGAGGCCGGGCGCGACGATCCCCGCGTGGATGCCGTGGTCACGTTCTTCCTGCGCCAGGGTCTTCATGCAGACCTCCATCGCCGATTTCGCCATTGTGTAGGGCGCGGAATTCGGGGGTGTCGAAGTCGTGGTGCTGCTGGAGATCATGACGATGTCACCGCGCCCGCCGGGCGTCGAGGCAGCGGCCCGCATGCCGGGCAAGACCAGCTGGATCAACCGGATCGGGCCAAGAGCATGCACCTGGAGCAGCGATTGGAACTCCGCATGCGGTGTCGTCGCCACGGAACTGCCACGACTGGCCGACCCCGCGTTGTTGACCAGCAGGTCCACGGCACCGAGGTCGGAGACGATGGCCTCCACCATCGCCTCCACCGCCCCGGTGTCGTCGATGGACGCCTGATACGCACGGGCGTGCCCGCCGCCGGAGGCGATCTCGTCGACCACCTCGGTGGCTGCCCCCGTCTCCCGCCGGTAGCTGACCGCGACGGCCGCACCGTCGCGGGCGAGCCGTAGCGCCACCGCCCGGCCCACCCCGCGCGATCCGCCGGTGACGAGGGCGACGCGACCGGCCAGTGGCCCCGTCACGATGCGACCACCGCGCGCCCGACCAGATCCTTCATCACTTCGTTCGCCCCTCCGTAGATCCGCTGGATACGCGCATCACGCCAGATCCGCGCGATCGGGTACTCCTCCATGTAGCCGTAACCGCCGAAGAGTTGCAGACACCGGTCGACGACGTCCCACTGAAGTTCTGTCGCCTTGTACTTCGCTCCTGCGGCCTCATGTGCGGTCAGTTGCCCGGCATCGAGAGCCCGGACGCATCGGTCGACGTAGTGCTGGAGAACCGCGGTGTCGGTGTGCATCTCGGCGATCGACATCCGGACCGACTGCAGGTCCGCGAGCGGTCCACCGAACGCATACCGATCTCGGACGTGGTCGAGCGCCAGGCTCAGCGTGTGCGCCGCCGAGGCCACTGCCGCAACGGCGATCGAGAGTCGCTCGCGAGGCAGGTTGGCGATCGCAGACCCTAATCCGCGCCCGGGCTCCCCGATGATGTTCGACGACGGGACCCGGCACTCGGTGAAGACCAGTTCGGCAGTGTCCTGCGCCTTGCGGCCGATCTTGTGCATCGGTCGGCCCCGCTCGAAGCCCGGTGTACCTGCCTCCACGACGACAAAACTCGTTCCGCGGCCCTCGCGTTCACCGGTGCGGACCAGGACGATCGCCATGTCGCACGTGGCACCGCTGGTGATGAAGGTCTTGGCGCCGTCGATCACGAGATCGTCGCCGTCGCGACGTGCGCGGGTCCGGATCGCCGCCAGATCCGATCCTGCCCCCGGCTCGGTCATCCCGAGGGCAGTGACACAGTCTCCACTGGTGAACCTCGGTAGCCAGCGCGCTCGTTGCGCCTCGTCGGTGAGGTCGCGCAGATACGGCACGATGATGTCGTTCTGCATGCTGAACGTGTCACCGGCCATACCGGACGCGACGACCTCTTCGGTCATGACGGCGTTGTACCGGAAGTCGGCGATACCGAGTCCGCCGTACTGCGCGCCGAATTCGAAGCCGAGAAACCCCGCGGCGGCGGCGGCCTTGATGAACGCCCGGTCGACCGTCCCGGCCTGTTCCCACTCGTCGACGTTCGGCACCGCCTCGCGTTCCAGGAAGGCACGGAACGCCGACCGGAAGGACTCGTGTTCCGCAGCGTATAGTTCCCGGCGCATCAGACTCGGTCCTCCTCAGACATGTGCGCTCGCGGGCGCCGGCCAGTACGCGTCACGCAACGGCTTCTTGTAGAGCTTTCCGGTGGGTAGGCGCGGCATCTCGGTGATGAAGTCGAATGACTTGGGACACTTGAACTTCGCCAGCCTTTCGCGACAGAAGTCGGCCAGGCGCCGCGCCAGCTCGTCGTGGTCGGCCTCCGGGTCGACCGGCTGGACAACCGCTTTCACGGCCTCGCCGAAATCCTCGTCAGGCACCCCGAATACCGCGGCGTCGAGCACCTCGGGATGAGTGATCAGGAGATTCTCCACTTCCTGCGGATAAATGTTCACTCCGCCGGAGATGATCACGAAGGCTTGACGATCTGTGAGATAGAGGAAACCGTCCTCGTCCAGGTAGCCGATGTCCCCGATCTTCGACATCGTTCCATCCGCGTCGCGGGCCTCCGCGGTCTTGGCCGGGTCGTTGAAGTACTCGAAAGTTGCGCCGACGCCGCGGAACCAGATCGTGCCCGGGACACGAGGAGGACATTCGTTGCCGTCGTCGTCGAGGATCACCGGTTCGCCCATGAAGGGACGGCCGACGGTTCCCTTGTGCGCCAACCACTCCTCGGAGGTACAACCACAGATGCCGTTTGCCTCCGTGCCGCCGTAGTACTCGTAGATGACCGGACCGAACCACTCGATCATGGCCTGCTTGACCGCCACCGGGCAGGGTGCCGCACCGTGGACCACGACCTCCAGCGATGAGAGGTCCTGCTGCCGTTGGTCTTCGGGGAGTTTGAGCATGCGCGAGAACATGGTGGGCACCACCATCGAATGCGTGATCCGATGCTCCTCGACGAGATCGAGATAGTGACGGGCATCGAACCGCTTCATCACGACGATCGTCGCGCCGAGACGGATCCCGATGGCGACAGAGGACTGCGGTCCGGAGTGATACAGCGGCGCCGGTGAGAGGAAGCGCATCCCTTCTCGCAGGTGAAAGACCTTCCGTCCGAAGTCCTCGATGTCCAGGATCTGTCCCGGATGCGCATCGGGCAGGTTCCGCTTGATCGCTTTCGGACGGCCGGTGGTGCCCGACGAGTAGAACATCGGGGTACCCAGGCGCTCGTCGTCGCCCGGCGTATCGTCGAAATCGGCGACGGCGTCGGCGAACGACTCGAAGGGGTGCGACAACGGTGTCACCTGATCGTCGTCGACGATGAGCCAGCGGTCCACCGCCGGGCACAGCGTCGGCAACTCCTGTGCGACTACGAATTTCGCCGCGGTGCTGACGACCAGCCTCGACTGCGAGTCATTGATGATGTATGCGGCCTCGCCCGCGGAGAGGAACGAGTTCACCGGCGTGTAGAACAGTCCGGTCCGTTCGGCCGCGGACATCGCCACGATCATCTCGAGGTGGTTCTCCATGAACAGGGCGATGTGATCGCCCGGCTCACAGCCCTGCGCACGGAAGAGGGCGGCCAGTCGATTGGCGCGCGAGTCGAGGTCTCCGTAGGTGAGCATCTGATCGCTGCCCGCCATGATCACGGCAGGACGGTCAGGGTGTTCGACAGCGTGACGTCCGGGATACATCGAAAACTCCTTCTACGGGCGGATCGGTCGCAGGAACTCGGCGACGGCCCATCCGCCGACGCCGCCGGCGAGATCGACGGTCATCTGCCCCATTCGCACGGCGCGATCCTCGGTGCGCTGGGTGACCGGGACGAAATGGCGGATCGCGCCGTCGACGACGATCGTCGGCAGCCCCTCGGCCTGGACGATGCCCACGTGCCGCCCCGAGTAGGTCGATTCACCGGCGTAATCGGTGAGTACGCGGTAGTCGGTGATCGGATGGGCGACACCGTCAGTGGTCAGGACGGCTCCCGCCGACACCCTGACCCCGGACTTCTCGTATTCGCCATAGGCACTGAATGCGGTTCCGTCTGCCAGCCAGCCCGCCACCCACTCCCCGGTATAGGAATCCCACTCGCGCGGGCCCCACGAATGGTCGCGGAACGAGGTCACCTTGTCGAGCGCCCAGGTTCGGGTCCCGACCCGGATGGTCCCGGAGAGGTGGCCGAACTGTTCGTAGTGGTCGCTGGCGAAGGTCGAGTCACCGGGCGTGCAGTCGCCGTCACCGTCGCTGTTGATCACGAACATCGGGCTCGATGCCTCGTAGGTGAGGGAGATCTCGCAGTCCTCGGCGGCCGCGTTCTTGAGGGCGATCCGTCCGTTCTCGGCCATCAGGGACGGATGCGTCACGCGCGCGACCGAGTTGCGATAGGTGATCTCCGCTCTCCGGGTGGGCTCGGTGAACGCGATCTCGAGGCCTTGTCCGGCGAAACTGTCATTGGTGTCACGGGGCGTCCGACCCGCACGGAACGCGATGGCACCGCCGGGCAGCGTCAACTGCACCGAGGTCTCGCTGTACCCGAGATTCGGACGATTGCCGATCCGGACGAGACCACCCAGTTGCGAGACCGGATCGACGAAGTTGAAGTAGACGCTCTCGTTGAAATTGTGGACATCGGCGGGGTCATGTGTCCCCTCGGCGTCGGCACCGTACTTGCACACGGTGAACGGTTGGCTGCTCATTGTGCTCCTCTGTCGTGGACGATCAGCTCAGAAGCGCTGCGCCGGCGAAGGATCGAGTGGGGGGAAGACTGCAGGTCGGCGTTCCAGAAAAGACAGGACGCCCTCTCGAGCATCGTCGGAGTCGACTCGTCCGGCGTAGGTTCGGGACTCGTCGGCCGCAGCCGGGCCCGGGTGGGTGTGCAGCCACGCGCTCGAGAGCAACCGTTTGGACAATGCGACGGACGTCGGCGAGGTGTCCCGGACGAAGATCTGTGCGTATTCACGGGCGACCGACATCACCTGTTCGGCAGGAACGACTTTCGTGAGGTAACCGGCCTCGTACGCTTCCACGGCGTCGAATACCCGGCCCGTCAGCAGCCAGTCGGTCGCACGTCCGAGACCGACCAAGCGCGGCAGGAACCAGGACGACGCACCCTCGGGGACGACACCCCGTTGAGTGAAGACGAACCCGAATCGTGCCTTTTCGCTGGCGATCCGGATGTCCATCGCTGCGGCGATCGTCGCACCGCCACCGATCGCGTGCCCGTTCAACGCTGCGATCACCGGCTTGCACATGGAGAACAACCGCTCGCTGATTCGGCCGGCCGGCTCGCGGTAACCCGTCGCGGTGTGACCGTCGACATCCTCGACCAAGGCGCGCGACAGCGTCTCGGGCCCATCGAGATCGGCTCCTACCGAGAACGATTCCCCCGCGCCGGTGACGATGACCGCGCGGACATCGGGATCGCGGTCGGCGCGGTCGAGGGCACGGATGACGTCGACCAACATCTGGACTCGCATGCCGTTCCGTCGCGAAGGAGCGTCGAGCATGACGACGGCCACTCCTTCGGTCACCTCATAGCCGACTTCTTCGTACTCTCTGGTCTTGGCAGGATGCGCCGACGACGGACTCGTCACAGCCCGCCGCCGCAGACGAGCACCTGTCCGGTGATGTAACTCGACTCTGGACTGCACAGGAGATAGACGGCTCCGGCCGCCTCGTCGACCGTTCCGGCTCGCCCGAGGGCGATCCCTTTGGTGGCCGCGTCCATCACGGCCGGATCCATGCCGACCCGGATCTCGCGGTCCTCGACCGTGATCGTCTTTGCTTCGGTGGTCACCGAGGTCAGGCGGGTGCTGATCACTCCGTAGGCGACGGCGTTGGAAGTGACGTTGTAACGGCCCCACTCCTTGGCGATGGTCTTGGTGAGGCCCACCATGCCCGCTTTGGCCGACGAGTAGTTCGCCTGACCGGGGTTCCCGAGAAGGCCCGAGGTCGAGGAGATGTTCACGACCTTGCGACACGGAACCGAACCTTGCTCACGCTCACGCTTGACCGCAGCGCTGATCACTGGTTGAGCGGCGCGCAGCACTCGGAACGGAGCCGTGAGGTGCACATCGAGGATGTCCGCCCACTGCTTGTCGGTCATCTTCTGGATCACGCTGTCCCAGGTGTAGCCGGCATTGTTCACGATGATGTCGATACCGCCGAAGCTATCGACAGCGGACGCCACGAACCGGTCCGCGAACTCGGGGTCGGTGACGCTGCCGACACAGGCCACCGCTTGCCCGCCAGCTGATTCGATCTCGGCCACAACCTCTTTCGCCGGCTCCGGGTCGAGGTCATTGACCACCACCCGAGCTCCCTCGGAGGCGAGTTTGACGGCGACGGCGCGTCCGATGCCGCGGCCCGAGCCCGACACCAGCGCGACTTTGTCCTGAAGTTTCTGCACGCTCACGTGCTGCCTCCCAAAGCATTTCGGCGTTCCGGTGGGCGGCGCAACCACTGCACCGCTCTCACCCTTTTCAGTTTGTGATCGTTATCACTGGGGTGAATGCTAACTTTGGTCTTGGCGGTTCGTCAATAGCGGTTGTCCTGGATGGATCTACGTATTGTTAGTGATGACTTTTTGTGATTGGGTGGCCGTACGGCTGCGATAGCGCGACGAACGAGAGGTGGACCAATGACCAACGTCTGTATCAGCGGTGTCGGAATGATGCCCTTCACCAAGCCCGGCAAGAGCGAGACCTACGACCGGATGGGGGCGACCGCAGCCCTCGCCGCGCTGACTGACGCCGGTCTGGACTACTCCGACGTCCAGCAGGCATACGTCGGCTACGTGTATGGCGACTCGACCTCCGGACAGAATGCCCTCTACGACATCGGTCTCACCGGCATTCCGGTGGTGAACGTCAACAACAACTGCTCGACCGGTTCGAGCGCCCTATGGTTGGCACGCCAGGCCGTCGCATCGGGCGCCGCCGACTGTGTACTCGCACTCGGGTTCGAGCAGATGCAGCCCGGCGCGCTGGTCAATGCCTACGGTGACCGCCCGAGTCCGACCAAACGCGGCGAAGACATCGCACTCTCGCTACCAGGTGGCGACGAACAAGCGCCGATGGCAGCGAAGATGTTCGGCGGGGCCGGCGCCGAGTACATGACTCGGTACGGGGTCACGTCGGAACTGTTCGGTCGCGTATCCGTGAAGGCTCGTTCGCATGCCGGGCGAAACCCGCTCGCGGTGTTCCGCGACCCCATCGATCTCGAGAAGGTGATGACGTCCAAGCAGATCTGGGGGCCGCTCACATTGTTGATGTGCTGCCCCCCGACCAACGGCGCCGCCGCTGCGATCGTCTGTAGCGAGGCGTTCGCCCGCGCTCGCGGAATCGACACGAGTGTCCGGCTCCGCGCCCAATCGTTGGTCACCGACGTCGCGGGAACGTTCGACTCCACCGACATGATGCGGGTGGCGGGGTACGACATGACCGCCAAGGCAGCGGCGGAGGTCTACGAACAGGCTGGTGTCGATCCACTGGACATCCCGGTGGTCGAGCTGCACGACTGCTTTTCGACCAACGAAGTCATCACCTACGAGGGGCTCGGCCTCACCCCCGAGGGCACTGCCGAGAAGTTCATCCTCGACGGAGACAACACCTACGGCGGTCGCGTGGTGACCAACCCGTCCGGCGGTCTGCTGTCCAAGGGACATCCGCTGGGCGCCACCGGACTGGCCCAATGCGCCGAACTGGTGTGGCAACTGCGCGGTCAAGCCGGCGACCGTCAGGTCGAGGGAGCGCGGATCGCCCTGCAGCACAACCTCGGACTGGGCGGCGCCTGCGTTGTGAGCCTGTACGAGAAGGTGTCCTGATGCCGCTTGATCACGCGATACTCGACGTCGAGTCCCCGACGATCGTCGCCAACATCGAACGCGGCCGTATCCGTCAATTCGCCACGGCGATCGGCGAACACGATCCGATCCATCACGACCGAGAGGCAGCCATAGCGGCCGGGCACCCCGACGTGCTCGCCCCGCCGACATTCCTGTTCGGTATCGAACTCGAGAACTCCGACGTCTTCGGCGACCTCGCGGCACATGGCGTCGACCTGGGCACAGTCCTCCACGGCGAGCAGCGGTTCCGCTACTTCGCAGATGTACACGCCGGTGACTCGCTGACCTTCGAGACCCGGTACGTCGACACGTACTCGAAAGCTGGAGGCACACTTGACTTCTTGGTGCGACGCACAACAGTGAGCCGCGGCGACGAGGTTGTCGCGGAACTCGAGAGTGTCAGCGTGATCCGAAATCCGAAGGAAACAAGATGAGCGCACCAACCCCCGGCGACGTGGTCGCGACACTCAGGCCCGGCACGGTGACCCGTACCACCCTCGCACTGTTCGCCGGCGCCTCCGGGGATCACAACCCCATTCACATCGACCTCGACTCGGCTCGGGCCTCAGGTATGGACGACGTGTTCGCGCACGGGATGCTGTCGATGGCTTATCTGGGTCGTCTGCTCACCGAACGCTTCCCACAGACCCATATCCGCGAGCTGTCGACGCGTTTCACCGCGATCACGCCGGTCCTCTCGGAGCCTGTGCTCACCGCCACGGTGAAAGAGCTGATCGACGTCGCCGACGAGCAGCGCGTCGTACTCGATCTCGACGTCCGGCTCGCGGACGGAACCCGGACTCTGTCCGGCACCGCCGTGGTGGCTTGGTCCGTCCCTGACCGGGACGCGAATGCGACACTTGCTCCATGACCGACACCTCCCACGTCGCGCCCGCCTCCCTGACCCGGGGTGAACACCGAGCCGAACAGATCGTGCGAGCTGCGACCCTCCTGTTCCAGGATCTCGGGTACCAGAACGTCAGTATCGACCAGATCGGCTCGGCGGTCGGCCTCACCGGCCCGGCCATGTACCGGCACTTCAAGGGAAAGTACGCAATCCTGGTGCAGGCGTTGCGCAGCCAGGTCGCGCTGGTCGAAGAGCTGACCGACCGTGCGGACGCCGAAGGTACTACCCCTCAGGAGCGTCTGGATCTGTTCCTCGACGGACTGTCCGACATCACCGCCAACGGTGACGAAGCCACCCTGTGGCGGCGGGAACAACGACACCTCCGCGACGCCGACCGCGCAGAGTTCCAAGAGGACTTCCGAAAGAACCGGGACCGGATCGCCGAGAAGATCGCCGCGGTCCGCCCCGACACGACCAAGAAGGACCGTGAACTCCTGGGCTTCGCCGTGCTGACGATGTACTCCAACACCCCCAGCATCCGAGGCGGTCTCCCGCCGGAACGGCTGATCGCCATCCAGCAGGCGGTCGCTCGCGAGATCATCGGCTGCCGGCTCCCCGCTGTCGGCACCGACGCCGTGCCGGCACCTGCGCTCGTCCAGCGCCGGCCCGCCGGTCGGCGGGAGAGAATTCTCACGGCGTCGACCGCTCTGTTCGACGAGCGCGGTTTCTACGACGTGCGCATCGACGACATCGCGCGCGCCTCCGAGATGTCGGTGGCGACCCTCTACCAACATGTGACCGGCAAGACCCAAGTGCTGAAAGCGATCCTGGAGCGCGGCGCCGAGGGCTTGCTCTACGTCACGGCCGAGGCTTTGGCGCACGCGACGACGCCAGACGAAGTCCTTCGATCGCTTATCGACACCTACATCCGCCAGGCACTCGGCGTCCACGGCCGCATCATGCACATTCTCGCCGAGGACCTGCTCTACCTCACCGACGACGAACAGGCGCAATTGCGCGAAACCCAGCGCGAGTATGTCGCCGAGTGGATGGAAGCGATCTGCGCACTGTCGGGCGAGATGATCAGCGACGACGCACGGGCTCTCGCCCAAGCGGCGATCTCGGTCATCACCGACGTCTGCCAGAACCCCGAGCTCAAGACCCGTCCTGGCCTCGCCGAGCAGCTGTCGGCGCTCGCGCACGCGATGGTCCTCCCCACGGGTCTCGAACCCGTGTGACCCCACACCCCGAAGGGATGTCTGCTATGTCCTCGCCCGAACCCCGTAGTGCCGTCGTCGTGGGCGGCGCGTCCGGAATCGGAGCCGCCATCGCGCGCGCACTTGCCGCCGACGGCGCACTCGTCACCATCGCCGACCGCAACCTGCACCTCGCCGAAACCGTTGCCGTCGAACTGGGTCCGTCACACGACGCCGCAGCGGTCGATGTCGTGGACGAGGACTCGGTCCGTGAGCTGTTCCGATCCGTTCGAGCCCGCCGCGGGCACCTCGACATCGTGGTGAACAGTGCCGGACTCAGCGCCGCCGGGGCCGTCACGGACTTGGCCATCGAAAAATTCCGCCGTGTGGTCGATGTCTGCCTCACCGGTGCATTCGCCGTGATCAAACACGCGGGACGCACGATGGACGAGGGCGGCGTGATCATCTCGCTGTCGTCGCTGAATGCGAGGCAGCCGGGAACCGGTATGAGTGCCTACTGTTCGGCCAAGGCCGGACTCGCCATGCTGACCCAGGTGGCCGCCCTCGAGCTCGCCGAGCGAAACATCCGCGTGAATGCGATCGCGCCCGGAATCGTGATGACTCCCCTGACGACCCCATCAATGTCGGTGCCGGGCCTCCAAGACGACTACCTCGCCAACACACCGCTCGGGCGCTCGGGAACTCCCGAGGAGATCGCCGAGGCCGCGGTCTACATGACCCGTGCGTCGTGGCTCACCGGGGAGAGCCTCGACCTCAACGGGGGTGCGCACCTCGTTCGTTACCCGGACCTGCTGAGCCATTTTCAGCGGGCCTCGGCCGTCTGAATGTAAACAACCGGCGACTCAGTCCAGCCGCCAGTCCTCGTAGGCGCGTGGGTCGTTGATCGGTTCGACGTGCAGGGTCACGGTGAGATCGTCGACCGCGGCGCGGAGTTCGTCCTCGATCGTCTCGGCCAGGTCGTGCGCGCGCTGCACCGACCAGTCACCGGGGACGAGCATGTGCAACTGGACGAACCGTTCATGGCCGGCCTCCCGCGTGCGGACGTCGTGGAAGTCGATCCGGTCGGCGCGGTGACGCGCGAGGACGGCGTCGATCGCGGCGCGCAGGTCGTCGGGCAGCGCCGAGTCCATCAGTCCCGCACCGGATCGCCAGACCAGCCGTCCGCCCACGACGAGGATGTTGGCAGCCACCGCGATGGCGATCAGCGGGTCGAGCGGCAGCCAGCCGGTCACGGCGACCAGGAACACACCGACCACCACGCCGGCCGTCGTCCACACGTCGGTCATGAGATGTTTGCCGTCGGCCTCGAGGGTCAGCGACCGATGACGTCGACCGGCGCGGACGAGCACCCAGCCGACGACCGCGTTGACCACCGTCGCGCCCACCGAGATCGCCAGTCCCATGCCGACTTCGTCCAGTTCCTCCGGGTGGAGCAGGCGGTCGACGGCCGTCGCGACGATGACGACCGCCGCGACGACGATCATCACCCCCTCGAACACCGCCGAGAGGTACTCCGCCTTGGTGTGCCCGAAGTTGTGGCTACGGTCCGGCGGCTTCGCCGCCACCCGCAGCGCGACGAACGCACCGATCGCCGCAACGAGGTTGACGGTGGACTCCAGCGCGTCGGAAAGCAGACCGACCGAGCCGGTGACCCGCCACGCGATCAGCTTGAGACCGATCACGACGATCGCGGTCACGATGCTCAGCACCGCGAACGCCGACAGGTCCCGGCGCGGGGTGCGCGTCGTCGTCATGACCGGGACCCGATCAGGCCGCGAGCCCCCGGCGCCGCAGCAGCGGTTCGATACGCGGCCGGCGACCGATCAGGCCCTGGTGTGCGACAAGCGGATCCACGCTGTCTCCGCGGGAGAGAGTGGCGTCGGCGAACCGGCGGCCGTTCTCACGACGCAACCCGCCCTCGGCGAGGAACCACTGCTCGGTCTCTGCGTCGAGCACCTCCGACCAGATGTAGCTGTAGTAGCCGGCGGAGTAGCCGCCACCGAAGATGTGGTTGAAGTACGAGCTCCGGTAGCGCGGCGGGATCAGCTCGGTGTGCAATCCCGCGTCGGTGAGCGCCTGCGCCTCGAAGGCCTCGACGTCGGCCACCGCCTCGGCCTCCGCCACCGACAACCGGTGCCAGGCCAGGTCCAGCGAGGATGCGGCGAGGTATTCGATGGTGCCGTGCGCGGACTCGGCTCCCGCCGACTCCCGCGCCGCATCGGCGAGCTCGGCCGGGATCGGCTCTCCGGTCTCGTGATGCCGGGCGTAGTTCGCCAGCACGTCCGGGTGCAGCGCCCACATCTCGTTCACCTGCGACGGGAACTCGACGAAGTCCCGCGGTACCGACGTCCCGGATTGCGACGGGTAGTCGACCGACGACAGCAATCCGTGCAGGGCGTGCCCGAACTCGTGGAAGAGCGTGGTGAGCTGATCCATCGTGAGCAGACACGGTTGTCCGGCATCGGGTTTGGTCAGGTTCAGCACGTTCACGATGATCGGCTGGGTGTGCAGGACCGACGACTGGTCGACGATGTTGTTCATCCACGCCCCGCCGCGTTTCGACGGCCGGGCGAAGAAGTCGCCGAGGAAGAGCCCGATACCGACGCCCGCGTCGTCGCGTACCTCCCAGGCGCGCACATCCGGGTGGTACAGCGGGAGATCGGTGATCTCCCGAAAGGTCAGGCCGTACAGCTTGTTCGCGGCGAAGAAGACACCCCGGGTCAGCACCGCGTCCAGTTCGCAGTAGTCCGCAAAGTCGTCGAGCGGCACCGCCGAGTGCGACCGCTTCTCCCGATCGAGCCAGAAGGTGAGATCGGCGGGGCCGAGCGGCGCGTCACCTGCGAACTCGGTGAGCCGGGTGAGTTCGCGGCCACCGGCACGCATGGCCGAGGAGTTGAGCTCGCGCAGCATGTCGTCGACGGCCCCCGGGTGCGGCGCCGTCTGCTCGGCGATCACGTATTCGGCGTGGTCCCGGTAGCCGAGCATCTCTGCTCGGCGTGCCCGCAGGCGGACGATCTCGAGGACCAGTTCCCGGGTGTCGTGTTCGTTGCCTCGGGCGCACCGCCCCACCGACGCGTCGAACACCCGCCGGCGCACATCGGCATTCGTCAATTCGGTGAGCACCGACTGACTAGTCGGCAGTTCGAGCGTGAGGAGGTATCCGCTGTCGTGCCCGGCCTCGCCGGCGGCACGGCGGGCGGCGGCGATCTGTCCGGCCGACAGACCGTCCAGTTCGGCGGCATCGTCGACGAGCACCGCTGAGTCGTTGGTGTCGTCGAGGATCTTCTGGGAGAACGTCGTCGTGAGATAGGCCAGGCGGGAAGCGATCTTTCGCATCTCACCCTGTGCGTCGGGGTCGAGTCCGGCTCCGGCGCGGACCGATTCCCGGTACCGCTTGTCGAGCAGCCGGCGCTGAGCTTCGGTGAGATGGAGTTCGTCGGCGCGCGAGTGGAGGTCGGAGATCCGTTCGAAGAGAACCGGATTCATTGCGATCGTGTTCGCGTGATCGGTCAAGAGCGTCGACAGCTCCTGGGAGATCTCGTTGCGTCTGGGGTTCGTGTCGGGCCCGACGAGGTTGAAGAAGATCCCCGACGCCCGGGCCAGGTCGCGCCCCGACAGCTCCAGGGCTTCGATCGTGTTGGCGAAGGTGGGCGCCGCGGGATCGGCCGCAATCGCCTCCACCTCGGCCACATGCGACGCCATGGCCTCGGTGAACGCCGGCAGGAAGTCATCGTCGGAGATCGATGCGAAGTCGGGGAGATCGTAGGGCAGGCCGCTTTGCGCCAGTACCGGATTGGTGCCCTGTGCTGCGGTCATCGTCTCCCCACTCCCGGTCTGCCCGTCGCCCATCACTTCCCCTTCGGCTTGTCACCCACCGCGTCGGTGGAGAGCGCGGCCACGAAGGCCTCTTGCGGGACCTCGACGCGGCCGATGGTCTTCATCCGCTTCTTGCCCTCTTTCTGCTTCTCGAGCAGTTTGCGCTTACGGCTGATGTCGCCGCCGTAGCACTTCGCGAGCACGTCCTTACGGATGGCTCGGATGTTCTCGCGCGCAATGATCTTCGAGCCGACGGCGGCCTGCACCGGGACCTCGAACTGCTGACGCGGGATGAGCTCCTTGAGCTTGATCGCCATCCGGTTGCCGTAGGCATACGCGGCGTCCTTGTGGACGATTGCACTGAACGCGTCGACGGCCTCGCCCTGGAGCAGGATGTCGACCTTCACCAGGTCGGCTTCCTGCTCGCCCGCCTCCTCGTAGTCGAGGCTGGCGTAGCCGCGCGTCCGCGACTTCAAGGCGTCGAAGAAGTCGAAGATGATCTCGGCCATGGGCAGCGTGTACCGCAGTTCCACGCGCGTCTCCGACAGGTAGTCCATCCCGCCGAGCTCGCCTCGACGCGACTGGCACAGCTCCATGATGGCGCCGATGAACTCGCTCGGCGCGATGACCGTGGTCTTCACGATGGGTTCGTAGATGTGCCGGGTCTTGCCTTCCGGCCAGTCCGACGGGTTGGTCACCACATGTTCCGAACCGTCTTCCATCACCACCCGGTACACGACGTTGGGGGCGGTCGAGATCAGATCGAGGTTGAATTCGCGCTCGAGACGCTCGCGGGTGATCTCCATGTGCAGCAGGCCGAGGAAGCCGCAGCGGAACCCGAAGCCGAGCGCGACCGAGGTCTCCGGCTCGAAGGTCAGGGCGGCGTCATTGAGTTGCAGCTTCTCGAGCGCCTCACGCAGGACCGGGTAGTCGGAGCCGTCGAGCGGGTACAGCCCCGAGTAGACCATCGGGCGCGGCTCGCGGTACCCCGTCAGCGCCTGCTCGGCACCCCGGCGGGCGGTGGTGACGGTGTCGCCGACCTTCGACTGGCGGACGTCCTTCACGCCGGTGATGAGGTAGCCGACCTCGCCGACACCCAGCCCCGTGGTCGGCTTCGGTTCCGGGGACACGATGCCCACCTCGAGCAGCTCGTGCGTCGTGCCGGTCGACATCATCAGGATCTTCTCCCGCGGCACGATCTTGCCGTCGACGACGCGGACGTAGGTGACCACGCCGCGATAGGTGTCGTACACCGAGTCGAAGATCATCGCGCGCGCCGGGGCGTCGGAGTCGCCCACCGGGGCCGGCACCTTCCGGATGACCTCGTCGAGCAGCTCGGTGACCCCGACGCCGGTCTTGCCCGACACACGTAGCACGTCTTCCGGCTCGCAACCCACGATGTGCGCGAGTTCGGCAGCGTAGCGCTCGGGGTCGGCCGCGGGCAGGTCGATCTTGTTCAGCACCGGGATGATGGTGAGGTCGTTCTCCATCGCCAGATACAGGTTGGCGAGGGTCTGGGCCTCGATGCCCTGCGCGGCGTCGACGAGCAGGACAGCTCCCTCGCACGCCTCCAGAGCGCGGGACACCTCGTAGGTGAAGTCGACGTGCCCGGGGGTGTCGATGAGGTGCAGGACGTAGTCCTCGTCGCCCTCCGCCGACTTCACCGTCCAGGGCAGACGGACGTTCTGCGCCTTGATGGTGATGCCGCGCTCGCGCTCGATGTCCATTCGATCGAGGTACTGCGCCCGCATCTGCCGCTCTTCGACGACGCCGGTGAGCTGCAGCATCCGGTCTGCCAGCGTCGACTTGCCGTGGTCGATGTGGGCGATGATGCAGAAGTTCCGGATACGTGCCGGATCGGTGAAGGTGGTGTCGGCGAAGGTGGGAATGGAACTACTCCTCGAACGAGAACTTCGGTAGAGAACGGGTACGGATACGGGTTGTCCTCCAGTTTCTCATGAGCACCCCGCGTGGCGCGTCCGGCCACGTCGCACCCTTCGAGACGGCCCTCCGCAGGCTCCGGGCCTCCTCAGGGATCGGGGAGACGGCCCTCCGCAGGCTCCGGGCCTCCTCAGGGATCGGGGAGACGGCCCTCCGCAGGCTCCGGGCCTCCTCAGGGATCGGCGAGACGGCCCTCCGCAGGCTCCGGGCCTCCTCAGGGATCGGGGAGACGGCCCTCCGCAGGCTCCGGGCCTCCTCAGGGATCGGGGAGACGGCCCTCCGCAGGCTCCGGGCCTCCTCAGGGATCGGAGAAGTCCGCGAGCACCTCCGAAGGCGCTACGGTGGCAGCCGTGTCCGCGTCCACCGTCACCACCATCGAGTCCGACGACGTCGCCGCCGAGGTACACCGCCCGGGGATCCCGGCACGTGCCACGCTCGTCCTCGCCCACGGCGCAGGCGGCAACCGCGAGGCCGTGATCCTGCGTGCCCTGGCCGAGGAACTGTGCGACCGCGGGTTCGTCGTCGCCCGGATCGACCTGCCGTATCGACGGCGCCGGCCCAAGGGCCCGCCCAGCCCGTCCACCGCCGCCGCCGACCGGGACGGCATCCGTGCCGCGTGCGCAACGCTGCGCGCCGAGTCCGACGGGCCGTTGATCGTGGGTGGCCACTCCTATGGCGGGCGACAGTCCTCGATGGCCGTCGCCGAGGACGGAACAACTCTGGCCGACGGCCTGCTGCTGACGTCGTATCCGCTGCATCCGCCGGGCAAGCCCGACCGACTGCGCACCGAACACCTGCCGTCGATCACCGTCCCCACCCTCGTGGTCCACGGGAGCACCGACCCGTTCGGCACCACCGACGAGATGACCCGCGCGATCGGCCTCATCGACGCGCCGACACACATCGTCGAACTCGAGAAGGTCGGACACGACCTCAACCCGAAGAGGAAACCCACCGCAGCCCTCACCGCGGACGCGATCGAGGACTTCCTGCTACCCCACATCTCCGGAGAGGACTCCTGACGATGACCAGTCGCGACGCCCGGCCCGCACTTCGGCCGACAACCGATCTCGCCCGCACCATCAGCTATTCCCCCGACCTCGACGGCGACGCCGACCCCGGCGAGATCGTGTGGACCTGGGTCGCCTACGAGGACGACCCGAACCAGGGAAAGGACCGGCCGGTCCTGGTCGTCGGCCGGGACGCCCGGGCCGACCGGTCCGACACCGTGCTCGGGCTCATGCTGTCGAGCAAGGACCACCGGGACGACGGCAACTGGCTTCCCGTCGGGTCGGGCGCATGGGATTCCCAGGGCCGGCCGAGCTTCGTGCGCCTCGACCGTGTACTCGTCGTCGACGACGACGGCATCCGCCGGGAAGGCGCGATCCTCGACCGCACGACGTTCGACGCCGTCGCCCAGGAACTCCGCGGGCACTACGGCTGGCGGTGACCCGGAGGACGAAACCCTAGGCGAGCCGGGTGATCTCGACGATGACGTCGAGGTCGGTCGCGCCGCCGCCGGTGTAGATACCCTTCAGCGGCGACACATCGGCGTAGTCACGACCCACGCCCACCGACACATGCTGCTCGGTGATCGGGGTGTCGTTGGTCGGGTCGTAGCCCCACCAGCCGCCCGTCCACGCCTCGATCCAGGCGTGACTCTGACCCTGCACCGTCTTGTCGATCTCGGCGTCGGGTTCGGGATGGAGATACCCCGACACGTACCGGGCGGGGATGCCCAGCCCGCGGAGCATCAGCAGGGTGAGGTGCGCGTAGTCCTGACACACGCCCTTGCGGTCGGTCCACGCGTCGACCGCGGTGGTGTGCACGCCCGTCGTGCCGGGGACGTACTCCATCTCGGTGTGGATGAAGCGACACACCGCCTCGACCGCCTCCTCGGGGGTGAGCCCCTTGGTCACCTTCTTCGCGGTCGACAGCAGTGACCGGTTGCGGGCGACATACGGTGTGTAAGACAGCATCTCGTCATACCGGTCGATGACGTGATCGCTGTTCACGTCGTCCCACGAGACCTGATCCTCCTCGTCGGGACGTTGTCCGGCCTCGGTTTCGACGACCGACAGCCCCGAGACCTCGAGTTCGTTGTGCGGCGCGTGCAGATCGAAGGCGGTGACCGCGGTACCCCAGTAGTCGGTGTACCGGTAGGACCTCGTCGCCGGGACCGTCTCGACCCGGTTGACGATCACGTTCTGGCGGGCGTCGCTGCGCGGGGTGAGCCGGGCTTCGTTGTACGACGAGGTGACCGGACTGTGGTAGGCGAAACCCGTGGAATGGACAACACGCAGACGCCAGCTCACAGCTCACTCTCCTCGATGACATGCCCGTCGCTGACGCGGGCGTCGGCCCACGAGACATAGGGCGACACATGGAAATACTGCTTCGTGACCGCCTCGTTGACCGCGCGGCAGGTGTCCTGCAGGTCGACGAGCCGGTCCTGCAGATCGTCGAGCAACTTCCCGGGCTCGAGGAACTCGAGCGAACTGCGCGCGCGGCCCAGCAGCAACTGCGCCTCGGCCTGGGCCCCGACCCGGCTCGGCCCACTCTCGAGCTGGCCCAGATTGCGCTCGGCGACGCTGAGGGCGTGGAAGATGGACCGTGGGAACAGCCGGTCGAGAAGCATGAACTCGACGATGTTCTCGGCGTCCAACACACCGCGGTAGGTCCGCAGGAAGGTGTCGTGCCCGCCGGCGGACACGAGGACGTTCACCCAGGCCGGCGACGTCGTCCGATCTCCGGCGCGGGACAGCAACATCCGGATGGTCATGTCGACCCGCTCCACCGACCGACCCAGCAGCAGATACCGGTAGCCGTCGTCGTGGCTGAGGGTGGCGTCGGCGAGGCCCGCGAACATCGCCGCCCGGTTCTTCACGTACGACAGGAACTCGTGGGGACCGAGGCGACGCGAGCGCCGTTCGGCGCCGTCGAGTCCGTTGTAGGTGGTGTTGAGGCATTCCCACAACTCGCTGGACGTGACTTCGCGTGCGCCCCGGGCGTTTTCCCGCGCCGCCCGGATCAGGTCGACGATCGACCCCACCGCGTCGGCGTCGTAGGCGACGCGTTCGGTCAGGGACCAGACGTCGAGCTCGTCGTCGTCCTCCGGCGCGGTGAGCCCGAGCACCTGGATGATCAGGCGTGCCTGCCGGTCGACGTCGACCGTGGTGTCCTCGAGGATCTGGTGGATCGCGACATCGAGGATGCGCGCCATGTCGTCGGCGCGCTCGACGTATCTGCCGATCCAGTAGAGCGATTCGGCGTTCCGCGCCAGCATCATCGGACATCACCACCCTGTTGCTGGGTCATGCCGCCGGACGCGGCCGTCGGATTCGGTTGCGGCGTCATGCCACCCATCTGCTGCGTCCCACCCAACTGCTGCATCATGGAGCCCATCTGCTGCATCATCGAACCCTGCTGTTGCTGTTGAGTCTGCGTGTGCACCGGGTCGGGGGCGCTCTCCGCCGGCCGGGCGGCGGCGACACCGCTCGTCGTCACGACCTTCGCGCCCGACAACTCCCGGTCCCCCTCGGAGGTGCGCGAGGCCAGCACCCAGGTGTCCTTGGAACCGCCGCCCTGGCTCGAGTTGACGACGAGCGATCCCTCCGGCAGCGCCACCCTTGTCAGTCCGCCGGGTAGGACCCACACGGATTCACCGTCGTTGACCGCGAACGGACGCAGGTCGACGTGGCGCGGTCGGATGTCGTCACCGATCTTCGTCGGTACCGTCGACAGCTGCACGACCGGCTGCGCGATCCACCCGCGCGGATCGTTGCGGACCTTGCGTGCCAGTGCGTCCAATTCGGCGCCGGTCGCGTCGGGGCCGAAGACGATGCCGTAACCGCCCGATCCCTCAACGGGTTTGACGACGAGTTCGTCGATGCGGTCGAGCACCTCCTCGCATTCGTCGGGCAGCCAGCAGCGCAGGGTGTCCACGTTCTGGAGACTCGGCTTCTCGCCGAGGTAGTACTGGATGATCTCCGGCACGTAGGTGTAGATCAGCTTGTCGTCGCCGACGCCGTTGCCGACCGCACTGGAGATCACCACGTTGCCCGCGCGTGCGGCGTTCAGCAGCCCCGCCACGCCGAGCATCGAATCCGGCCGGAACTGCATGGGATCCAGGAAGTCGTCGTCGATGCGGCGGTAGATGACGTCGACTCGCTGCTCCCCCTCCGTCGTGCGCATGTACACGACGTTGTCGCGGCAGAACAGGTCACGGCCCTCGACCAGCTCGACGCCCATCAGACGCGCGAGGAGCGAGTGCTCGAAGTAGGCCGAGTTGGCCACGCCCGGGGTGAGCACGACGATGTTCGGGTCGGCCTCGTTGAACGCCGCCGACGCGCGCAGGGCGCGCAGGAGGTGGCTCGGGTAGTCGGCGACCGCACGCACCTTGTGTTTGGAGAACAGATCCGGGAAGACGCGGGCCATCGCGCGCCGGTTCTCGAGCACATAGGAGACGCCCGACGGCGACCGCAGATTGTCCTCGAGGACCCGGAAATCACCGTTCTCGTCGCGGATCAGATCGATACCCGCGACGTGGATGCGAACGCCGTTGGGCGGCCGGATGTTCGCCGCCTGTCGATGGAAGTGCTCACAGGAGTGGACGAGTCGCTTGGGCAACACCCCGTCGCGCAGGATCTCCTGCTCGCCGTAGATGTCGTCGAGGAAGAGTTCCAGCGCCTGTACGCGCTGGGTGATACCCGCCTCGAGCTTGTTCCACTCCGCCGCCGAGATCACCCGTGGCACAACATCCAACGGGAAGGGGCGTTCCTTGCCGGACAGCGAGAACGTCACACCCTGGTCGAGATAGGCACGCCCGAGGGCCTCCACACGCGCCTCCACGAGGTCGGACTGATCCTCGTCGGCCATCGCCTTGTAGATACCGCGGTACGGTGTCCGCACCTCGCCGGCGGCATCGAACATTTCGTCATATGCCTTGCCGTACGGGCCTTTTGCGTACCCGCCGAAGTTGCCGGTGAAATTCTCCCCGGTGGTTGCGTCGCCGGCGCCCTTCGCCGACCGGCTGCCGGAACCGGAACCCTTGGTCGAACCGGACTTGGCGGAGGCCGTCCGTCCCGACGAGGTGGACGACGCCGCTTTCGCGGCTGCGGACTTACGCGCCGCCTTCTTGGCTGGCGCACTTGTCGATGCGGGGGTCATAAACTGCCATGGTGCTACAGAATGCCGAAATCGGCAGGACGTCGACCGGCCGTGTCATCGACGAAGCCGCACCGCCGTTCCGGGGCCACCGATCAGGATGATCGGCGCGCGGCGATCACCCGCCGCTTGACCCTGCGCACCACATTCGCCGCCCGCGTCCGCGCACGGGGTCCGACCTTGGGCAAGGGCGCCGCGAGCACCATCGCCGCGATCGTGTCGAGCGCGACGTCGAGCACCTCGCCGTCCGACGGCGGCGGTACGTCGCCGGCGTCATGTTCGGGCGACACCACCAGATCGTCGAGGTCACCGACGACGTCGTAGCCGGCGTCGCGGACCGCCGCGACCATCCGCCGGGACTCCCCCGCCGCCCACTCCCGGCTCTTGTCCGAGAGTCCCTGGGGCGGGCCGGACGGGGCCTCGAACAGGATCTCCCCGATCACCTGCCCCTTGATGATCCGCTCGTATCGGCGCCACTCGATGACGTCCGGCTGCAGGCGGCGGTTGAGGCCGCGCAGGAACTCGGCCTGCGGCGCGGACAGCGAACTGTTCAGGCTGGGGACCGGAATCCGCAGCGGGACCGGATCGATGTTCATCACGCGCAGGAACCGATCCCAGAGCGTGTCGCCCGACGCCGCCCCGCGGGGCGGCACCGTGACGATGTGGACGCGCTCGGGTCCGACGACACGCGACCAGCGTTCCAGGATCCCGACGTAGTCCTGGAACTCCCAGAACGGCTCCTCGTCGACCTCGTCGGCCGGGGCATCGTCAGCGGGGGTGCTGACGACGACGGGACCGCCGGTCCGGCGCCCCTCGGAAGCGAAGGCCACCGAATCCACGAACTCGTCGAACGACGCCCGGCGCTGGTTCTTCACGTTCTCCTGCCACACGGACGGGAGCTGGCGGCCGAGGTCGCGGACGGTCGCGATCACGTGGACCTCGTCGGCGAAGGACAGGTCGGCCATCAGCCGCTCGATCTGGTCGACGGTCGCGGTGCTGTACAGCTCGTGCGACAGCAACGAGATCTGCGGCCAGGCCCGGATCTGTCCGAGGAGCGTCGGCCAGGTGCCGGCGAAGGCAGGATCGACCCAGTCGAGGTATCGCTCCGGCTGCAGGTGCACCGCGGCATGGAAGTGATCGGAGATCACGTTGCCCGGGTACAGCAGCCCGGAGGACTGCAAGGCCAGGTCGCGGTTTCGCCAGAGGCGATCCTGGAGGTGTGTGGTCCCGGTCTTGGGAAGGCCGATGTGTACGTAAACGACGGACATGATGGGTCCACCGTAGACATAAGTTCACGATGATTCTTATTGGCCGACGCGGCGGCCCGCCGTTCCCGACGCATGGATTTTGGCGGGCTGACCCCGGCTGGTAGTGTTGTGCGCTGTTGCGGTGACGCCGTGGAGATGCTTCACGCGCCGACACCGCCCGGTGCGAGTTCAGCCCCCAGCGCCGACCGCCCGACCCGAACAGACAGACATATCCACCAGCAACGACAGAGGTAACCCGCGTGGCAAACATCAAGTCTCAGATCAAGCGCAATCGCACCAATGAAGCGAACCGCCAGCGCAACCAGTCGGTGAAGTCGGCCCTTCGTACCGCGATCCGCAGCTTCCGTGAGGCTGTCGAGTCCGGCGACAAGGCGAAGGCCGCCGAGCTCGGCCAGACCGCCAGCCGCAAGCTCGACAAGGCTGCCAGCAAGGGCGTCATCCACGCCAACCAGGCCGCCAACAAGAAGTCGGCCATCGCCCTCGCGGTCAACAAGCTCTGATCTGACGCCGCCCCCGGTCGGCCCGACGGTTGATCCGTCACCACATCTTCAAACCTCGATCACCCCGGCAGCATCCACGCGGTTGCCGGGGTGATCGACGTTTCTGTCTGGCGCCCTACCGCTGGTAGAGCCGGTACGCTTCCCCCGCTGGTTGAGCCGGCCCCGAGCGGAGCGAGGCGCCGAGTCGAAGCCACTCTCGCGCCCCAACTGAAGTCCGGCCCCGACGATCAGCTCCGCCGACGCCCGTCCGGCCGGAGGTCGGCGACCGTGGCGACGGCGTGGGTGAGGCTGTAGTCGGGGTCGGCGGCCTGCCCCTTCACATCCGCGTTGAGCGCGGCGACCACGCCGACCGCCCGCGCGATCGACTCCGCATCCCACGCCTTGGCCTTCGCCTGCACGTTCTTGACCCGGTTAGGTGGCATGCCGAGTTCGCGGGCCGCATCGAAGTGGTTGATCGACCCCATGGGCCGGATGCGAGCGATGGCGTGGACGGCCTCGGCGAGGGCGTCGGCCAGCAGCACCCGCGGCACGCCGTGGTGCAGCGCCCAGGCCAGGGATTCCAGCGCGCCGGCACGGTCGCCCGTCACCGCCCGGTCGGCCACCTCGAATCCGGTCACCTCGGGACGGCCCTGGTAGTACAGGCGCACGGTGTCGCGATCGACCTTGCCGCCGGTGTCGGCCACGAGTTGCGCACACGCGGCGGCCAGCTCGCGCAGTTCCGATCCGACGCCTTCGACCACCTGCTCGACGACATCGGCGCCTACCTTCACGCCCAACGATCGGAACTCGTTGCGCACGAACGTCATCCGCTCCGACGGCCACTTCGGGGCGGTCGTCTCGTGTTCAACGGCCCCGGCCTTCTTCAACGCGGGGACCATCGACTTCGCCCGGCCCCCGCCGTGATGGATCACCATCAGCGTGATGCCCTCGGGCAGCGACGACGCGGTCGCGGCGATGAGCGCGGCCGGCTCCTTGCCCGCGTCGGCGGCGGCCTCGACGACAACGATCCGCTCTTCGGCGAACAGCGACGGACTGAGCAGCTCCGCGAGTTCGTGTTCGCTCACGTCGCCGGCACGTACCCGGGTCACCGGCACCGGGGTGCCCGCCGCTTTCGACGCGGCGTCGACCACGGCCGAGATCACCCGGCCGGTGAGGAAGTCGTCGTCTCCGAGCAGCAGGTGCAGGCGATCGGTCACGGCGACAATGGTGCCAGACGGCGCCGACACGATCACCGGACCGCCGCCCGGCCAACCGAATACGACAAAGTGGACGGGTCCTGTGGGCGAGTGAATCCGGTCGATCGCGGGCCGTTACGGTGAGCTTCTGCCATCGGCCCACCGACATTCCAGGAGTTGCCCGCTGACTGTCGAGCATCCCGGCACCGACACGGGTGCCGACACCGACGAGGGATACCAACGCGGGCTCACCGCCCGCACCGTGCAGATGATCGCGATCGGCACCGGCCTCTTCTACGGCGCGGGTGGCGCGATCGAGAAGGCGGGACCGGCACTCATCCTGGCGTACGCGCTCGCCGGCCTCGCGATCTTCATCGTCATGCGCGCTCTCGGCGAACTCCTCATCTACCGGCCGATCTCCGGCGGCATCAGCGAGTACGCCGACGAGTTCCTCGGACGGTTCGCCGGTTTCAGCCAGGGGTGGACCTATTGGGCCGTGTGGACGACGACGTGCATGGCCGAGATCACCGTGGCGGGCAAGTACATCAACTACTGGTGGCCCTCGGTGCCGGTGTGGGTCGCCGCCCTCATCGCGCGCTCATCGTGCTGTTCGGCGCGAACCTGATCTCTGTCGGGGTGTTCGGACGCGCGGAGTTCTGGTTCTCCGCCATCAAGGTCACCGCCATCCTCGGCATGATCATCGTCGGCATCGGTGTGCTGCTCCCGATCGCCGGGCTGGGGCCCGAGACCGGTCCGTCGGTGACGAACCTGTGGAACGACGGCGGCTTCTTCGCGACCGGCTTCAGCAACGCGATGCTGAGCCTGCAGATCGTCATGTTCGCCTATGTCGGCGTCGAGCTCGTCGGCGTGACCGCGGGCGAGGCGCAGAACCCGCGTGTCACGCTGCGCAAGGCGATCAACACCGTTCCGTTCCGCATCGGGATCTACTATGTCGGCTCGCTGCTGGTGATCCTCTCGGTCCGCAGCTGGACGGACTTCCAGGCCGGCGAGAGCCCCTTCGTCTCGGTCTTCTCCTACATCGGCATCCCCGGCGCCGCGGGCATCGTCAACTTCATCTTGCTCACCGCTGCCCTCTCGTCGTGCAACTCGGGCATCTACTCGACCGGGCGCATGCTGCGCTCCCTCGCCCACACCGGCGACGCCCCGCGGCAGCTGACCCGACTCTCGAACCGCAAGGTCCCGGCCGTCGGCATCACGCTGAGTGCCGCGGTCATGGCGATCGGCGTGGTGGTGAACGTCGTCGATCCCGTACACGCCTTCGCCTACATCACCGCGGTGTCGACGGTCGGGATCATCGTCATCTGGTCGACGATCCTGCTGTGCCAGATGGCCTACCGCCGGAAGGTCGCGCGCGGTGAACTGCCGCGCTCGGACTACCGGGTCCCCGGCGCCCCGGTCACCACCTGGCTCGCACTCGCCTTCCTCGCTCTCGTCTTCGTCCTGCTGTTCTTCGATCGCGACGGTCGGATCGCGCTCGTCGTCGGGGCGGTCTGGTTCGCCGCGGTCGGCGTCGGCTACATGGTGTGGAACCGCACCGCAGGCGCACTGGCCGATCGCGAGGTCTGACCGCGGGCAGCCTCATCCGAACGGCGAGGGCACCTCCACACTCGCCCAGCCCACGCCACCAAGGGTGCGCGCGCACACGACCATCCACCACAGTTCGGGGGCGAGGGCGCGCACCAGCAGTTCACCCACGAGCGCGCCGACGCCGTCGGGCGGCCCGATCGCACCGATGAGCGCGGCTAGGGTGCCGACCACACTGATCACCGCGACGACCGGGGCGACGAGAAGGTTCGCCACGATTCCCACCACCGAGAACGTGCCGGTCACCACGACCACGATCGGCGCCGTCACCACCTGCGCGGTGACCGCCATCGCAAACACCTCGGCGACACCCGGCGGACAACGCCACTCGCGCAACCGGTCACGGAGTCGTGGAGCCCACAGCACGATGGCGGCGGTGGCGGCCACCGACAAGGCGAACCCCGGTTGCAGCGCCAGCTCGGGCCACCACAGGAGTCCGCCGACGACCGCCGCACCGAGCGCCGGGAACGCCTGCGCCCGACGAGAGGCGAAGAGCGCCAACACACCCACCGCTCCCATCAACGCGGCACGCACCACACTCGGCGACGGCCGGACGAGCACCACGAATGCCAGGATCACCACCAGCCCGACGACCGCGGCCGCCCGCGGTGGGACACCCACACTACGAACCACGAGAAGCGCTGCCCCGCAGACGATCGCGAAATTGCTGCCGCTCACCGCGGTCAGATGGCTCAGGCCGGCGTCGCGGAAATCGTCCCGCAGGCCGTCGTCGAGGGAGCTCTCGTCGCCGAGCACGAGACCGGGCAGGAGTCCGGCCGCGTCCTCGTCGAGCGCCCGCGCGGCCAACACCTGCAACCGTTCCCGGATCGCACCGGCCACCTGCTGGTGGGCGGGCGGCGAGCCGACGACCCGGGGCTGCTGCGCAGTCAGGGTCGCCACCAGCAGCGAGTGCTCGGGCGGCGGCCGCACCCGCGCGACCGTGAGCACCCGTTGCCCGGGCAACAGTCCCGACCACTCCCCGAGATCCCCCATCAGGTCGGCGGAAGCCGTCGGAACACGATGCGAACCAACCTGTTCCACGTCGACGCGCAGACGGACGCGTCCGGCCGACGAGGGCCCGACAACCACCGGGTCCCCACGCACGGTAAGTACGACCGTCGACTTCCCGGTCGACGCGGCCAGCGGGTGATCGGAGCGGACCTCCTGCCGGATCGCCAAGGAAGTCGCGCACACCGCGGCGAGTCCGGCCACGACGATGATCAAACCGACCGCGTCCCATCCGAACCGGCCGCCGGCACAGATCAGCGTGCCGACCGAGGCCACCGCGCCCGAACAGATCGCCAGCCCGAGCGTGTACCCGGGCGGCATCACCAGCCCGAACGCCGTCACCGACCACACCGCCACCGCCGGTACCAGCAGGCGGTAGTCCACCCGTCAGACCGTCACGAGATCGCGCAGTCTGGCCAGGCGTGCCGGACCGATCCCGTCGACCTCGGCCAGCTGGTCCACGGAGCTGAAGCGCCCGTTGCGATCCCTCCACGACAGGATGGCCTTCGCGGTCACCGGCCCCACCCCGGGCAACTCGTCGAGGTCGGCCTCGGTGGCGGTGTTGAGGTTCACGAGTCCGCCGGTGGCCGGCGGACCACCCGAACCGCCGGCGGGAGCACTTGCATCTGCCGGGGGTGCACCCGCGGGTGCGGGTGGCGCGCCCGAGGCCCCGACGACGGCACTGCGCAGCGATATCTCGCCCTGCCCGCCCGCGTAGCCGACGAGGATCTGATCGCCGTCCCGGAGGACCTGCGCGAGGTTCAGCGACAGCAGATCCGCGTTCTTGCGCGCGCCCCCCGCCCGGTCGATCGCGTCGGCGACCCGCGCCCCGGGCGTGAGTTGCACCAGACCCGGCGCGTGCACCAAACCGACGACACTGACCACCATCTGCGCCGGGGTCGATTCGGTCGGCACGGCCGGCGGCGTCGACGGGTCCGACATCGACGAGGTGCCGGCCACCGCACCGAAATCCACGACCGGCGCCGACTCCGACCCGCGGAACAGTCCGAAGGCCGCCACGGCACAGACGACGACGCCGACCGCGATCAGCGCGAGAGCTGCCGGTGGCGCGACCGCGAAGCGCCGTCGAGGGATGGGATCGTCGTCGAAGTCATCGTCATCCTCGGCACCGTCGCCGCCGACACTGTCGCCGCCGTCGGCGTCCGACCCTCGACGCTGGGTTCGCGGCGGCGTGTCGAGCCATGTCGGCATCCCGCCGATCCCCCACCCTGGATGCTCGGGTTCCTCGACGGGGCCGAGCGGGTCGTCGATGTCCGGAGCGAGCGGCGACTCGGGGTCGATGCCCGCCTTACCGTCCCGTCGGCCCGGCAGATCGGCCACCGGCGCCAGCCGGTCCAACGGGTTCGGCCGTCCTGATGCGCTCATGACGCCACACGCTAGGTGGCACAGCCGCCGCTGCTCCGCACGCGAGCCGCGGAGCCCGCGATCTGTGGACGGTCAGCGCGAGCTGTGGATGGCGCCGAGCCCGGCGCGCCGGACCGCTAGGACTCGCCGAGACCCTCGATCGGTTCGAGGTGCGCAGCGATCACGACGCCCACCGCGCCGGGGCCGACGTGGGTGCCGAGGATGGGACCGAGATCGACGGTCAGCTCGGAGGTCACCACCCGCAGCCTGGCGTGGACGGCCGCGCGCAGTTCCTCGGCCACGTCCGGGCTCTGACAGTGCTGGATGCCGACCGTGACCGCGCGGCCGCCCGCGGAGTCGGCGGCCGCATCGACCATCTTGTCCAGCGCCTTGGAGAACGTGCGATGACGTTCCTTCAGCGTCAGGGTCCCGTCGACCATGTGCAGGATCGGTTTGATGGACAGCGCCGAGCCGAAGAGCTTGCCCGCGGCGCTGATCCGGCCACTGTTGCGCAGATTGTCGAGCTGCTGCACACACAGCAGCGAGTCGACGGTCGCTGCCTGTCGGATGGCGGACTCGTACACGCGGTCCCGGTCGGCTCCCCCGGCGGCGGCCTGGGCGGCCGCGACGGCGGTGAAACCGACTGCGAGACCGACAGATCGGGAATCGACGACCCGAACCTGCCCGGAAAACTTCTCCGCGGCCATCCGCGCCGAACTCCAGGTCCCCGACAACCGGCGCGACATGTGCACGGCGACGACGCCGGCACCCTGACTCGCCTCGAGCGCGGACTCGAAATGTTCGGAGAGGTCGTTGGGGTTGGCACCGGAGGTGGTCACGCCCGGCGTCGTCACGATGTCGGCCGGGATGTCGTCGACACCTTCGCGGTAGTCCTCGTCGCCGACGGCGAGGTGCAGTGGGACCTGCCGAATCCCGTAGTGCTCGGTCACCGACCGCGGCAGTCGGGACGAGGAGTCTGTGACGACGACGACAGGCACGCGTCTACGTTAACGGGTTCACGCGCCGGGCCTCCACGGGCGTCGGGGTCGGGCCCGCGGTGTCGCGATTCGCGCGCCGCCGGACGGCGTCGACGACCGGGGCGACCAGGTCGGCGATGCCCCGATGGCACGAGAAACCCCAGTGGATTCCGTCGGGATTCATCTCGGCGGTGTCGTCGCCGAAGGCGTCCCTGGTGACCGGGTAGAAGTCGACACACGGTAGGCCGTGGCTCGACGCCCATCGCGACATCGCCGCGGTCGTCGGGATCCGCCCGGCATGGACGTTGCCGTAATACGGACTGCGGTGGGTGGGCGGCAGGCACACGACGATCGGGAGGTCCGGACGCAACTGGGCGAGCGCCGCGCGGATCTTCTCCAGGTACTCGATCGTGACGTGCGGCGGCAGCGCGAGCGGCCATCCGAGGTGCGACCCCCGCGGTTGTATCCACGCATAGGCCGCGCGTACTCGCTGCCGCAACCCGTTCGGCCTGATGTAGCGGATCTGCTCCCGGAAAGCCGTCGGAAGCGGCGAGGGCAGCGTGTCCATACCTCCGAATGCGAGCACGACGACGTCGGCGCGGGGCACGGTGGCCCAGATGTTCGGGTCCTGGGTGAGGGCCCACCAGACGTCCCGGCTCGTCCACCCGATCCGGCCGAACAGCCGCACCTCCGAACGCGTCGCAGCGCCCACGAGCATCGGCCAGATCCGAGGGTCATCCGCGGGCAGACCGCCCTGCGGACCGTAGTACGCGAGCGAGTCGGACAACACCAGCACACATCGCTCCCGCGCATCGGCAGCGGATGGACCGGGTCCGGCGGCCTCGGTCATCGGCGGACGTCGCTCACTGCACCGCCGGGTCGGAGTCCTCGGCGGACGCGTTCCACACGTCCAGGCGCCACCGCGGCAGTTCGCCGGGCATGCTGTGCCCCGACAGCTGCACCCAACTCGTGTTCGCGAGCCCCCCGAAGACGGGCCAGTTCTCGACCGGCAGCCCGAGCAGCGCCGCGGTCATCGCCGCGATCACTCCCCCGTGGGCCACCAGCACCACCGGCGCCTCCGGGTTGTCGCCGACGCCCCACTCCGGCAGCAGCTCGATCAACTCGTCGACCAGGGGGGTGGAGCGGCGGGCGACGTCGACGCGGCTCTCCCCACCCGGCGGCGTCCAGGTCGCGTCATCGCGCCAGACGGCGCGCGCGCCCGGCATCGCGGCATCGACGTCGAGGTGCGTCAGACCCTGCCACTCACCGAGGTGTGTCTCCCGTAGGCGTACGTCGGTGGTCACCGGCAGACCGGTTCGTTGCGCGAGCGCCTCGGCGGTGTCGCGGGCCCGCCGCAGATCCGACGACCAGATGACCACCGGTTGCCGCTTGGCGAGCTCGACCGCGGCCGAACCAGCTTGCCGGACACCGAGTTCGGACAGGTCGGTGTCGATCTGGCCTTGCATCCGGCTCGCCGCGTTGTACTCGGTCTGACCGTGCCGCAACAGGATCAGGCGCCGCACCACCGGGGTGAGACGTTCGACGGCGGTGTCGTGTGAGTCGGGACCGCCACTCACGACAGCCCGTCCACCTCGACCACCGGGCAGTCCTTCCACAGACTCTCCAGCGCGTAGAAGCGTCGTTCATCGGTGTGCTGGATGTGCACCACGATGTCGGCGTAATCGAGCAGTGCCCAACGACCTTCGCGCGTGCCCTCGCGCCGCAGCGGCTTGTGGCCGGCCTCCCGCAGCTTCTCCTCGACCTCGTCGACGATCGAGTTCACCTGACGCTCGTTGTCGGCGGAGGCGATCACGAAGGCGTCGGTGATCACCAACTGCTCCGACACGTCGATCACCGTCACCTCATGGGCGAGCTTCTCGGCCGCGGCCAGGGCGGCCACCTTGGCCATCTCCAGCGCTTCAGCTGACGCAGTCACACTTGTCCTCTCATTCGGTCACGGCCTGTTCGCCCAGGGCGCGGCCCGACCCGTCGGTATCGCCCTGCAACTCTCCGGGAGGAATTTCCTCGGGCGGGAGCCGCTCGGGGCGGTTGGCCCCCGGAAGCGCCGGGGCGGAGACACCGGGCGACGACGCCCGGGGCGCACGATACAGCTTCCGCTTGGCGATGTACTGCACGACGCCGTCGGGCACCAGGTACCAGACGGGCCGACCCTGCAACGCGCGCGTCCGGCACTCGGTGGACGAGATCGCCAGCGCCGGGATCTCGAGCAGATGCAGGGTGTCGGCGGGCATGGCCTCGAGATGGTGGGCCAGGTGCGTGGCGTCGAGCTCGTACCCCGGGCGGCTCACGCCGACGAATCGGGCGAGGCCGAACAGCTCTTCCCAGTCCTGCCACGACAGGATGGATTCCAGCGCGTCGGCACCGGTGATGAAGTACAGCTGGGCTTCCGGGAGCAGCGCTCGCAGGTCGCGGAGCGTGTCCACGGTGTAGGTGTCGCCGTCCCGGTCGATGTCGACACGACTGACGCTGAACTGCGGATTCGACGCGGTCGCGATGACCGTCATGAGGTAGCGGTCCTCCGGCGGGCTCACCGTCGTCGCCTCGCCGATCTTCTGCCAGGGACGGCCGGTCGGGACGAAGATCACCTCGTCCAGCGAGAACCGGTGGGCGACCTCGCTGGCCGCGACGAGGTGCCCGTTGTGGATCGGGTCGAACGTGCCGCCCATCACGCCGATACGGCGCGCACGCGGGCGGTCGGGTGACATGGACGGTCAGTCTACGCGTCGAGCACTGATGCGAATCGGCAGCGCTGGTCAGATCGGCAGGAGGTCGGCGATGACCGTGCCCAGTTGTGTGGCGTTCCGGCATTCGAACATGTCGATCACGTCCGCGTAATCGGTCGCGACCGAGTCACCCGTGCCCCAGTGCTGCTTGGCCTCCGGGTTGAGCCAGTAGGCGTGCCGGGCCCGTTCCACCAGTTCGGCGAGCGCGTCGGCGTGCGGATCGTGATAGTTGTTCCGCCCGTCCCCGAGGATCAGCAACGCACCCCGGTGGGTCAGCGAATCGCCGTAGTCGGCGACGAACCCGGCCAGCATGTTGCCGTAGTCCGAGTGACCGTCGCGGGTGGAGATCCGCGCGGCGGAGATCATGTGGTGCATCGCCGCACCGAAATCCTCTTCGCCGTGGTCGAAGTAGTCGGTCACCTCGTCGACGGTGTCGACGAAGGCGAACACCCGCACCTTCGAGAACTGTTGCCGCAGTGCATACACCAAGCGCAACGTGAACTGACTGAACCCGGCCACCGACCCCGACACGTCGCAGATGATGATGAGTTCGGGCCGCCCCGGTCGCGGCTTGCGGTGACTGAGTTCGATGGGCACCCCACCGGTGGACATCGAGGCGCGCAGCGTCTTCCGGACGTCGACCGCGCCGCGGTGAGCGCGCCGTCGCCTCGTCTCGAGCTTCGCGGCCAGCAACCTCGCCAGTGGCTCGATGGTCTTGCGAATCTCCACCTGTTCTTTGGCACCCGCCGACAGGAAGTTGACGTTCTCGGGTAGCGGGGGCACCGCGTAGGCGCCGACCTTCTGGCGGCCGTTGCGGTCGGCCATGCGCCGCTGGGTCTCTCGCTCGATCGCCGCACGCAGATCGTTGGCCTTCTGGCGCGCCGCCTGCCGGTAGAGCGGTTCCGTACCGGCCCGGCCGCCGTCCCCATCGCCATCACCGGCCATGGCCGCCGCGATCTTCGCGATCAGTGTCTGCGGACTCACCGCGGTGATGGCCTGATAGGCCGAGAACGCCTCGCCCCGAGTCGATCCGTACCGCCCCAACTCGTCGACGATCATCGCGATGGCCTGGTCGAGCCGGCCGTCGTTCGCCGACGCGTCGTCGGCGAGCATCTCCGCCAGCGCGTCCCGGACCGCCTCGACATCGAGCTCGCCGTCGGGGGTGCGCGGAAGATCCTCGGTCACGGTGCGCATTCCGGCGCCGACCGGGAACCACAGGTCGAAGACCCGGTCGAACACACCGCGATGGGCGTGATCGACGAGCAGTGTCGTCGCGAGCCCCTCGCGTAGATGGGGGCGTTCGAGGAGGTCGAGGACCTCCATCGCACTCGCCGCATCGATCAGCGCCGACGGCCCGACCACGATCCCGCGACGACGCAACTCGTCGACGAAATCGGTGAGGTGCGCGACGAGCGGAGCCGTCATCAGCCCAGCTTGAGTTCTTTGAGAGCCGTCTTGAGGTCCGGCCGGTGCTTCAGCACGACACCGAGAGTCCGTGCGATGAGCCCGTCGTCGAATCCGCCACCGCTCTTCGCCGTGGCCTTCTCCCCGGCTCCCAGCGCCAACAGCGTGTTCGCCCAGTCGATCGTCTCGGCCACCGACGGTTTCTTGCGGATGTCGAGTGTGCGTAGGACACCGACGATCCGCACCAGCTCGGCGCTGAGCGAATCCGACAGGTTCGGCACCCGCGACGCGAGGATCTCCTTCTCGCGCTCGGCATCCGGGAAGTCGATGTAGAGGTACAGACAACGACGCTTGAGTGCCTCGGACAGTTCACGGGTCGCGTTCGATGTCAGCAAGACGATCGGACGACGCTGAGCGGCAACGGTTCCCATCTCCGGGATGGTGATCGCGAAATCGCTGAGCACTTCCAGCAGCAGACCCTCCATGTCGACGTCGGCCTTGTCGACCTCGTCGATGAGGAGCACGGTGGCACCCTCGCGCGAGATCGCCTTGAGCAGCGGCCGCGGCAGGAGGAACTCGTCGGAGAAGATGTCGGCCTTGGCCTCATCCCACGCGCGGTCCCCCGTCGCCTGGATGTGCAGGATCTGCTTGGCGTGATTCCACTCGTACAGCGCGCGGGCCTCGTCGATGCCCTCGTAGCACTGCAGGCGGATGAGTTCGGCATCCGTGGCCGCCGCGATGGACCGGGCGAGTTCGGTCTTGCCGACACCCGCCGGCCCCTCGACCAGCAACGGCTTGCCGAGACGGTCGGCCAGGAAGGTCGAGGTCGCGGTCGCGTCGTCGGCGAGGTAACCCGTCGCGCGAAGGCGACCGACGACGTCGTCGACACCCTCGAACGACGGCACGACGGCCGGGCCCGAGCCGGTGTATCCCGCGGTCCCCGCGTCCGGGGTCGTCGCGCTCATCAGGCGGGCCGCACGTGGCCGTTGCCCCAGACCACCCATTTGGTCGAGGTCAGTTCCGGCAGACCCATCGGGCCGCGGGCATGGAGCTTCTGGGTGGAGATGCCGATCTCGGCGCCGAAGCCGAACTGCTCGCCGTCGGTGAAGGCGGTCGATGCGTTGACCATGACGGCGGCGGCATCCACGCGCCGGGTGAACTCGTCGGCGGCCGCCAGGTCGGTGGTGATGATCGCCTCCGTGTGGCCGGTTCCGTAGGTGTCGATGTGGGCGACCGCGGCGTCGAGCCCGTCGACCACCTTCATCGCGATGTCCATCGACAGGTATTCCATGGACCAGTCGTCCTCGGTGGCCGGCTCCATACCCGGCTCGTCGCCGTGGATGACCACGCCCTGGGTCTGCAGCACCGAGGTGATCCGCGGCAGCGCGTCGGCCGCGACAGCCTTGTCGATGAGCACGGTCTCCGCGGTGTTGCAGACACTCGGCCGGCGGGTCTTGGAGTTGAGGATGACACGCGCCGCGACATCGAGGTCGGCGAGTGCGTGGACGTAGACGTGGCAGTTGCCGACGCCGGTCTCGATCGTCGGGACCGTCGCATTCGACACCACGGCCTCGATGAGGCCCGCGCCGCCACGGGGGATGACCACGTCCACGAGTCCGCGCGCCCGGATGAGCGCGGTCACGCTGGACCGATCGTCGCTGGGCAGCAGCGACACCGCATCCGCGCTGACCCCCTTGGCCGACAGGGTCTCCCGCAGCACGCGCACGAGTTCGGCGTTCGACGACGCGGCCGACGACGAGCCACGCAGCAGCACCGCGTTCCCGGACTTGAAGGAGATCCCGAACGCATCAACGGTGACGTTGGGGCGCGCTTCGTACACGATGCCCACGACCCCCAGGGGCACGCGCAGCTGACGCAGCTGCAGCCCGTTGGGGAGGGTCTTCCCCGCAACCACCTCACCGATCGGGTCGGGGAGCACGGCGACCTGCCGCAGACCGTTGGCGATACCGGCCACGCGCGACGCGTCGAGCCGCAGCCGGTCGAGCAGGCTCACCTCGATGTCGGCCGCCTCGGCACGTGCGATGTCCTCGGCGTTCGCGGCGAGGATGGTGTCGGTGGCCGCCTCGATGGCGTCGGCCGCGGCGAGCAGGACCTCGTTCTTGCCCGCGGTCGTCAGACCGCTCAGCGAGCGGGACGCCGACTTGGCGGCACGGGCAAGCCCGAGAACGACCTTCTCGGTGTCGGACTTCTCGGCGCCGGAGCCGCCTTCGGCGACGGACTGCTCTGCGGTGGGTGCGCTCATCAACATCCTCGACTTCGGTGGTTCCGGGCGCAACCGCCCGGACAGTGCCGTTCTCAGAGTAACGCCGCAGTTTCGGAGTCCCCAACGAGATCCACGGTCGGCGCCTCAGGCGAGTGCGAGGAAGAGTTTCTCCAGCTCTGCCTCGGTCAACGGCGGTTGCTCACCGTCAACGGTCTCGATGCACTGCCGCATTCCCGAGGCCACGATCTTGAAGCCGGCGCGGTCGAGCGCGCGGGACACCGCGGCGAGCTGGGTGACCACATCCTTGCAGTCACGCCCGGCCTCGATCATCGCGATCACGCCGGCGAGCTGCCCCTGCGCTCGGCGTAGACGGTTGAGGACGGCACTCATCGCATCGTCGCCGACGGCCACGTGGGGCCTCTTGTCATCGGCCATCGAGGCCTCCTCGCTGTCGTGCACCACCGACGTCCGGTTGGGTGCTGAATTCTTGACGTCAAGATACCCCCATGGGTATGTTAGCCGCCAGGCGGATACCCCCAGGGGTATATACGAAAGGAAATCCATGGCGCCGATCACACCTCTGTCCGACGAGGCGACCACTACCGACCCCGCGGGCTCCCCGCCCGGGGGCCTCGGCCGGTGGGGTGCGGCCATGGCCGCGCACGCCCGCTGGGTGTTCGGCGTGTGGCTCCTCGTCCTGCTCGTCCTGGGAGCCGCGGCGCCGTCGGTGTTTTCCGCACTCGCGGGCGCGGGCTGGCAGGCCGACGGGTCGGAGTCCGTGCAGGTCCGCGAGCTGGCTCAGCAACATTTCGGCGGGAACTCGTCGGCAGCGGTCCATGTGGTCGTCCACTCCGAGCGCGACACGGTCGACGGTCCCGCGATTCGAGAGGTGGTCGGCGAGATCGCTGCACTGGCGGGGACGGACAGCCGGTTCGCCCAGGTCGTCCCGCCACAGCCCGGCACGTCGATCAGCCCGGACGGCCACACCGGGATCGTCATAGTGGGCGCGGCCGCCGACACCGACGAGATGGTGCGCGCTGTCGATGAGCACAAGGACGCGTTGATCGCCCTGTCCGGAAACGGGATCGAGGTGTACCCGACGGGTGCCTCGGCCCTGTGGAGCGACTTCAACGAGGCCAATCACGACGCGATGATCAAGGCCGAGCTGTTCTCATGGCCGGTCACGCTGACGATCATGGTGCTCGCCTTCGGGTCGCTCGTCGCGGCCGGTCTCCCATTGTTGCTGACCATCGCCGGTCTCGTCGCATCCGCGGGCGGCCTGGTGTTGTTGAACCAGGTCACCCCGATCTCGGTGTGGGCCATGAACTTCGCGATGATGTTCGCGCTGGCGCTGGGCATCGACTACGCACTGTTCCTGGTGTCGCGGTTCCGCGACTCGGTCCGGGAGCACGGCGACGACATGCGCGCGGCGGTGGCGCAGACGATGGACACCGCAGGCAAGGCGGTGTTGCTGTCCGGCATCACGGTTCTGGTGAGCCTGTCGGCCGTGCTGCTGGTTCCGGCACCGGCGGTGCGCACGATGGCGGTGGGCATCATGCTCGCGGTGGCCTTCGTCCTCGCGGCAACCCTCACTCTCCTACCCGCCGCGCTGGGCGCCCTGGGTGGCCGGATCAACGCGGTCTCGCTGCCGTACGCGCGCCGCCAGCAGCACCGATCGCCGGTGTTCGCACGCTGGGGCGGCTTCCTGCAGCGCCATCCGTGGGCTGTCGCCACCGGCTCCCTGGTTGTTCTCGTCGCGCTCGCGATCCCGGTCGTCGGGTTGAAGGTCGCTATGCCCTCCATCGGCGTCGTCCCGGCCGACGCGCCCGTCCGCCAGGGCTATGAACTCGTGCAGTCGCAGATGGGCGAGGGCGCACCGGGGATGCTGCAGATCGTCGCACCCGCCGACGAGGCGCAGCAGGCCGCCGCGGTCGCGGCGCAGTCCCCGGGGATCACCATGGTCACTCCCGCGACGCCGGCCGCGGACGACTCGGGCCTCGTTCTCATGCAGGCTCTTCCGACCGTCGACCCGTCCGCCGGCCAGATGGCCACAATCGTCGACGACCTGCGTGACGCATTGCCCGACGGCGCTCTCGTCGGCGGCGCGCCCACCGAGAACCTCGACCTGCAGCACGCTCTGAACGACTACTTCCCGCTGGTCGTCGCCGTCATTCTCGTCCTCGGTTTCGTCCTGCTGCTGGTGTCACTCCAAGCGCCGCTGATCGCACTCATCGGCACTGTGGTGAGCCTGCTGTCCACCGCCGCGGCGTTCGGCGTCGCGAAGCTGATCTTCCAGGACGGGCACCTGGCAGACCTGCTGGGCTTCACACCTCAGGGATTTCTCGACGGCTGGGCCCCCGTGTTCTTCTTCGCCATGATCTTCGCGATCGCGATGGACTACACCGTGTTCCTCCTCGCCACCGCCAAAGAACACTACGAACGCTCCGGGGATCCATCGACCGCGCAGGTCGACGGCATGGCCCACTCCGGGCGGATCATCTTCGCCGCAGCTGCGGTCATGGTCGCCGTCTTCTTCACCTTCGCCCTGGCCCAACCACTCCCTCCGAAGGAGATGGGGATCATCCTGGGTGTGGCAGTCCTGCTCGACGCCGTCCTGATCCGCCTCACCCTCCTGCCGGCGCTGCTACGCATCACCGGCCGGGCGGCGTGGTGGACACCATCCTGGTTGCGCCGGATCCTCCCGTCGATCAGCTTCAAGCATTGACCTCACCCGAATCGGGTACACGCCCCTTGAGGGCCGACAAGAAAGGACACACGATGTCACTCGCACTGACCACCACGCTGCCGCACCCCTTCCCGGAGGCGGTCGAACGGACCAGAGCCGCGCTCGCCGATCAGGGATTCGGCATCCTCACCGAGATCGACGTCCAGGCGACGCTCAAGACGAAACTCGACGAGGACATGGAGCCGTACCTGATACTCGGCGCGTGCAATCCGCCGCTGGCGCATCGGGCGCTCGGCGTCCAGCGGCAGATCGGGTTGCTGTTGCCGTGCAACGTCGTCGTTCGCTCCGACCCGGGGAACCCCGACCACACGCTGGTCGAGGCGATGAACCCCGATCTCATGGTCCAGGTCTCGGGCGAACCGGACCTCGAACCGGTCGCACGTGATGCCGCGGTGAAGTTGCGCGCCGCGATCGATTCCCTGACCGCACAGTCCTGAACCCCTTGCACATTCGTCCGAGACCACCGGAGTTCTCATGACCCACTTCGATTTCTACTTCGACCCCGTGTGCCCCTTCGCCTGGGCCGCATCGCGATGGCTCATCGATCGGGCTCAGGCACACGATGCCTCCGTCGACTGGCACGTGATGAGTCTGGCCATCCTGAATGAGGACCAGGAGCCGGATTCCGACGAGCAGCGGCAGCAACTCGACACCTCGCGGCGACTCGGACGTGTGTTGATGGCGGCCGTCGACGAGTCCGGGACCGATTCGCTCGAACCCCTCTATTCGGCGATCGGCCGACGGCTCCACCATGCGGGCGACGAGATGACGCCCGCGGCGGTGTCGGAGATCCTCGTCGACACCGGCCTCCCCGCCGGCCTGGCCGAGGCCATGGACGACGAGTCGTTCGACGACGCCCTGCGCGCGTCGCATCAACGCGGCCAGCATGCTCTGGGCGAGGCCGGCGGGAGCCCCATCACCGGGATCGACGGCAACCATTTCTTCGGTCCCGTCCTCTCCGACATCCCGACCGGTGACGAAGCGGACGCACTTTTCTCGTCTCTGGTGACGCTCGCGGGCGTCTCGGCATTCGCACAGGTGAAGCGGCCGGCGGGAGGACCTCCGTCGTTCTCGGACTGATCTCGGCGCGCATCCCGCCCGTCTCCCGCCTACTGTGACGCCGTACAGATGTCCGAAGACGGGAGCGATCGGGAAGTGGCGTGGCTTCTCCTGGTGACCGCGGGTCTGGTCGAGATCATCTACATGGCAGCTCTGGAGAAGTCGAACACCTTCACACGTCCGATGTGGACGGCCCTGTTCATCATCGGGGTGATCGTGAGCATGGCCGGTGTCGCCTACGCGATCCGCTCGATCCCCCTGGGCACGGCCTACGCGGTCTGGGTGGGGATCGGCGCGGTCGGTACCGCGATCTACGGAATCCTGTTCCTGCGAGAACCGGCCGGCCTCGCTCGGCTCGGATGCATCTTCCTCATCCTCACGGGTGTCGTCGGACTGAACCTGTTGCACAACTCGGAGGGCGCGGGCGCGCATTGACGCGGCGGCGCATGGTCGTCAGTCCGCACACCGCAGCGCCTCCGACAGGACGCGTCGGGAGGGCTCGTCGACCGTCAATCTGTATGCAGCCGTGACGGTCACGAACTGTATCGCATACTGGCACCAGAATCCCCGGACCGGCGGCATCCAGCGCGCGGGTTCGGAGTCGCTCTTGTCCTGGTTCGAACGCCCGTCGACGGCAACGAGATTGGCGGGATCGTTCGCGAAGTCCAACCGCCGGTCGGGCGGCCACGCCCACGCTCCCATGTCCCAGGCGTACGACAACGGCACGATGTGGTCGATCTGCACCGCCGACGCGCTCCGATCGCGCCGGAAGACCACGAAGTCGCCGGTGTACGGGCTCCGCAGTTCGCCCGCCAGTACGGCACGCGGACAACTCGACGTCGGGCCGGCTCGGATGTCGCGCAGATCCCGGGCGAGCACGTCGTTACGGGTGTCGCATCCGTTGCCGCCTCCGGGTACGGACGCGGCGTCCGACCACGCGGTGCCGAACGCGGACCGGTCGTAATCCTGTCGGTCGGTACGCCCCGCACTGATCGGGATCGAGGCGAGCAGCGACGCCGCCTGCCCCGCCATCGCCCGAATCCTCGGGTCGGTGTCGGGACCGGCCCGAAAGGCGTCGACGCCGACGGCGACCACCACTGCTGTGACGACCGCGGCGACGAGCACCGCCCACTGCCGTGGCGACCAGGACGGCGAGTCCCGCGGCGTCCAGCGCATCCATCGGATCCGCATGCGGAGTCGTCGCAGCGTCGGCGAACGCATCACCATGCATTCTCAGACGCACACGGCGACCTTCTGGTTCCGTGTGTCGATCGGCCGGGTACCGATGTCGCAGAACGTGGCGCCAGGCGCACCGACACGCGACAACTGGCCTCGGGCCGAGCCGGTCAGGACTTGTCGAGGTACGCGATCTTGTTCGGGACGAGGATTCCGTCGACGAGGTCGGCGAGCGGCCGGTGTTCGAGCAGCGTGATGTCCTCGCTCACCACGTCTTCCGCGAGATCGCGGGCGTCCTCGATGACCTCGACGTCATCGAGCAGGGACAGGAACCGCAACGACGTGTTGACGCCCGACTGTAGGGACCCGAGCAGATCACCCTCCCGCCGTTGCTCGAGATCGACTCGCGCGAGCTCGAATCCGTCGTTCGAACCGGCCACGGCGCGGAGGCGGTCCATCGACGGCGAGCCGTCCCGGGCATTCGTCATCAACAGGCACAGACCCGCATGCCGCCCGCGTCCCACACGACCGCGCAACTGATGCAGCTGGCTCACGCCGAACCGATCGGCATCGACGATGACCATCGTGGTCGCATTGGGCACGTCGACACCCACCTCGATGACGGTGGTGGACACCAGCACGTCCACCTCGCCCCGACCGAAAGCATCCATGACGGCGTTCTTCTCGTCGGCGGGTAGGCGGCCGTGCAGGAGCTCCACGCGTCGGTGCGCGAACGGGCCGGCGACGAGGGCCTCGTACTGCTCGAGGACCGAGGTCGTCCGCGGGCCCTTCTCCTCGTTGTCGTCGGGCTCGGGTTCGGGCCCGTCGCCGATGCGCGAGCACACGACATAGACTTGACGGCCGGCGTCGATCTCCTCGTTGGCGCGCGACCACACCCGGTCGACCCATGAGGATTTCCCGGTGGGCACCACCGACGTGGTGATCGGCTGCCGGCCGCGCGGCAGCTCCCGGAGGACCGAGGTCTCGAGGTCACCGAAGGCGGTCATGGCGACGGTCCGCGGGATCGGCGTCGCGGTCATCACGAGGAAATGCGGTATCCGTCCGTCGCGACCCTTGCCGCGCAACACATCTCGCTGCTCCACGCCGAAGCGGTGCTGTTCGTCGATCACGACGAGTCCGAGGTCGAAGAACTCGACCTTGTCCTCGAGGAGCGCGTGGGTCCCGATCACGATCCCGGCCTGGCCCGTCACCACGTCGAGGAGCGTCTCGCGCCGGCCCTTGGTCTTCATCGAACCCGTCAGCAGCGCGAGGCGCGTCGCGCCGTCGGCCGCGGTCAGTTCGCCCGCCTCGGCGAGGTCGCCCAGCATCGTCTTCATCGTCCGGTAGTGCTGTGCGGCAAGCACTTCCGTCGGGGCCAGGATGGCACACTGGTACCCGTTGTCGACGACCCGCAGCATTGCCAGCAACGACACGAGTGTCTTCCCGGACCCGACCTCGCCCTGTAACAGCCGCGACATCGGCTGCGCGCGGGCCAGATCCTCGGCGAGCTCCTCCCCCACCTCGACCTGACCGTTGGTCAGGGTGAACGGGAGTCGGTCACGCAACTTGTCCTCGAGACCGCCGGGCACGCGTGGACACGGTGGCGCCGACTCGCTCCGCCCCGCCAGCCGGCGCTGCGCCAGCACGGTCTGGATGGCCAGCGCCTCATCGAACTTCAGCCGATGGGCGGCGACCTTCACGTCGTCCTCGGCATCGGGCAGGTGGATCTTGCGGATCGCCTCGTCGGTGCTGACGAGACCCCGCGCGCGGCGTTCGGCTTCGGTGAGTGCGTCGGGAATCGGCGCGCTCTCACTCAGGACCCGACGGACCGCGCCGAGGATGTCCCAGGTCTGAATGTTCTTGTTGGCCGGGTACATCGGCAGGATGTCGCGGTCGAACATGGTGACCAGGGGGTGATCGCCGCGCTCTCCGGTGATCTGCTCCTCGATCGCGTACATCTCGGTCAGCATCTTGGAACCGACGACGTCCTCGATCTCCGGATCGCCGTCGGGAAGGATCATCCATTCCGGATGCGACAACTGGATCTGGTCGCGGAAGTACTTGACCGCGCCGGCCATCATCACCCGTGCACCGGGTCGGAACAGCCCCTTGAGGCGGTGGGCGTTGAAGAAGCTGGCCTCGTAGACGTCGTTGTCGTCGGTGACCTTCACCTTGAGGAACGACCCTTTGCGGCTCCTCATCTTGATGAGATCGGACTTGGTGATCCGTCCGACGATCGTCAGCCACTCACCCGGTTCGGGCCGCTCCTGGTCGACCACGTGGCCGCGTCGGATGTACCGGCGGGGCGTGTACCGCAACAGCTCCCCGACCGTGTGCACGCCGACGGTGGCGAGCTGTTCGGCGGGCTTGGTCCCCAGGACGTCGGACAGCGAATCCGACAGTGCCAGTTCGGTCACTCCACACCCACCTGGACGAGATCGGTGCGCTGTCCGGTGCGGTACACCGCCAATTCGATGCCGGGGTAGCTGCGCCGCATCTGCTCCTCGACGGCCTCGAGGGCGGCCTCGTCGACCTCGACCCCGGCGAGCACCGTGACGAGCTCGCCTCCGGTGGAGAGCATGAGGTCGACGAGGGCGGTGCACGCCGACGTCTGATCCGGCGCCACGACGAGCACGTCGTCGCCGATCAGCCCCAGCACGTCACCGACCTCGCTCATCCCCGCCAGCGTCATCATCCTCGTGGTTGCCGACTGCAGCGATCCCCAGCGTGCCCCGGCGGCGGCCTCGGCCATCGCGTAGGCGTCGACGTCGGGGACCTCGCTCGGATCGTGCACGGCGAGAGCGGCGAGGCACTGGGTCATCGACGACGTCGGCAGCATCAGGACCGAACGCTGGGTGGACCGCACCTCGGTGGCGACCGTGACGAGATCCTGCGATGTCAATGCGCCGTTGGCCATGACGACGACGTGCGCGCTGTCGGTGTCGCGGATCGCGCGGCCCAGCTCGTGGGCGGAGAGTCCGTCGTCGGCGCGCAGCACGACCGCACCGGCCTCGCCGAACAGTTCGGCCGCGCCGTCACCGGACACGACGACCACCACGGCCCGTTTGTGCCGAGGCGGCGGCTCAGCCGAATCCGCCTGTGTGCGAATGGCATCGAGCGCGAAGCAGGTGATCCGGACATCCGAGAGCTGCCCGATGCCCGCGCCGGCCTCGACCGCCGCACCCGGGTGGCAGGTGTGAACGTGTACCGAGAAGCGTTCGCCCTCACCGCTGGAACTGTCGCCGACGATCACCACCGCGTCGCCGAGTTCGTCCAGACGTTCGCGCAGTTCGGCGATCTGCTCACCGGCCGCGCCGTCGAGGAGGTACATGACCTCGAAATCCTGGTCGCTCCCGTCGAGGCAGCTGTCGTCCGGTCCGTGACCCAGTGTGGTGCTGTCGGTGAGGATGCCCCGGTAACGCCGGCGGCGGTGCGAGACGCCGGTGATGACCTTGACCATGGCGTCCACGATCGCGAGGAAGCCACGCCCGCCCGCGTCCACCACGCCCGCGTTCGCGAGCACCGACAGCTGTTCCGGGGTGCGTTCGAGCGCTTCGGCGCAGTCGTCGGCGACGGCGCGCACCTGGTCGGCCGGGGACTCGTGCTCGTGCGCCGCGGCCGATTCGGCGGCGACCCGCACCAGCGTGAGGACCGTACCCTCGCGCGGTTCGCTCACCGCACGGGTCGCCGCGAGCGAACCGAGACGCAGACCCAGCGTCGACAACTCGGCGAAGGTCAGGGCGTCGGTGTCGCCCAGGATCTCCGCACCGTCCGCGAGTCCGACCAGCACCTGCGAGAGGATGATCCCCGAGTTGCCCCGCGCCTGCGCCACCGCGCCGTCGGCCATCGCGCGGGCGACCTCGGGCAGCGACGCGTCGGGCGGCGCCTTCTCGACCGCCTCGGCCGCGGCCCGCATCGTGAAGAGCATGTTGCTCCCGGTGTCCGAATCGGGGATCGGGAACACGTTGAGGTCGTTGATCTCGCCGCGCAGCGACTCGAGCTGTTCGACCGAGACTCGGGCCCAATCGCGCAGCAACTGCGGGTTGACGGTGCGGGCGATCACACGGTGGCTCTTTCTCGCAGACGCGGCGCGCGACGTACTGTGCTCTCGCGCGCAACGTGACCGGCTGATGAGGTTGTGGGCAAGGTTACTCGGGGTGTCCGACCGTGCGGCGCGACCGAGCGGGACCGGGTGGCGGATCGGCTCGGATTTGGTCACGCCACCACGACCTGGTTATCCTTGCAGGGTTGCCTTTCGCCTCGAGCGCGCACACCCACCGGTGGTGCCGATCGATCCGAGCGGCTGACCACCAGACCATGATCATCTACCAAGGGAGTTCGACGATGGCTGCCGTCTGCGATATTTGCGGCAAGGGCCCGGGCTTCGGCAAGTCGGTGTCTCACTCGCACCGCCGTACCAACCGCCGCTGGAACCCGAACATCCAGTCCGTTCGCGTGGAGGTCGCCCCCGGCAACCGCAAGCGCAAGAACGTCTGCACCTCCTGCCTGAAGGCCGGCAAGACCGCAGCTGTCTGACCTCCTCGCCCGTCCGCGGGTGGGAGTTCGAGAGCACGAGACCCGATGCCATGAGCGCAAGCTCCCCGGCATCGGGTCTTTGGTGTGTGCGCGATAGGGTTTCGCGCATGGCCTCATCGAACCCCACCACCCCCGCTGCCGTAGACGCCTCCGACGCTCTGGTGCACGAGCGCAACGGCGTCCTCACCATCGCGGTCTCGACGACAGGTGCGGGCAACTCGCTCGACGACGCCGCCCTCGCCGCGGGAACCCAGGCACTGCGCGAGGTCGCGCGTGGACAGCGTGACGTGGGGGCGGTCCTGCTCGTCGGGCTGGGCAAGAACTTCTGCGCCGGCGGCAACGTCCGCGCCTTCGCCGGTGCGGACGACCGCCCGACCTATCTGCGCGAGATCGCCGACAACTTCCATCAGCTCGTCGGCGCCCTGTACGAGGCGGACCGCCCCGTCGTCGTCGCCGCGAAGGGCTGGGCCGCCGGCGCGGGCATGTCGCTGGTGTTGCACGCCGACGTCGCCGTCGGTGGTCCGTCGACCCGGCTGCGGCCCGCCTACCGCGGTATCGGTCTCACCCCCGACGGGGGTCTCACCTGGACCCTCCCCCGCGCTGTCGGCGCTGCCCGGGCACGCCAGATCATCTTGACCGACCGCGTCATCAGCGCCGACGAGGCCCAGCAGTGGGGGCTGCTGTCGGAGATCGTCGCCGACGACGAGGTCGATTCCGCCGCGCGCACGTCCGCCGAGGCCATCGCGTCGGGTCCCCGTGACGCCGACGCGATGACCAAGCATCTGTTGTCCGTCTCCGCCGACACCACGCTGGTCGAGCACCTCGCCCTCGAAGCCCGCTCCATCTCCGAACGGTCCGGACTGCCCGAGGGCATCGAGGGAGTCGACGCCTTCGTCGGCAAGCGCGCGCCGGACTTCACCCGGGGCCGCGCCACCACCGCCCCCTGATCCGAAAGAACGACATGACCATTGCTCCCTGAGGTGCGAGGAGCGCCAGCGACGAGCCACGAAGGGCCTGGTGAGACAGGTTGCGGAGCCCTTC